>JAGRNA010000167.1 GCA_020441005.1 Leptospiraceae bacterium
CCCTGCACGATAACCGTTTAGAAAGTCCTGTGCCGTCAATTGCTTTCTGCCGCGAGGCTGCAATTCCAGTACTGCCAGAAGTCCGTCACCGGTGCGCACAAACAGGTGTTTCTTGCTGAGACCCGGCCCAAAGGTCCCTGGGGGCTGTTCACGCCATTCTGGACCCCATTCGCCGGCCGGGACAAGCTGAGTGCGCCATATTTTTAATTCATCGCCCTCTAGAACGGTACGCGCCCCCGGGGCTGGATTCAGAGCCCGGATCTGGTTGTGCAGCTCCACAGCCGGCCGGTCCCAATCCAGCCAGGTATCACTGGTCTGGATCTTGCTGCAGTGCGTGGCCAGCTCATGCCGCTGCGCTTTAGCCGTTGGCGCCAGGGTCTCAAATTCAGCCAGGGTATCAACCATCAGTTGAATCCCGGCTGGCAGCATCTGTTCGGTGAGCTCGGCGGCGGTAACATTGGGATCGACAGGCAGACGGCATTCGCTGAGCACATCACCGGCATCCATTTCCCGGCCGACAAACTGAATGCTCCAGCCTGTTGTGCTAAATCCGTTCCACAAGGCGCTTTGAATGGGAGATGCACCGCGCAGTAGCGGCAAGAGAGAAGCGTGTAGATTGATGGTCCGCATCGGCGGCAGATCAAAAATGCGACCGGGAATCCAGTGGCCATAGGCAAAAACCACAAACAGGTCTGCCTGAAATCCGGCCAGACTTTCCACTGCAGCATCGTTACGGCTCAGCTTTTCAAAACGGTAGAGCGGCAAACCATATTCCAGAGCCACTGCACTCACAGCCGTGGGATGCAGCTTTTTAGAACGGCCGCGCGGTTTATCGACGTTGGACACCACACAGACCACTTCATGCCGGCCGTCAGCCAGCAGCGCCTTGAGCAAATCAGCCGATATGGCGGGGCTGCCAAAATAGACGATGCGCATATCGAGGTCACCTCACTGCCAGGGACACAGGACATATTTGCCCTTGCTTTTGCGGCTGCCGATTTCCACCAGGGCTTCCCGAGCCGTTTGCATCGGAATCTCGCGGTCGACTACCGGCCGGATTTTGCCGGCCGCGTACCAATCAAAGAGCTGATCCGTGCAGGCCTTGATTTTGGCGGGATGATCAGCTAGATAAATATTCCAGTGCAGACCGACTGCGGATACATTTTTGATTAAAAGCAGATTGGCCGGTATTTGCTGGATCTCACCGGATGTAAAACCAACGATCACCAGCCGGCCGTTAAAATTGATGCACTTCAGGCTACCGGCAAAGATATCGCCTCCGACCGGATCGATCACTACATCCGCACCGCCTAGTTCCTTGCGGATTTTGCCGTGCCAGCCGGCATCCAGGTAACTGACAACCTCGTCAGCGCCTTCCTGCCGGACCAGCTCCAGTTTTTCAGCCGAACTGGCTGTCCCGATCACCCGCGCTCCCAAAGCCTTGCCGATTTGCACAGCTGCCGTACCAATGCCGCCAGCCGCAGCATGTACCAGCAGCGTTTCGCCCGCTTTGGTCTGACCGCGCTCGACAACCGCAAACCAGGAGGATTGGTAGGTCACCATCATACCGGCCGCTTCCGTAAAGGGCATATTGTCCGGCAGCTGCCAGCACTGGGTCGCCTTGACCACAGCAAATTGAGCGTAGCCGCCTATCATCGAGACAGCGACGACCCGCTGCCCGATAGCAAAGGAGGCAGACGCATCGGCACCGGCTTTTTCAATAGTGCCAGCCACCTCGGCACCCGGAGCAAAGGGCCTCTTGGGACGCGCCTGGTACTTGCCGGCGATCAGTAATATATCCGGAAAATTCATGCCGCAGGCCTCAACCCGGATCAGAAGCTCGTCGGCCGCCGGTTCGGGGACGGGAATGTCTTTCAAAACAAGTTCTTGCGGTTCACACCATGCTTCGGCCAGCCAGGATTTCATGCCGTATGAGAAACGGGCCGCTTGACGCCCTGTCAAGAGAAATCAGGCTACCAGTCTGCGCCGGCCCTCAACGACAGGGAAATCACCGCTAGCCGGCATGTCCCGATAGTAACCGCCCGATGCAGGTTCGAGCAATCGCGATCTTTTTACGTTCGCTAACTGCATCCTGGCAGCATTAAACATCGATACGCGCAATCGTTGTCATATAATTCCCCGCTTTACAAAATTAAATTCCGACATTGATGTTGACAAAATAATAGATATTTTCTACTCTATTTCATTAAAACAGCCCGAATAGTAATTTTTATTTTATGTCGCTTAAAAATGAACACCAGAGTATTAATTCCGTCTCGCAGTTCTATTTGCCGGGCAGACTTTTTCATCAATACTATTTTTTTAGTATAGTACTGGCTGCAATCCTGACAGTGACCAGCCTCGGGCAGCTGGCAGCCCAGCCGCTTGAAACGCCCCGGATCCAGGGAATCGCAAACGACGGCAGCTACGTGGGGACTGTGCGACCAGTTTTTACGGCACCGCCCGGTGTGCGCTATGAGGCCGCCGTTTCTCACAATGGCGATGAAGATGATTTTGAAAGCGGACAAGCACTCTATCAACCCGGCGATTATGTGCTGACAGTCAAGGCCACCCGGGCAAGCGATGGCCGCAAAATGTCAATCACGTTGTTGACCCAGGCAGTGACTCATTTTCGCAAGGGCAAGGTGAATATACAGGATTAGGTTAACAAGCTTTCGTCAAAGAGCCGGGGAAAGTCCGGATGGCAATATGCAGGAAGATGATCTGTATAGTCTACCTTTTGCTGAATAATGGAGCATTCTTTCGACACATGGATCCACACAACCATGCCAGGAAAATGGGTGAGTATGCAGTTTTTTTAGAAAAAGTTAAAAAAATTGCATAAATTGTTTACACCATCATAGACGACAAGCGGTTGGTGAGCTGGTCGGACCGCAGGGACCATGGGGTCTTGACTCAAATTGGCCAGGGGATTTGAGGCACACTCCAATATAATTGCAGTGAGCCTGTCGAACGATGAATGTGCACTACTTTCCTGGAGATTAAGTCGGGTTGCATCCTCTTTTGACTTTTTTTGCCATAGCCCGCCAAAAAATCATTGACCCGGCCAAATCCGCGCGCAATTATAGGCACGTGGTCGACGTTCTGTCAATTTCTTTCCATAAACGGCGCCTGGACTTTGTTTGGCCAAGGTATTCGGATACACTCCAATACACTTGTAGTGCGCCTGTCGAACTATGATTGCGCGCTAAATTCCTATAGAATCGCGTATAGATTTTGTTTTTATGAAATCCTTCTTTTTAACAAGGAGCACAGTCATTAATCTGGCTCTTCTGTGTTCAACTGCTTGTTTTGCAGGATTGCCTGGCTCGGATAACATACTGGATCCAGCAAATTTGACAGGAGCTCTTTTAAATCTGGATGCTTCTCAATTAAAACCTGTCAATTTCGCTCTTACTGGATCTTTACATACAGGTCGTTGCAAGCATGAAATGACTGAACTATCAAATGGCAAAATCCTGATTACGGGCGGTATGGGAGCCAGTGGCGCTCTCAACACTGCGGAAATCTACGATCCGGATACTGGTATATTCAGCCAGTTGGCTGAAAGATTAAATCATGCCCGATATGATCATAAAGCAATATTGTTAGCCGACAATACTGTTTTGCTAACGGGCGGCTCTGATAATACCAGCGGTAGCGAGGTGCAATTATCTTCGGCAGAGATCTTTACCGGAACAACATTTACAGCAACCGGGTCTATGGCTTCAGCTCGTACAATGTTTACTCTGAATAAATTGAATGATAACAGAATTATTGCAATTGGCGGTCGCAATAGCTCTTCTTCCGGCGGAATTCGCAAGTGGTCCATTTACAGTGCTGGTACATGGACAAACAGCACCGCAGAACTGTCTATCGGGCGATATTCGCATTCAGCCACTTCATTAAGTGACGGGCGTATCCTTGTAGGCGGTGGTGCCGAATATGAGGCCGTAACATACACAGCAGAAATCATCAACTCTGGCGCAACTGCAGTTAGCACGATTGCAAATCTAATGCGGGAAGATCGCAAATACCATTCAGCTGTTTTACTTCAAAACGGGAATGTTCTTTTCGTGGGGTGGGGTTCAAGATCTGAAATATGGAATACCGGGAATCAATTGTTTGTGGATGCCGGTGCATATTCGCCTGTCAACAATCAGACTGTCCTGTTAAATGATGGGACTCCACTAGTAATTGGTGGGTCTGCTACGCTTTCTTCACCGGTTGTTCGCGAAGCGTATACTTATAATATTAATACTGATAATTTTAGTTTCGCCGGACGTATGAACCAAAGCCGACAATACTTTAGTGCGATCAAACTCAGTAGCGGCAAGGTGTTGGTGTCTGGCGGTTGCGTATATGACTCTGTCAACACCCTTTATTTGCAGACAGCTGAAATTTATGAAGCTACCAGCAATTAAAGGAATGTATTGACAAGGGGCCGTTTGAGATTTAAAGTCACACCAAATGTGACAGGTAATTAATCATTAGTAATATTGTTATGAAGAAAGTTGCACTATTTTCTATATCTATTCTGTTAATCATTGGCACCAATATGCCACTGGTCGCCAAAACCAAGCCACGCCTGGCAATTCTTGACTTGCAGCCTCAACCCGGCGTAATTGCCGTAGTAGCGGAAGTGAGCACCTCCTACCTGAAGGAGGTTATGGTGGCTAGCCAACAATTTACTGTCATCGAGCGGTCAGCAATCAACACCATTTTATTGGAACAGGCCTTTCAGCAATCCGGTTGTACTGATACAAGTTGTGCTGTTAAGATTGGTCGACTTTTGGCAGCCAATACATTGATGTTTGGCAAGGTTACCAAAATCGATGAGCGATTGGTTATCAGTGCCCAGGTTGTAAATGTTGAAGCAGGTCAGATTGAATTGGCAGCGACAGAAACAGCTTCTGGTACAAATGATCTGGAACGAACGTCTCGGGCCTTGGCGACCAAAATTTTAAAACAAATGGCCGGCAAGGGTCGCATAGACTTCTCAGATGAAAAAAAGCCGGCTGGCATCAGGCATTTGATTCCGGGCTGGGTTCATATCTATTATGACGATCCACTCCATGGAGCTGTCTGGATGAGTGCCTGGGCTCTGGGCGGACTGAACTTTATAAATGCCCGTACTGCTTATACCAGGGCCCAGGATGATTACAGTGATCTGACTTTACCCTTGCTATATTACACCAATACATCGGCTCTGGCTTTAAATTATATCCATTTCGAAGAAAAACGGGCAAGTATTCGTTCTGCAGCTAACCGTGCCAACATCGCAGCTGGTGTTTTCCTGATATATTGGGGGGTGGCAACAATTTTGGGATACCGTTTGGAAGCAGAGGAGCAAAAGAAGCAGGCAGCAATCGAGGATGAATGGGATTGGAATCTTGAGTTGTCAACAATAAGTAATCCGGGTAAAGAGGCTGCTGCCTTGCAATACTCAAGTCCTGCACCTTTTGCTAACCTGGAAGCGCATGTTGTTCGGTTTTCACTGCAATCAAGGTTTTAATTATGAAGTGTACGCTTCACCTGTTTTATATATTCCTGGTATTTACTGCATGCTATAATGGAACACCCGATGAAGAAAGCCCGCTGGATCCGGACAATATAACCGGCTTGTTTTTGAATTATATTCGCAATGCCGAGGGGTGGGTTGTCCTGAATGGCATGAAGCATGCACGCTACTACCACCAATCTACTTTGCTGCAAGATGGTCGGGTTTTAGTCAGCGGCGGTTATGATGCTCAAACTAGTGATGCGCTCAGCAGCCTGGAAATTTATAACCCATCTTCACAATCATTTAGCTTGATAAGCGCCAGTTTTCCAAGTCCTATTCAAAATCATACAGCTACATTGCTACAAGATGGTCGGGTTCTGATTGTCGGGGGCAGCAATGCAAGCAGTGTCAGCCAAAAATGGACTTACATTTACAGTCCGGTTACTGGTTCGATAACTGTTGCTGCGGATATGAATATTGCCCGTCGTTATCACAAGGCAATTCGACTGAATAATGGCAAAGTTCTTGTAAGCGGCGGTAACAGCAGTGGGGCAGAAGCTGAAGTTTACGATCCTGTTTCCAATGGATGGACAACAATAACAAATGGAACGATTGTTTCATCAGGGCACAACTTAACATTACTAAGCGATGGTAGAGTGTTACAGACTGGGGGAGTATCAGTCGCCAACAGCACCCGGATTTTCTCCGCAGACGGTTCAAGCAGCATTGCGGCCGCAACGATGAATATTTCGCATCAGTATCATGTTGCGCATACCATGAGTGATGGCACAGTGTTGGTTGCCGGAGGAGCCAATACAGCATCACCGCAGTCAATTGGTGACGACCCTGAGAAAGGTACGGAAATCTACTCACCAAATGATAACACCTTTACAATTGGGCACAATTTGGCGCTGGGTAGAGAAAAATCATGCCTGGTTCAACTGAAGGATGGTCGCATCATGATCATCGGTGGAATTAACTATTATAAGCATCCAACCGCTTTTAGTACCGGAACCAAAGTTTCGAGCAGTACCGTCGAGTTTTATAGTCAGGTTATTTCTTATGCCGCTCCCTCAATGAATTGGGCTTATTATGCCAATGGATATTTTCAATGCACTGCATTGAATACTGGTGATGTATTAGTCACCGGAGTCGGTGTTTATCCAGAGTCACGCATTGATTATGGCACGTTGAATTTATTCGCTCGAGCAGAGTTATATCGGGTATCAAAATGAATCGAAGTTTTGTTAGTCTTCTTTGCTTTTTTCTTGTTGCCTGTTTCCCAGCCGAACCGGCCTCGGAGAGCTTTCTTGATCCTGATTCTCTAAGTGGACTTTTAATCAATCTGGATGCAGCCAATCTGAAAGCCGTAAATTTTACATATACCGGAGCCATGCAGACTGGGCGTTGCAAGCATGAAATGACGGAGCTTTCAAATGGCAAAATCCTGATTACTGGCGGTGTTGGAGCCAGTGGCGTTCTAAATAGTGCTGAAATATACGATCCTGACACCGGTGTCTTCAGTAAACTTGAGAATTCTTTAAATACGGCCCGGTGGAATCATAAAACTGCACTATTGGCTGATAATACGGTATTAATTGTTGCTGGTACGAATGGTTCCTACGAATTTACTGGTGGCTTGAACTCTACTGAAATATTTAACGGAACAACTTTTACAACGGCTGGAAATCTGAATTCAGCCAGAACGATGTTTCAAGTGAATCGACTGAATAGCAATGATATTCTGCTAACAGGTGGTTACAACACAGCGCGGCGATGGTCCTTGTTTAATGGCGGTACCTGGACCCAGGATACCGACCAGCTTGGCACAGATCGCTACCGACACACAGCAACAAAGTTACTCGATGGTAGGGTCCTGATCGCTGGCGGCTCTGATGCTTTCAGTGCTGAAATCATTGATGCTACTGGCGCTAATGTTAGCTCAATTGCTAACACCATGCTGGTCAAACGTGGCGCTTATCAGACAGGTAACCAACATACAGCTTCTTTGCTTTCTAACGGTAATGTTCTATTTGTGGGTGGCAGCACAGATTCACAGGCTGAGATTTGGAACACTGCAACTCAATTATTTAGCGCTGCTGGAAATTATTCTTCCCAATATGGCCATAAAGCCATCAAATTAAATGATGGCACGCCGCTTATAATTGGAGGAGCATCCCAAAATGCAGATTTTTCCTGGAGCTATAGTCGTGATGCCTTTTCCTTCAATGTGAATACTAATACTTTTCATTTCACGGGCAGAATGAATGCGACAAGAATCCATTTCAGCGCCATAAAACTAAGTAGCGGCAAAGTGCTTGTCTCGGGTGGTTGCATTTATTCAACTAACACTACTAACTACCTGGATTCGGCTGAATTATACACCGTGCCGGGGAGTTAACAATAAGGTAAATGATTTATCAGGGATTTGAATATGAGTACTACTTTCAGGCAAAAGATCCGTAAGATTTTGTTAATTATTGCATTATTGACAAATGTCACTTTATTGGCTCAAACCCGCTCGAAAGCATTTGGGCAGGTTATGTTGCTTGATTTAACTGGTGAGGCTCAATTGCTGAGCGACTGGATCAAAACCGATAATTGGGTGGTGTTGAATTTTTGGGCCACCTACTGTGGACCCTGCAAGACGGAAATGCCAGAGCTTGAAGCACTTGTAAGCAAAACTACTAATACCCGCCTGCTGTTGATCAGTGTAGATAAAGGGGATCAAAGGGATCAGATTGATGCAATTGTTGCAAAGCTAGGATTGCAGTCGACTGTATTGCTTGATTCATATCAGATAGCGATCAAGCAATATGATTCTGAATTGCGTGTACCAACGACTATTATTATCAAGAATAATCAGATTTACCAAAAACTGCATGGTTATAACAGAAGCAACATAGAAAGAATCAAGACTATAATTGGAGCAAATCATTGATGCTCCAGCGCCTTTTGGCACGATTAAACCTTTGTTTTCCAATTGCTGGTATGTTAGTTTTAAGCAATGCTTGCCTTGTATCTGGTCGTACTGCTGAATACATAACTGAGACCAGGCAGCAATGGGTTGAAGAGCTACCGCTGAATACGCACTTCAAGGTTCCACTATTTGCAGTTCCAAACCTTGATACAAGTGAGCAAGAACAATTTACACGGTTTTTTGGCAGAGAGTTGCAAAAAGCGACAGCCAGACCTTGTTTTGTTGATCTCGATTCAGAACGCGAAACATTGAAAATGGCCGGCAAGCTAATACCCTCGACCAATTATCATGTCCATAGTAAATTTTTACAAATTGGACAGGAGGTCCGGATTCAAGTCCGGATTCTGCATAATGAAACCGGACAGGTCCTGGCTATTACAAGTGCAAAGGTGGCAGGAAAACACAGTGATCTTGCAGTCAGGATAGTGAAAGCGCTCGTTTTTCAGTAACCTGATTATCATAACAGGGTTTAGTTTCCACATTATTCCGTTTGCACCTGGATGACAGGCTCTATTGGTTTAAAAATTTTTAGATAATCCCTGATTTCGCTATACTTTGGCAGCGGAGCCGGACTAATCATGATTATACGGCGTCACCCTTGGCCAGGCTATTTGGTTTTTGATATATTGCTTCAGGGAAACTAACTCGCAAAAAAACGCTTGTAAAGCCTGCCACAATTCGGCAATCTTTCGGTCCCCATTGTCACCGGTATCATAAATGAAATCAATCAAGCCCGCGATCCATTCAGTACTGCTCCTGCTGCTATCCAGCCTGATTTGGTTGCAGCCTGTGTCGGCCGAAGAGGCTTTCGGGTCGGTATTTCTTGAGGACTTGAAAACGAGCGAGAAACAATTCCTGAAAAAATACATCCAAAACGGCCCGCTAATCATTAACTTTTGGGCCACCTATTGCCAGCCTTGCGCGGCGGAGATGCCTGCAATCCAGAAATTGGCCGCCGAAAACTTGCATGTCCGCCTGCTATTTATCAATATCGACGCAGCCCAGAACCGGGTCCTGGTTCAAAAAAAAGTCGCCGACTGGGGCATCAGCGAAACAGTATTGCTTGATATTTACCAGATTGCTGCCAAAAAATATGTGCCCAGCTTAAGCGTTCCGGCTACATTCCTGGTAAACAGCAAAGGGCAAATCTTTTATCAGTCAATCGGCTATAACCGAAATACAATCCGCAATTTGCAGGCAAAGTTGCAACTCCTGAAAAAATGAATCGAATGAGGACAGATGCAAGCAATTCCTTTGCTTGCAAATTTATTGGCTGCCTTCTGCTTGGCCTGGTCACGCTCGCTTGCGCGCATGAGGCAACATGGCGCAAAGCGGCAGACCAAAAATCTGTGCGTTTCTTAATACCGGTGCTACACTTCCAGAATCTGAGTCGAGAACAAAACCTGGCCCTGACCCGGCAATTTGCGCACCTATGGCGGCAAAAAAGCGGCTATGATCACTTTATCAGCGACCAGGTGATCAGACAAGAAATGACTCAAGCTGGCACAAGTATACCAGCCACAAACTACACACTGAATCACCGCATCATTCCGCTTTCCGGGAGAACTCAAATTCACCTCAGCGTACTCGATAATGAAACCGGCCAAATTGTCAGTATTGCAGCCGGGAGCGCCGCAAGCACGCGCCAATACCCGGTGGTACTCGAACAGGTGATCGATCAGCTGTTGTTTGAATAATCTTGATCAACTCGGGATAACACCGCACTGCCGGTTGTCAGTCCATCAGGGCTGTTGATCGGATTCGTTTTTCGTCAGCAGAATGCGCATACGGTCCGCGTTCGCGCAGGCAGGCGGCAACCCCAGTTCACAGCCCTTCCGAAATTCACTCAGGGCAGCGTGGATATTCGTTTCCTGGTAGAGCAACAAACCCAGGCTGAAATGACCAGGGGCATAATCGGCACTTTGCACAGTTACCTGTTCGAGCTCGCGTTTACCGCCAGCGCGGTCACCCGCTTTAATCAATAAACGGGCCAGATTGACGCGCGCAGCCGGATGGGTCGGCTCAATGACGAGCACCTGGCGGTAGCTTGCCATTGCGGCCGCGTCTTCGCCGGCATCCTCCTGCAACCGAGCCAGGTTGAAATGCGCGCCGGCATGACGGGGGTCCAGCCGGATCGCCTGCTCAAAACTTTTGCGCGCAGCGTCTGTATTCTGGCGGCGAGCGTACACAAAGCCAATATTATTCCAGGCGTCCGGAAAATTTTTATATTCGTCTACCGCCGCCTGATAGTGAACCAGGGCCTGGTCCAGATTCCCGGCTTCTTCGGCCTGATTGCCGGCTCGCAGATGCTCACGGGCTACCTCCAGGGAGGCGCATGCGCCAAGCAGCAGTAGAGCGGACAAAAGCCAAAGCCGATTCATGGCGGCAAGCCTGTTAAACCCTGAAATTATAGTCAATCGATTTCAATCTTTTTACTGTTTGCATTTTGACCATTTGCATTGCAATCATTTAGTGATTGAATAAATGGAGTCGCTATTATGCAATGGGCTAATGATATTATTATCCCATGACCAACCTGCCCCCCGGCAGCAACCTTATCGCCTGCGCCCAATTCCCTGTCGATGGCAGATGCGCGGGCCGCTTGTGTTGCTCTCAATCATTAGCCTGGCGGCCTGCGGTCCCGGAGATCAGAAGTCGGCTCAAAACGCCGCCTTCCTGGCATTGCAAAGCGAGGGCGAGGCCTGGGTCTTGCCTGACGGCAAAGCGGACGCCAAAAAAGAGGCTAGCCAGGGAATGTTGGTCTTCGCCGCCGATACTATTCAGACCGGTAAAGGCAGCCTGGACCTGCAATCCCGCAGCGGCAACGCCTTGCGGATTCGGGAAAACACCACTGTTACGGTCGAGAGTCTGGTGGACCAACGCGGCCAGGCTGCAGTTGCGGTCGTATTGAATCTGCAGCAGGGCTCCCTGTTCGCCCGCGCCCAAAAGGGCCAACAAACGGATGAATTCACAGTCAAAACTCCCACAGCAGTGGCCAGCGTGCGCGGTACGGCTTTTGCTGTGCGCTACGAGAACGGTCAACCCAATGTGCGTGTCATGGAAGGCAGTGTGGCCATGCAGCCCCGCATCAGCAGCCTGGAAAAAATGTCAAGCGAGGCGCTGGCCAAAAGTCCGGAGCTGCAAAAACTGGCAGAGCTGCAGCGCACGGAGATCATTGTAGAAACCCAAAAAGAGGCCAGTCTGGATGCCAAAGTATCGCAGACCTTGCAGGCAATCAATCAGGAGCTGGCCGAGCCTGGGGCGGGCACAGCGGCCAATCTGGATTTAGGAGATCTAAGTCCGGAGAGCGCTCTGGAAGCCAAAGAAATGCGCCGCTCGGCCGAGGATATCATGGACGAAAAGACGCTCGTCACCGTGGCCGCACAGGAGTTTGATCAGCTGCGCCAATCGGTCGAAAAGGGCGAATTTGATCCCTCCCTGTTAGCCGAGCTGGAAGGTCTGCGGGCCGAAAAGAGGCTCGAGGCCCTGCAAGAAATCGCCCGCATGCGCATGGATGCCCAGGCCAACTGGCAGGCCGATTACAGTAAAATGGCCACGGTTGTGCTACGAGACGGGCAACAGGTCTATGGAGAAATTGTAAACCGAACGGCGGAGACACTGACCATCAGGGACAAACAGGGACTGCACAATATTCCGCTGGCCGCCATCAAATCCATTGAATAGCAACGACCACAAAACGGCAGGTTGGCTAATTTTTTGATCGACGGGCACGGGACGGACGGCTTGACCCACTAATCATGCGCCCGGATCCTGCAGCGATCCTGTAAATCGCGGCGACATAATCTGCCGTTCAGATGGCAAAATTGATTCGGACTGGCCGATTGGACTCAAAACCGGATCAAGCACAGCATCACGATCCAAGGCACCGATCACCGGGCTGGTCTGGTAGCGGAAATCGGTAACCTGCGAACGAACAGGCCGCATCAACAATTTCTTGCCAGGCACACGGTCTGTTCCAAACTCAGCCTTGCAAGCGATGCCAGGCGGTTTAGCGGACTAAATTCTTTTTTGGCGGACCAGGTAAAAAAAAATGACTTTGGCTTGATATGCCCCCCGCTTCACCCGATAGTATAGTTGATGTCACAGAAAGCTCTTTTGGGACGTCTAAACTAGCCTGAATAGATTGAGAAGGTGCGAACTATGAAAAAAATTGCAATCGTGTTGCTGGCTGTATTTGCGACCACCGGTTTGTGGGCCCAAAACACTGACAACACTGGACCAACCAACCCAGCCAATCCGACGCCATACGAGGCCACTCCGGGTGAACTGGTAACTGAACAAGTGGATGAAGCCAAACTGACTGATGAAGGCAAGCGGATTCGAGACCGCAACCTGCGGGCGGAAGAACTCTGGAAGAACGCGGACTATCGCGATTACAACCAGGCCTTTGCCGATCTGCATCAGTTGTCCAAGGCTTTTGCGAACAACAAATACCGTCTGGCTCTGTCTGCCTACCAGGCCGGCGTGAATACCATCATCAAGATGCGTGATGAAGTCGAACTCTATCGCAAGGAAAATGCGGACGCCAAGCACTTGAATGAAAAGTGGTACTGGCAAATAGTAGACCGCAAGTCGCGTGAAGAGCGTTTTATTTACCGCATGAAGCAGAAATCAAAGCTGGAAGCGGTAACCTACTTCACCCGCGCGGTGAATCACCTGGACGATATCC
Source organism: Leptospiraceae bacterium (assembly GCA_020441005.1). Classification (GTDB taxonomy): domain Bacteria; phylum Spirochaetota; class Leptospiria; order Leptospirales; family Leptonemataceae; genus JAGRNA01. Next base: position 13,174 of record JAGRNA010000167.1, read on the forward strand.
GAAACCCGGATTTACGCGAAAAACCGGCTTTCAAACGACTGTTGTCGGCCGTATACCGCAACTGGGTCATGTATCAGTTCGATCTGGGCAACCTGCCGCAGTGTATCCCGATACTGGAGCTTTATATTGAAATTGACGAAAACGAGAAGGAGTATCCGGCTCATAAGTATCTGGCTCAGTGCTACGCCTTCCAGGAGCAAATGATCCTGAAATACAAGGTCGGCACAGAAGATCAGATGTTCCGTTTCCGTTACAAAAAGAATGTGCACCTGCTACGAGCGGCCGAACTGAAATACGGTAAAGACTCGGCGGAATACAAGCATGTGGTGAATCTGGTAAACCGCGACGAGATCATCTCGGTCTCTCCGTAAACCACAAGCCAACTATTCAGGCATATGCCCGGGGGACTACCTCCGGGCATTTTTGTTTTGCAACGCAAAAACCCTGGCCGGGACTACCGATGCTGACACTGCCCCTCTGCGATCTGCTCCCCGCGCCCGCTGGTATTCTGTTGCAACACTGTCTGACAAATCGGTCGCTCCCTGGATTGAAGCCCGCACCGCTGCGCCGGACCAGCCCTATGGAGTCCGACCGAGCGACCTGAAGGGCTCCTGCCCGGGCAGTTTTTCAGCTGGAAACAGTGAAACCGGTTGCCGAATAATCAATCGCGTGCATCGTGTAGGCATGCGCCGTTCCATCAATAGCCGGATTGTAATCTTGATCAGCCCGCTGCTGTTGACCGTTCTGTTTTGTTTTGCGCCCCATTTGCCGGCGCGTGCGGTCACTCCGGTCCAGATCGCATTACTGGACCCCTATCAGCTCTTTGATGATGAGACAACCGTCATCGGCTTGCGCTTGAATGTATTTTATGGTAATAATACGGAGTTGTACGGCCTGGATTTGGGGCTGGCCAATATCGTCGAAGACCAATCGGGCGGAATCGCCGCCGGCGCACTGAACATCAGCGATACGCACGCCGGACTTCAACTGGGCCTCGGTAACGGTAGCGATGATCTGTTTGGGCTGCAGCTGGGTGTCGTCAATTATGCGGATGATCTGTATGGCTGGCAGATGGGAGCGATCAATATCGTCAGTGACGATACCCGCATGCCGATGATGGGGATCCTGGTTAACTTTAGCGATGATGCCTGGTCCGGTCAATACAGTATCGGTTTTAACCAGGCGGATAATGCGAGCTTGCAAATTAGCGGGATTCTGAATAACGTCGATGACAAGGCCTGGTTACAGCTGAGCGGCGGAATCAATTTTAGCGACGATTCACTGCTCCAGCTAGCCGGTCTCTTCAATGCCGGTGAACATGCGCCCCTGCAATTGGCTCTGGGCGCCAGCGGCAGTGATAGCAGTATCGTTCAGCTTTCTGGCCTCGGCAACTACGCAGACAATAGCTATATGCAAATCTCGGGTCTGTTTAATGGCGCGGAGCAGACCCGTGGGCAGATTGCTCTGCTGGTCAATCATTCTGACCAGTCTTATATCCAGATCGCCGCAGCCTTGAATGAGAATAACAAGGCCACGCTTCAACTGAGCGCTTTGGCCAACTATAGTGAAACTACTCATGTCCAAATAGCGGCCGCCGCCAATGCTGCTGATAGCGCCAGTCTGCAGCTAGCAGCCATGAATATGGCCGCAGACAGCGGCTGTCAAATCGGACTGTTGAACCTGGCCGAACGCAGTCAGTTTTGCCAGACCGGCCTGGTCAATCGTAGTAAAAACCAGCAGGGTTTGAATCTCGGCCTGGTAAATGACGCGGCTGTTTTAAACGGGACTCAACTGGGACTGATCAACATCGCCCGCAACGCCAGATGGCCGGTCACCCTGATTTTCAATCAAGCCGACGGGCAAGCGCCCGATGAATTGGTCAGCGGTTTTTGGCACATGGAAACCAGCCCCTTACAGGTGGCCCTCTATGCGCCCGGTCAGCTGTTCACTAAAGACACTACCGTGGCCGGACTGCGGCTGGGATTGATCTACTCCAACAACGATCGCGTTCGCGGCCTGGATTTGGGTCTTTTCAACCAATCCCGCGACAGTCTGAGCCTGGCAGCCAGCTTGATCAATTACACGCAGCAAAGCACGAGCGGATTGCAGCTTGGTCTGATCAATGCCAATGAAGGCCCGGCCAGCGGTGTGCAACTGTCCTTGCTCGGCACGGCCAACCGGAATCAACTGGACGGCCTGTCGGTGTCGCCGGTTGCCTGGACGGATCAGGATGTCAACGGGTTTCAGCTGGGACTATTCGTAAACAAAAGTGAAAGACATCTCTGGCCGCAATTCGGCGGTTTCAATGTTTCCAGCGATACCAGCGCCCAGATTGGCTGGCTCGGCAATATGCACCTGACTCGGGATTCCAGCCCGCCTGATGCAGCGACCGACGAGTCCACAGTAGATGCAGTCTCAGAGCCAGACTGGAAAGTACCCGCACCGCAGCTGGCGGGCCTCGGCAACTACAGTGCCGGTGATTCCCTGCTGCAATTGAGCGGGGGCTTTAACATGACCGAATCCAGGGTGAGCACAATCCAGGCCGGGGCCCTGTTTAATGCCAGCGAGTACGCGCCCATTCAGCTAGCTGGTCTCGGCAATGTGGCCAGTGACGAGTCGCGTATCCAGATTGCCGGCCTGACTAACCTGGTGACTGCCGATCTGCGGCATGCCCCGCTAAGCCGCGGCCGCGATCCCTGGATCCAGCTAGCCGCTTTTTATAATTTATCCGAAAATACCTGGCTGCAGGCCGCCGCTTTTAACATGGAAGGAGGACGCAACTATTTACAACTGGGGGCGCTCAATTACGCCGCCCATGCAAGCGCGCAGCTGGCCGCGATCAACATCAGCCTGCAAAGCCAGGGAGTGCAGTTTGGATTTGTGAATGTCAATCTGGGAGCGCACGAT
>JAGRNA010000168.1 GCA_020441005.1 Leptospiraceae bacterium
CATGCTGACGTTCGTAGGCCGGACCCGCCTGCCACGGCTGTGTGTAGCGTTCCAGATCCAGATCAGCCGGATTTGTCAGGTACACGATTAAATCCGGACGCAACTGCCGCAGCCGCGGCAGGTATCCGACCATATCGACCGGCATCATGGCAGCATGCATAAAGCCGCCGATTTTAACATCCTCGCGGTTCAGTAATGCCTGGCTAATGTGAATCTGGGTTGCGTAACGGGCGATACTGGATCCCATAAACAGGACCAGTTTATCCGTTGGATGCCGCTGGCGCCACTGCTGCAGGTGCCGATAATTTGATTCAAAGTTGAACCAGCGATAGCTATCCCAACCGCTGTGATTGGCAGGCAGGAAAATCAGTTTGTTATAAACAAGCCGATCGAGGCCCAGGACCAGTACGCCAGTCAAAGTCAAATATAGCAGAAAGCGCCCGCGCACATGCGTAGAGACGCATGCCAGGGTGCCGTGGCAATGCTTTTTTGATCGCAAAGACTGCTTGACGCAAGTCGCCCAACAGTCGATATTTGTAACTATGATCAAGGTAATCCACCTGCTCAATCACCTGGAGAAAATCGATCGCGATATCCATGAACTGGAAGAATTGCGCAGCAAATTGCAAATTGACCGTAGTTATACTCCCCGTGTGCAGGAATCACTGGACACTGAAAAAAAGCACCTGCAGGAATTGCAGGGCCTGATCGCCGGATTACCGGTGCATTCTCCGGATCCCCTGATTCTAAGAGACATGGAGCAATTTCTGGGTGCTACGATCGGTACGGCTGCTGTGCAGCCCCCGCAGCGAACGACAGCTACTGAGCGGCAGCCGAAGCTGGAAATTATTGTGCCCGCCCAAAGCAGTCAAAAACAAAAAACCGGTTCTACCCCGATCAGATCAAACCGCTCTACTCGTGCTCGCAATGACAAAAATTCAGGGGACAGTCCTGCCGATTTTGAAAAAAATGCAGCGGCACCAGCCGCAAACAATACTGCTGCAAGCAGCACCAAACCCGCCTTCCGTTGGAAGTTTGTCCAGGAATAGGTTTGCCTTCTCAGGCCAGATTCCTAATCTGAGCCAACATGCTATACTGTAATTTGTTTCCTGGCAGACCCGGATTGGCGCCCGACGCAACGATGGCTCATTTCAGCCCTGGGTGGCGGTCTTTTGTACTAGTATTTTTGCTGTGCACTGGAGTTGTATTTATGCAAGGCTGCGGTCCGTCCGGAAGCCAGGAACTCGCAACCTGGGATCAGGGCAGCATCCAGCGCGCCGATTTACGACGTATCATGCTGTTGGAATCGGGACCCGACGCCGCCAATCTGGCCAGCATTGAAGTCCAAAGCCAGAAGATCCGCCAGCTGGCTTTGCTGAATATTGTAGCCGAGCAAGCCAAAGCCGCCAAATTGGAAACAAATCCGGCTGCGAAGGAAGCTGGTAACACAGCCTTGCAGAATCTCAAGGCCCAGCAACTAAACTACACTTTGAAGCTGAAGTCCCAGGCAGATGATTTTACAATCACAATGACAGAGCTGCAGTTTCTACAATTAAATCAGAACCCCGGATCACCATCTCGTCTCCCGGAAATCGAGGACTACAGGCTAAAGCTGAATGCAGAGGAAATCAAGGACTCCGAGGTTGAAGATTTTATTCAACAAAAATCCGAACATGGCCGCTACCGCTGGCTGGGCGGCTATATTGAGCCGCTTTGTTTGAATTGCAATCCGCCGCCGATTTTAGGAGTGCCTGTGCATCTGCTAAAAAGCCGCTTGAAAACGGAGCCGGGCAAATTCGTGCTATTCGATCTGGGAAATAAACTCATGTTGATGCGTACCGTGAAATCCGGGGCTATCCCCCTGGCAGAACTGGGTGATTACCAGCTGGATTACTTCCGCAAAACCATGCGTCTGGCCGGACACTATGCCAGCCATGCGGACAAGGCAGACAAGGCAGCAGCAGAGAATGCCAGCATGGCTAAAGACGAGGCGCAACTGGAGCAATCGAATGAACAGATTGCCAGGCGCATGCGTGAGGAAATTATCAAGAACCTGCCGCGCATTCGCGTCGAGCAATTGCGCGATGAACTGGAATTTGAATGGGTTCTAAAAGACGAGGCTGTATGGGCCAAAGTCCTGGAAAAAACTACCGATCCAAAAACGGTGCTGTTCACAATCAAAAACCGGAAATACGAAGCGGCAGATTTGCAAAAGGATCTGAAAGCCTATGGCCTGCAGTCTGAACCTTCCAATGCGCTGGGCAATATCATGAACGGGATTATTGTACCTGCTGTGTTGTTGCACCATGATCCTCTATTCGTTGAGAGTCAAAAGGGCTCCGATTTTAGCTGGTTTCAAGACTTATTAACCAGGCAAGAGTTGAATCAATTGTGGTTTGCGCAATTAGAAACTCCGAGTGTCACAGCAGCCGAACTGCAAGAATTTGAAAAAAAGCAGGGTGCGGTTGCCAAAAATCTGAATGCCGAGGCGCGCAGTCAAATGAAGCAGTATCTGCTCCAGATGAAACGACAACAAGCAATTCAATCATCCCAGGAACAACTGGCACAAACGCACGGACTGAAAATCATTACCGAAAGCCTGAAACCGAACGAATTATAAATGCGGGCCAAATCCAGCGCCCTTAGCCGGTCGCCGATCAAAGTCATTGCGGATGAGCCGGGCTTCGTTGCCATCCACAAAGCGCCGGGGATACCTTTCCAGAGAACGGGACAACAAGCCGGAGCGCTGGAACTACTGCGGGAAATCGAAAGCACAGCAGCGCTAGCCTGGCCCGGGCGCTTGTTTCCCGTACACCGGCTGGACAAGGTAACCAGCGGAATTCTATTGTTTGCGCGCGGTCG
>JAGRNA010000169.1 GCA_020441005.1 Leptospiraceae bacterium
CGTTTTATATTCCTACCCCTCTACACCAGCGCTCCGGAATCAGTCCGCCTGCGGGTGGCCATGCAGGCAGCCAACGGGGCGGTCCAGGGTTATGACTGGCAAATCACCAAAATGACCTCGGCGCAGGATACAGGGCCCGTTTTACTTTTGCAAGGGCGCTTGTCCCACCAGGGCCTGGAGGGGCACAGATTGCAAATGATTCAATCGATTGCGCCAGCCCTCATCGATGATGGCATCCTGATTGCAGAAATGGACGGCACAATCGTTTGGACGAATGAATCAGCCTGCACGCAGAGCGGCTGTCTGGCGCAGAATCTGATGGGCATGAGTATATGGACGCACTTGTCCCGTCTGGGCCGGACCAATGTGGACAAGATCCAGGAGTTTGTCCTGGGTGGTCAGACCTGGCGCGGCAATCTGGCATACAAGAATCATAATGGTGAATATGATCATGCGGAACTGACGATCAAGCCGCTCATAGACTCGCAAAGCAAAGCGGATTTCCTGATCATGTACAAGCGCGATATCAATCAACTGGAAGCGTTTGCCCGTAAAATTCATAAGAGTGAAAAACGTTATTATTCGATTTTTCAAAATGCGCCTTTTGCAATCATCGAACTGGAAGTGCCCGGCCTGCGTCAAAGGTCGCCGCACGAGTCGAATCCGGCAGATGAGAGCTCCGCCTGGCAGCTGGATATCGTCACCGCCAATCAGGCGGCCCTGGATTTCCTGTGGGCCCGGTCGCTGGCCGAAATGCAAGAGCGGCATTTTCTGGATTTTTTTCAGGATGCTGCGAAATTTTTGGAGTGGCTGGACGATCCCGAGCTGGCAGCGAAAGAATTTTCTCAGGAAACAGTAATCATTAACCAGCTAGGCGCAGAAGGAACCGTCTTGTTGAGCGCGTACGTCTCGGAGCGTGATGAAAACACTTCCATTCTGGTTTCCATGATTGATGTAACTGAATCCAGGCTTTTACAGGCACAGATTCAGCAAGCGGCCCGGTTGGCTACGCTGGGCGAGGTTGCGGCCGGTATCGCTCATGAGATCAATCAGCCCTTGCATGTGATGCAAATCTCGGCAGCCATGATTCTGGAGGAACTGGACGCAACGGCGGATCTGCTATTTATTCGTGAACGCGTTGAAAAGATGAGCAAAATGATTCAGCGCTCCAGTGAGATTATTAATCATTTACGCAGCCTCGGGCGTCCGGCGCAGGAAGCCTTTAACATCGTGCAGTCAATCGAGCCGGTCCGGGCGGCACTGGACCTGCTTGCCGAGCGCTTCCAGCGGGGGGCGGTGACGGTCAATTGCGCATTGCAAAAGGTCGGGCTCCAGCTGCAGGCCAGCCGGGTTGGTCTGGAGCAGGTTTACATCAATCTGTTAATGAACGCTATGGACGCCTTCGAAGCAGCAGACTGCGACAATCCCTGTATCGAAATTCATGACAGCGCTGATCGGGAAACAAACCGGTATAGAATTGTATTCAGGAACAATGGGCCGCCCATACCCCGTCTACAATTGCAGCAATTATTCGATCCTTTTTTTACCACCAAGGGCAAGGGAACCGGATTGGGTCTATCGATCAGTTACCGGATTATCAAGGATCATCATGGCTCCATCAAGGCCAATAGTAATCAGCAATGGACAACGTTTCAAATCAGCCTGCCCATTCGCCAGCATGCCGATACGGCGGTGTACCCGGTGCAGCAAGGTAATGAGTTGGCGGCAGCCACTCTATAAGCGATGGCAGACTCCAAACCGAAAATTCTGTTTGTAGATGATGAACAGGACGTACGTTCCGAGTTTGGTCTGTTTTTATCACGCAAGGGCTATGAGGTGCTTTTGGCGGCCGATGGTCTGGAGGCACTGGCGTTGATTGCGCACCGCAGAGTTGATCTTTGCGTGACGGATTATAATATGCCGCACCTGAATGGTGTGAGCCTGATGGTCGAACTGGGCATATTCTATCCCGACTTGCCGATTATTGTGATGAGCGGTGTGTCGGACATGCAGGCCGGCTTCCAGGCCTTGCGTGACAAGGACTTTGATTTTGTAGCCAAACCGGCTCACCCCGTCGATCTGTTGCAAAAGATTGCGGCCATTCTGGAACGCAAGCGGGCTAGTGCAGCCCAGGGACTCGCCCGCGGGGAAGAGACCTATGCCGGGGTCTGGTCTCACTGTATGATCGCGAACGTAGCGGATGGGTCGCTGGTTACGCTGCACGTCCAGCTGGAAGATGCTAACAAGGAACGGATTTGGCGATCGTTCCGGAAGCTGCTGCAAGGTGGCCTGCCAGGTGACAAAATCATTTTGAATCTGGAAAAGGTGACTGGTATAGATCGGACCGGAATGGCGATCCTGGCGCAGATCAATCAGGAGCTGATGGCCCAAAAAAAATCCCTTGTGGTTTGTATTACGGGGCCACTCTCCGCTCGATTTGCCGAACTGGTTGATGCCACCAGCGGACTGGCGTATGCCCTCAGCATCGAAACGGCCTTGCAGCATTTCCAGGGATGAGTTTGAAGCATGAAATTGACGCCCGACATGGTGATGTTTGATGATGTCTATGTCTTGCGCGATTTTGTGCGCGAGTTGAATTTTAGCGATCAATTGCAGTTTGCCCGGGCCATCGAGGATAACAATGGCAAGATCCTGGTTGAAAAGGGGATTTTGGTCAAAAAAGCAACACTGGATACTTTGGAAAGCATGGTCGGCCTTTACAAAGCCGACTTTCAAATCCCGGTTAATGCAGAATTGCTATTGGCAATGCAAAGCTTTTTGGGCCGGGAAATTGGGCGGCATGTCGTTCGCTCTGCCAACGCTTTTAGCCGTCATATTCTCGAGCGCAGCACGACTCCGTACAAGGCCCTGATTCGGGCGGCCCTGAAGCCGGGTCCTCTACTGCTGGCATTGTATCGGGCCAGGGCGCAGACACCGGCTTTATTTGAGCATCTGGTTTCTCTGGCCTTGCTGAGTCTGGCAATTGTTATCCAGACGGACAGCGGGGCAGGCCAAATTCGCAGCAAGGCTTTTCTGGCCGGGCTGGTGTGCGATCTGGCCTACATGACACGCGGTCCGTGGACATATGCGAGCCGGCAATCGGTGGATCCAGGCCAACTGGCACGCGACTCAGCTCGTCTGGCGGCTGGATTGGGTCTGCCTGCGGAAGTCAGCACCGCTATCGCAGAGTATCCAGGACGTTTGCAAAAGCCAGCCAACGAACAAAGCAGTGGCCCAAACTTGTTTGACGAAAGCACGGATGCTAGCGCGCCGCATAATGCCGATGCCGCAATAGATCCCGAGGTGCAAACGAAGCTGAGCGATGCCCTGGTGCTGGCGCATTATATCCTGGATGCTAGCGAGCAACTGCGCCAAAAAATGGATCCGGCGGCCGATTTAATCGGGGCGCTTTCCTATAATACGGTCCGGGGACTGTTGCCGGAAACGCTGGCTACTGGCATTATTAATTGTTTTAGTGAATATGAATACATCGCGACCAATATGCGTCAAATTGGCCTCCTGGAACAAAAATGTCTGCGCGGCGACCAGGCCCTGGCCTATGCCCGTCCCAATCCGAGCCAGATTCTATGCATCGGCAATCACTACGATTGTCCCAACTGCATTCAGGGCTGGGAAATGAATGTGATCGCGCCCGATTCTAGCGCGATTTGGCTGGGGCAGACCCTGCGCAAGGGAACCTATGCCAAATGCCGGCTGGAGGAAGAATTGGCCCTGCTCAGTTGGGCCTGACCGGGTTCGGGGTTCCTGCTGTACGGGACTGGCTGTTTTTTTATGACACCTTGCGGCAAATAATCCATTTTTTTTACGTCACATCGTGATAGGCAAGGTAAAAGGGTTTGCAATTATCGGCCTGTTACAGACTACCATGAAGGTATTAAAAAATAGTTGCTTGACATATTCCCGCCATCGCTTTCAGCTACAGGAGACATATGCGGAATACTGCAGATTCAACCAGGCGGGCTGTGATTACCGGAATCGGGGTGGTGTCGCCCATCGGTATTGGTCGCAGCCAATTCTGGTCCGCCCTCCAAACCAGTCAAAGCGGCATGACCCGCATCTCGCTATTTGACGCCTCGGATTTCCCCTGCCAGGTAGCGGCCGAGATCCAGGATTTCCAGCCCACCGATTATATGACACCGCGGGCCGCCAAATCGGTTTCCCGGTCCACCCAGTTCGGCATCGCGGCCTGGCAACTGGCCTTGCAGGATAGCGGACTGGACCCCTATGACGCCCGCAATTCCAATGTGATCATGGGTACAGCGATTGATTCGCATGAATCCATCAACCAGGAGATCGCGCGCCACCCCGCCTTGTTGCAAAAATACGAGATGGTGGATCCCCTGCTAGTGCAGAAGGTCTTTATTGGCGGTCCGGCCAGCGCCGTCGCCGCCCAGGCGGGCTGTGAGGGCTACGTGAGCACGGTTTCCACGGCCTGCACCAGCGGTATCAATGCCATGGGCCAGGCCCTCAGGCACATTCAAACCGGCCAGAGCCGGATTGTGATTGCCGGGGCGGCCGAAGCTCCCATCACCCGTTTGATAGTGATGGGCTTTTGCAGCTCCGGCTTTTTCATCGATGAAAAAGACGATCCCCTGAATTGTCTCAAGCCTTTTGATAAAGGGCGTCGCAAGTGCGCCCCCGGGGAGGGCAGCGTAGTTTTCATTGTGGAAGACGCGGCCTATGCTACTGCCCGGGGAGCGCGGGTTTATTGCGAGATCGAGGATTTTGCGCAGCAAAACGAGAACAAGGCCATGTTTCTGCCGGACAAATCCGGCAAGATATGGGCCGAGACGATTGCCCGGGTGGCCGGCGGCCAGAAAGTCGATCATATTAATGCACACGGTATCAGCGACCAGTTGCGCGATAAAATTGAATCCATGGCGATCGAAACCGCCCTGCAGCGCAAGGC
>JAGRNA010000170.1 GCA_020441005.1 Leptospiraceae bacterium
TCGAAACCGCCCTGCAGCGCAAGGCACGCAAGGCCACCGTCGCCTCCATCAAAGACGTTGTTGGTAGCGGACTATCTTCGGCGGGCGCCTTCCAAATGGCGGCTGCGGCCTGTTCCATCGAAAGCGGCACTATCCCCGGCATCCGGAATTATCATACCCCGGACCCGGAACTGCATTTAAAGTTTAATACCCGGGTGCGCAAGCAAAACCCCCGGCGGGTGCTGGTCTCCTCGCACGGGGTGACCGGGATCAACAGCGTGATTTCGTTCAAGAGGTTTAAAGCATGATTCCGTTCGAGTTTTTGGGCACCTGGTTGTTGTGCGTTAATGTCCTGTCGCTGGGCTTGATTGCCTGGTCTTTTTTCAAACTGGACCGGGGGCCGCTACGGTTGGCCTTTCAATGGCTGATCGTAGGCAGTCTGCTGTACATCAACCCCTTGCTCTTGTTCTGGTTGCCGGATTGGAATCTGGCGAGTCGCCTGTTGATTGCCGAACTGGTCTTTTTGGGCATCCTGGTCTTTGCCAATATCTTTGCCGTGTTTATCATCTTTTTTGGCCAGATCCAGGCGGAGTTCAAAAGCTGGCGTTTTGGCGGCTTTCAATTGCTAAACCTGACCATTATCGCGCTGACCCTGGGCGGTCATGTGATCCAGTCCGTCAGCGCCAACGGTCAAACCTTTGTGCTGGAACATGGTTTTGGCTATCCGGTCTTTATGCTGGCCGCTGTTATATTCTTCAGCTACTACGTCTGGTTGTGCTATATCAGTTACAGCCGCAGTCAATCGATCGTATATCGCCATCAGATGCGGTTGATTCTGGGAACCGGTCTGATCAGCGCACTTGGTCTGGTAATCAATAACGCCCTGATTCCGGGTTTGACCGGTGTTTCGACCTATGCGCCCCTGGGCACGCTGGCCGTGATGGTGTTTTATTCGGGCGTCTTTTTTGTGCTGGCCTATGGGGAAGAAAGCCTGGTTTGGCGCGGTATGTGGCAGCTACTACGCGTTCCGGCCTTACAGGGTCTTGAAAACCGGCTGGCATTGACGCGCGTCTTTGATTTTATCGCCGCCACGCAGAGCTACGAGCGCAATCTGTTTCAAAAAATTGATTTCAGGGCCCAGGGCAGCCCTGGCAGCCGCTCGGTCTATATCTCCAACCATGATCCCAAGGCGAATGTCGCCCGCTCGCACTTCATCCCAGCCGGCTGGTACCTGGGTCTGCTGGATTCCTTTCGTTCCTTGCAAGCCGAGGTGATGCGCCTGGCGATGCTGCTGGATTATAGCAAGAATCTGTTGTTGGATAAACCGGCTGCCCCGGCACTGGAGCAGAGCGCTCTTGAGCGGGCCCAAATAGAAACCAGTCTGAGCTATCGCAGTCAAACAATCGACGCGGTGCGGATCAGTCGCAATGCCGAGCTATTGTACAACGGAGTCTCCACACCGGATAACTTCACTTATGAAAAGGCGCTCAGCATCCTGGGCAACGCGGATTTCGACGAATTGCTGAGTCTGGATCTGGTCCGCCGGACCCCCAAGAACTATCGTATCGACCGCAAGATCCTGCTAGACCATTTGATCGGCACGTCACTGTCGCCGGAAGCCTTGCAGCCCGATCCCGGTCCGGTGCTGCCAACCGGCGAGCTGATACCGCTGGAAAAAGCCAGCAAGGATTTCATCGTTCTAAAGGAAGCGCAGGCCCGTTTACGGCCGGATGTTACCGCGCTCGAACAGCGTTTCGGGGTGGCTGCCCTGTCGAACTCGGCGGCGATGCAAGCCTTTTTGCGCAAGATGATTACAGTGGCCAGCATAAACGCGCCTGTGTTGATCCTCGGGGACAGTGGCAGCGGTAAACTGATGTGGTCCCGGGCACTGCACTATTATCGCTTTGGACCAACCAACGGTGAAACCTTCACTTTTAGTTGCCAGGATACCCAGCCCAATCGACTGCGTTTGAAAATTCAGTTCTTTTTACAGAAATCAACACCGGGATCGGCCCTGTTTCTAACCCATCTACAGTATTTGTCCGAAGAGCATTTTCACTTGCTCACCCCGCTTTTGCTGGAATTGCCGCTAAACCGTCGGGTCTACTTCACGGCAGCCCGGGAGTTGTTCGAACTGCATTCCAATATGCCGGTCAATATTCGACATGGCTTGCAGCAGATTCAGCTGCAAACGCCGGGCTTGCAGGAAATGCCCGATATGATCGCCGACCTGTTCGCCTGGTTTGTGGAGCGCAATTTGCCGCCGGAGCAATCACAATTTCAGTTTGTGACCAAAGTGCTGATCAACAAGCTGAAACGCCATTTATGGACCGGCCACTTTCGAGAACTGGAGAATATTGTGCGGCAAGCGATCATGACGAACCAGGCTCCTGTGATTCAAAAAGCGATGATTGCCATGCAACCCATTGAGGAGGTCGATGAAATCGTCGATGGGCTGAGTCCGCTAGAGGTCAGCGAGCGCAAGGTCATCAAGGATTACCTGATTAAAAATCGTTACAATAAAAACCGCACCCGCAAGGAGCTGGATATAACCATCAATACCCTGAATGCTAAAATCGATAAATACGGCATTGATTTGCCGGCCAACAGTCGCGCGCAGAAGGGCGAGCTCAAAGTGATCAAACAAAACTAGAACGCCGGCCAGCAGTTAACACAGCTAAAAAGCCTGGCACCAGGAATGACTGTTGCGGTCCCCAATAGAAAGGACCGCATAGTATTGGACTACCGAGTCAACCTGGTGTTACCCGCCTTGTGACGGCTGTAATTGTGCGGTGGTGAAACGCGCCAATTCGGCAGCCCATAAATCGTAGGCCAGGGCCGATGGGTGCACTCCATCGGAAAAGAAATCTGCCAGGCTTGTGTGAGCCGGTGCCTGTTGCTGCCACGCAGTGAAGTGGATCAAGCGCTCATCAAAATACACATGGCGATAGGCTGCCGTTACGTTACACAGTTCCCGCTTTAATATTTTGACGGCTCCACCCAATGCGAATTGTAACAGGACCGGAAAGGCCGGAAATGCATACACTGGCGGCACATTGCCAAACACAATCGGACAATCCGGATAACGTTCCCGCAAGGTTTCAATGAGTACACGGGTTTGACGGCCAAAACGGGCCGGCGGAGTGAGTTCAAAGGCGTCATTACCACCCATGCCGATCAGAATCAGATCGGTTTTTTGATGCGGGATCTGCGGCAGAATTTGTTCAACCAACCGCTGCATATTGTAGCCGTTGCGGGCATAGAGTCTCCAATGGACGCTATGGCGCTGTTGCCTGGACCAGTGATGCGCAAAGCGACCCGCAATCCCGGACTGGTTGGAGCGCACGCCGACCCCGGCGAAGGCTGACTCGCCCAACAATAATACATGCCGGGCTGACCGAAAACGGCCCGCCTTGCCCTTGGTCTGGCTAGCCTCACCCAGACGGGGCACCTGGGCGCGTACCCGGCGTCCCTGCCAGTACAAGAACCCGGCCAGCGGCAGCAACAGCAACACATGGATCATATAACGCAGGCTGTTCATTTACGACTCTGCTAAAATGATCCGGGTTTGAAATACTCTACCGATTTTTGCGTCGCCAGTAGATGATCCCGGCTAAAAGGAGCGCAAGCAGTCCACCCCAGAGCCAGGGCCACCAGGCAGATCGAACCCACGGAGACGCGGGCGGTTTGATAGTCTGACCGCAGGCCTGCGCGTAGAGACTCAGATCAGGCGGTGTGTCTGGTGCCGAGCGTAGAATCGATGGCGGCAAAACCCGGTCATAGCGCAAAATCAAGGCCGGGTTCTCTACCGCAGCAACGCTGAGTGCAAACAGGGCGCCCTGCCACAGGTGCGGTGTGGCGGTGCGCTGACTGGCGTGCGCGGCCCCCTGCGATCGATCAACAATCATGGCTTCCCCAAATTGATCCGTATCCGGTGTCGCCATGCTCGCGAGTACGGCTGGCAGTCCCTGGATGGTATTTTGAAATCGCTGATCGCCAGCTAGTGCCAGTGCAATCGTGTTTTTCATGAAATACGATCCGCCCTTGCCGCTCAGGTCAAGGATGGGCTGGATGGCATTTAAATCGTATTGTAACTGCTGCTGGATGCGTTCATCATTATAGGGATACAATGCAGCCGGCCAAACCAGCCAGGCGGTCGGTCCCACCGGGATGAGACCGGAGGCCATAAAGGGCAGCCGATCGCTTTTGCCCATGGCATATACTCCTTTTGTATGGTCATACAAATGCTGACGCATGGCCCCCTTCAGTTCTCTGCCGCGGGTGGCCCAACAGCGCGCTGCCTCCGTCTGGCCTAACAAACGCGCGCTGCGCTCGGCCACATCAAGGGCAGTATAGACCGCAATCGCTCCATGCAAGCTGCTTGTGTAGGTTTTTTGATCATCTTCCTGGGCCGGGGCTTGCAAGCCGGTTTGGGGATCCCGCCACCGGGCCAACAGATTGGTTGTCTTTTCAATCAGGGGCCAGTTTTGTCCTAACCAGGCCTCGGGATCCTTGCTCCAGCCGGCGTGAATGATCGTGCTCCAAACCAGGAGCGCCGTGTTATCAATTTCAAAGCGAAAGCCGCCGCCGATCATGCCATCACTGAAATAGTTCATCTCCCAGGCGTGGGCAGGATAGGTGGCATTATCACCAGTATCCGGATCAACAGGCGGAGCCTCATTGACCAGAAATTGGGCACCGACTGCTGACTGCCGTTGCCAGCGCGCATACATGGCTGTTCGTTTTTCAACCAACCCGGATTGACCGGAGACGTCCAATAATACATTAAAAAAGGCCCCGTCGCGCGGCCAGTCGAAGCCATAAGGTGGCTGCCTGGAAAGAGAAGCCACAATGCCGCCGCTCTCGGCGTCTGGGCCCACCCGGATATTCAAGAGCGAACGCCGCGCTACCTGCCAGGCCCGACTACCCGGCTTACCCGGTATGACCAGAGGGTGCAACCAGGCGCGCACCCTTTCTTCAGATCTTTGGATCACAGATTGGGGCCTGGTCTCCTGGATTATTTGCAGTGCCTGGGCGCGACTGGACGCCGCACTGATGAGCAAACTGGCTGTGGCCTGATTGCCAGTAAAAACAAGAGGCGTGCGAATTGCACTGGCGGTTTCGATGGCAGCCAGGTCGTGACCCTGTAATTGGCCATCGACCACATCCTGCCAGGCATCCATGGCCCGGTATCGCCAACCGGCCGCCTCACGGGCTGCGATGACGGAATCCGAACAGCTCAGGAGCAAGAAAAAAGGCTTGCCAACCGGCAGTTTGAAGCCTGGAAACACAGTCGGCATTTTCTTGATATTGGCAAAATTGGCGTCGATTTGAGCGCAGAAAGGGGTTTCATCAAAGCCGACCTGAAATTGGTCGGGACGGGGCTCCGAAGTAAGGTAAATATAACTGCCTTCTTTATAATTTGAATCCAGCCGGGCGATCAGCTTGCTTAGCTGGGCGGCTGTATGCTCCGGTTGGCGCAACAAATCGCCCAGAGGGCCATAGTCGCTGGACGGACCAAAGACGACATCCCAGGTCCCCTGGTAAATACGCTGGTCTCCCGGGTGAAAATGCAGCACAGCCCGATTTTGATAGTCCCACAGGGCGGCATAGTCATTGCGACCATCCAGAATCCAGTCTGTGATTGGAGTCATTGGAATCCGGGATTCTTTGGGCAGGGCTGAAATGTTGGCGTACGTCAACAGTTGGGCGGAGCCGACCGGACTCTGTGCCAGGCGAGTGATCTGAAAACGGCGGACCATGACGTCATGGTCCGGATCAATGGCGTCCGTCAGGCGGACGGTCAAACCCAGCCGGGCACTTTGAAAAACAGTTTCTGGATTCGGGCC
>JAGRNA010000171.1 GCA_020441005.1 Leptospiraceae bacterium
CCAATTTCACCCTGCAGGTCCGATTGGTGGACCAGCAGCACCGCAAAATGCTCCGATTCGGCCAGATTCAGCTGTAAAAGAAAGCAATCCGAAACGTTCGAATTTGCGCTATTCTAGATCGTTTCTGGCTTCGTATGTTCTATTGTGGATTTTGAATATTCTTGACCTTAAGTTCTACCCCACTGGCAATCATCATAGAAGTACCACTTTCAAAAGCTAAACTACAACGCTTTTTGCTGCAAAACTTCAATTTGGTATTGCCAGAGCTGTTAACCTGTTTACCTTTAGCAAAAAAATGGAGCTATTTCTATGAATATAAACAAGGCACTAATGAAGGAATGGGAGACCAAACCGCTGAAAGAAATCCCTGATGCACCGGTTGCAGTTCTTCAGGGATTATCAGAAAACGATGCCAAATTGTTGCAAGAAGCATTTCACG
Organism: Leptospiraceae bacterium; assembly: GCA_020441005.1. Classification (GTDB taxonomy): domain Bacteria; phylum Spirochaetota; class Leptospiria; order Leptospirales; family Leptonemataceae; genus JAGRNA01. Next base: position 440 of record JAGRNA010000171.1, read on the forward strand.
TTCAGACAGTCCGGGATTTGGCAAATTTGAAATTTGTCAAATGGGCGCAGGCCATTGTTACCCTGGCGGAAACCGAAGAGTAGATTAAAATCTTTCAATATGATAAACCAGGGCCCAGATCTGCTCCCGAGCAAGCTCTGGACCAAAGGCTGGCATCAATTCTCGTCCATTCTGGATTGAGCCATCCCGTATCCGACGGTAGATGCCGGCTCTCATTTTATCTCCACCAAATAAGAATCCCATGGACATTCCAAAAGTGCCGAATTGGCGCGGCGCAATGGACTGATGCTTGACCCCTCGCAATTTCCCCGCCGGTCCGTGGCATTGACTGCAACGATCCCGCCAGATAGCTGCCGCTTCCCTTTTTAATAATTTATCGTCTCGAACTTGATCGGCTACAATTGTCTCACTCATATCTGCGTTCTGTTGCCGGGCAGCTTCGTAATTAATCCCATATAGTTTTTCCTTGGCCTTTAACCAGGTCTCCCGGGAATGGGATTTGTATTCATCGGGGAGCACGATTACTGCACTAGAGCAGTATAGAACTGGAGTGATTGATATCCCTGCCATGACTATCAATAGTACCTGGCGCAACGAATCGCGTGAATTTTTCAACATATAGTGTCCCCTCTATCATTTAGAAGTTGCCCCAAAACCATCCATGGTATCGGGGACGAAGAACGTAATTTGAAAGCAAAGCTCCCAAATTGCTCACACCTTGCTCTATTTCGATAAAAATTTCGCAGGTGGCAGCACGTCCTGTGCAGCCCTTTTGAAACTGGAATCAATGCACCCCTGGAATCATGCTTATGTTTCCAGGGATCCACAAGTGGCTATAATTACTACGTAAAAATACATCGCTCATAAACGGTCTCGCCAGTTGCCATTTACTCTCCAGGATCGCCTTATGGCAAACCTGCCTGATTCCCGTTTCTGACACCTTGCTGTTTTCGAATCAGCTTTCCATGCTGACATGTACTTTATCTGTTCTGTCAATGCACTCAATCATCTTCGGGTCATCCGCCAATCCATCCTGGTGAAGGAAACCGGCGCCGCTGCACTCCGAACTCCTGATTTAATTGTAGCCAAAAAAACGCCATGATCCAGATTTTCAATTCGACTTTTTTTAAGAGAAGCCCCGTTACTTATGCAGGGTGGAATTCTATTTTTGTCATGCCAGGCTTGAGAGAAGATTCGAAGCAAGTTGTTATCCACAAACCGCAACACCTGTTGGCAGCCCTTTCAGGCTGAAAATTTTTTATGATCAAGCCGGTCAATAATGTGTAGCCTGATCGGTCACAACTCAAAAGACTGTTGCCGTTCTATCACCAATGCAGCGAAAAAGAAAAACACATTACATCACAAGATTATTTTTTGGGATCCTGATTTTAATCGTTGCGCTGACAGCATTCGCGGATTTTGGCAAATCAGCCCACGCCAATGTCCCACAGGAAAAAAATGCGCCGGGATTGCCTGCTGCCCGATCGATGCTTCGATCCCGGCTATCCAGAGACTTTCCCCATGGCATCCTGATCGACAAGAGAAATTTCAGATTGTACATAATCCAGCGGAATGGTGAATCCATTTGGGAAACTCAAATTGGTTATGGATCCAATCCTGACGGCAAGGCCAAATTGCACGAAGGAGATAACCGGACCCCTGAAGGCTTCTATAAAATCCAGTTCATACTCAGCTCCCGGGACCCTGCCGATAGCAGCACAGCCAAACGACTGCGCGAACTCAATCAAAAAGAATTCAAGGCCCAGGATGGCTATACCCGCTTTGGTTCCAATCAGGATGAGGGGACAGATATATATGGTCCGCTTTATTTTGGAATCAATTATCCCAACCAGCAGGATTTGCAACGCTACCAGAAAGCCAAAGACCGGGGCCAGTTACCATCACAGAATGGAGAGCTGGCTGGTCCCGGCTTCGGGATTGCCATCCATGGCACGAATGATCCGGCATCGATTGGCCAAAAACATGGCTCAGGCTGTATACGCGTCCACAACAACAGCATTATTCAACTGGATCGATGGGTCCGTAAGGGAACTCCCGTTTTTATTATGGGCAGGACCGGGGCTTGACGAACTCTCGCAACTCCGGAACCCTTGAATTCGGCAGAATAGCAGCCTTTGACTGCCAGCCAGACCGGCGACACCAGATGGAACCAATCAACCACACGCCAGGTAGTCATCTACAATCCGGTAATAGTAGATCTTTATTATAGCTGCGCGCACAGCCGGGGTCCGCTTTCGTCCAAAGGATGTTGCTACTTGTAGCAATTCACGGAAACTTGTAACAGACTGCCTGGAAGGCTTGACGCATTCAGGGATCAGTTCAGCCTGGAAAAATGACCACAGCTCACCAACGGGCTTATTACTTTGAAGATTTCGCTATCGGCCAGCAAATCAGGACCATCGGTCGGACGATTACCGAGTCAGATATAGTTCAATTTGCCGGGCTAAGCGGCGACTGGAATCAAATCCACACTGATGCCGAGTTTTGTAAATCGACTCCTTTTGGTGCCCGCGTTGCGCATGGCCCCCTGGTCTTTTCAATCGCCACCGGCCTGGCAACCCTGACCGGTTTTATTGAGGGGACCATCATTGCCTTTGAATCAGTCGCCGAATGGCATTTCCAGCGGCCGGTATTCATTGGTGATACTATCCACGCAGATTTGCGAGTTATGGACAAAGCCGAGCTGCAACTACGTACTGCTGTTCCCGCAGGTCGGGTGCAAATCGATGTCACAGTGAAGAATCAACGTAATAAAAGCTGCCAGAAAGGGCTTTGGAATTTGATCATACGCAAGGCATCTTTCGAATAGTCAACTATTGCCTGACCGCCGGCATCATTCGTTGGATGGAAACCAGTCATGCTCAGCCCATCACATGTGCAGCTTGGCTGCCTGGCTAAATGTACCGGGCAATTTTTTTAGTAATTCGTGAAACAATTCCGGATCATACAGAAAAAATCGCTGATTGACTTCCAATTCGATCCCCACATAGCGCATTCCGCGAGTCCGACGCAGCCAGGTCGGAAATCCATCAGCCACTCCCAAATATGGAAAATTGCGTCGCACACGCAACTCTGGTATTTCCTTATGCAAAACCCTTTGCCAGGCGAGGGCCAGCTCTTTTTCCAGGGGACGGGCAGGATCGTACAGAATTCCCAAATCAACAGCCCGTTGATTACCGAGCCACACAGGCGTAAAGCTGTGCACAGCCAAATGAATTACCAGACTGTTCTGGCTGATTTGTGCCTGGATCCAGTCCGCAAGCGGATCGCGATAGCTATCATAATAACGCTGCAGAATGGCTTTTTTTTCGGCGGCTTCGAGCGACCTGGTAATCGAGGATAAAACAGCTCGATGATGCGCTGATCGATTCAAGTCGACCAGCAATCGGCTGACCGATGCAATGCTGCTCTTGTCTGGCTGCAAACGACAAAATGCCTCGAATAATTCCCGGGCTCCCAAATCATAACCGGCGTGGCTTTGCAACTGGCGGGCTTTCTTCGCGAACAGATGACTGTACTCAGCCGGGATTTGATTACCCCCATGCTCGCAGGTCAACAAGAATCGCTTATGGAGCATCGGGCTCACTACTGAATCAAGCGACATAGGGTGTATTTTGGGCCAGGCATTGGGCCAACTGTCGATACAAAGCAATTGTATCTTTTTTTTGCATTGAATTCATTTGCAATCGCCGCTTGATCCGGGTTGATAGACTGCCTTGCTCCAGGATTACATGCAGCTGACAATCTGACGGGCACCGGATTTGGGGCTGCACAATTTGCGCGTACACCCAACGCCATAAATCCAGCGCACTGGCCCGTAAACCAGGGTAACCGAACAAGGACAGATAGGCCGAATTCTCGATCCGGTAATCCTCACCTTGTTGAACAATGGACAGATAAATAGATTCCAGGTCCGTAATCGACCACCCTTGCTGCGCAGCCAGAGCCGGAGCTGCAATCAAATTCAAATCAGCCAGAGAGTTGTAGTCCTCGTCGGCGGACTCGTGACCGCACAGCCAACGTAGAACCGCTATAACTGCAATAGCGATACTGAGATCCATTAAAGGGCACTCCTGGATATCCAGCAGCCGAATCTCGATGGCATCGCGATCAAAGCGCGCAATAGCACCCCGTGAATTCAAAAACTGGTGTTCGAGAATCTCATCCGGGTCCAGCTTGATCATAGCTTGTTTAATTGGTTTAAAAATTTTACTTTCATAGTCTGCTTTGGTATATACCGGCTCCGGCATGATGCGGCCAGCAATCACGGGTACCCGTTCCTGATTGCGCCCGTAATAACGCAGGCGAGCATCATGGCAGGAATCCCATTCGTTTTCGATCATGGGGGAGCTGGCAGCCAGGGCAGGCAGGATTGGTAATAGCAGGCGTACAGCGGCATGCAGGCGGCCAAATTCAGGATCGCCGGCGAAAGGCAGGTTGATATGCATGCTCTGCAGATTGGACCACCCATGACCGCTGCAATTAAACAGCTCATCATATTTTTTATATATTTCCTTGTTTTCCTGCGGCCACAGCTGCGTCTCGGTCGCCGGATTCATAAATGGATGCGCACCCCCCGGCAATAGCTGGCATTCCCATGACTGCAAGTGCTGGTTCACAGCCGAAACATTGGCAGCGAACAGCTCCGAGAGACCGTGGATACCGGGTGCCGGGGTATTGCATTTCAGTTCAACAACATGGTTCACCAGTTCATTGGACCAGGCGATTGGACCGTTGTCATACTCTCCACAGACAGCGCTGCCCACATCCCGAAATAGACGGTCTGCCAGCGGACGCACTGCCAGACTTTCGCGATCCACAATCATGTATTCCAGTTCAATGCCTGTCCGGGTAAACAGGCTGGCCGGCAAAGAACGCTCACCTTGCTTGATCATAGGTCACCATATCCAGACTTTCATTGTTGTTTTTAACTACGAGTTGGCGGTCTGTTGCTCCGCAATCATCCCTGACGAGAGTTGACTGGGGCAACCAGACCGGACTTTTGGCGCTCCAGCCGACGCAAAAAGGATTGCATAACAATCAAGTACAGCTCATGTTTTAAAACCGCATCCTCGACATCGGCATCGACACTGGGATTGTCGTTTACCTCGATTACATAGGGCTGCCCCAATATTTCCTTGATATCAACGCCATAAAATCCATCCCCGATCAAACGGGAGGCTCGCACGGCAGCCTGCAAAATACTGGTCGGCACTGCTTCGATTGGCAAGGTTTCATATTGGCCCGCGAAATCAGCATGGGCCGGAATCGCGGCAGTATTTTTCTGGTCTGGTTCACCGCCCGCCTGCCAGTTATAGATCTGCCAATGATCGCGCGCCATATAGTATTTACAGGCGTACAAAGGCTTGCCATCAATCAGTCCAATACGCCAGTCAAAATCCGTAGGGGTGAATTTCTGCGCAATCACCAGATCGGAATTGCTCAGCATCTGACCCAGCGCCAGTTGCAATTCGGCGGAATCGTTGGCCTTGACGACTCCCTGCGAAAAAGAGGAGTCCGGCAGCTTTAATACGCAGGGCAAGCCCAGACGCGTTTCGATTTGATCGCGATTTTTATCATGCACGATCATCGTTTCCGGTACGGCAATCCGGGCCCGGCTCAACACCTCGGCCAGATAAACCTTGTTCGTGCATTTCAATATGGAATCGGGATCATCAATCACAATCAATCCGTCTGCCTGGGCCTTGCGGGCAAAGCGATAGGTATGATGATTCACAGCGGTTGTCTCGCGAACAAACAATGCATCAAACTCACCCAATCGACTATAGTCGTTTTTGCCGATAAACTCCACACTGAATCCGCATTGTTCGGCCGCATCGGAGAAATGCTGCAGGGCCTCGGCATCACTTGGACCAGCCGGATCATCAGGGTTGGTCAGGATCGCCATGTCATAAATAAAACGATCTTTACGGCCAGCCGCGTAGCGCTTCCTTTCAAAATACGATTGGGCGGCAGAATACATAAAATCAATGTCCAGCACAGGCACGTCGTTAAAGGCCAGGGGCCGCAGACTATGCAGCATCCAGCGCCCCGGCTTGCGGCGCTGGACAAAACGGGCTCGCAGCAAGGGCGCCTGAAACAGGGTGTACAATTCGCGGCCCAGACGGGCGAAATCAGACTGGGCAGTGCGACCAAAATATATAGAAAGAATAAAGTCATTTTCAGCCAGTGGACTCAAAGTTTTCGTCATCAGGTCATCCAGCTCATCCGAGATGATGCGCACAATGGCTGGCTCGTGCAAATCGCGCATAGTCATTACATCCGGATTGACCTTGTGACCGCGAGCTTCTGCTAGTAAGGATACATAATAAGCCCGGGTCTGGTAGCGATAAGGGTAGCATAGATTAAAAACCCGTAATTTGCGCATAGCAGCAAAATCCGGATTGGTCAGGTATTCCCGGGCACTCACCACGGGCACACCCTGGATACGCTCTTTGTCGAAACCAGTGCCATCGCGCCGCACAGAATCATTGATAACAATAATCTTGTCCATTCAATCAAACTGAGTGTCAATTTGCGGGTGCCCCCTGTCGGACTCCGGACAAGCAGCGGGGCTGCGCTCTTCCAGGCCGGGGGCTTCAATCACCAGCAGATTGGCGTCATAGGTCAAAATTCCAAGCATGATGGAATGCATCAGGCGCCGCATATCAACCCGATAGTAATGATCGCCGGAAATTGAATTTTCCTTATACGGGTCGGCGACAATCACCTGACGCATTTTTTCATCCAGACCAGCCAATACGACAAAATGACCTTCGGCCTCGCCGCGCAGATCGTCATATAAACACTGATTGTCCACATTGGTATATTCTCGCATGCAGTTGTACAAATAGGTGGCACTCAAACCGGTCAACACCGGTATCTTTCTGGATAGATAACTGCGCAGGAGGGCCGGACTTAGCTCGTTAAAGAGGATTCGGCCCCCTCTTTGTAAAAACTCGATATAAGCCTGACTGGCCGTTTCAATCTTGGTATCGGTCTTGAAAGCCAATTGACGATTGAGTTTGTCAATCAGGGCGATGCTGTTCAGTTCGGACCAGCTCGGGTCAAACACCCGCAGATTGTAGGTATAGATATGGGCGGATAAACCACGTTTCAATGCGTCGATGCCCAACATCACTGCGAGAGTACCGCCCTGCTCCAGCCCGATCACATCCGAAATAACCTGCTCAAGATTCAATTGCAAACCGTAATATTGATAAACGGCATGTAAACAAGTCGGCCCGCAAGTGCTGTCATCCGGCTGGGCCAGCATCGCCACCGGTAGTTGGATATGACGGGGTGGGGCCAGGTGGCCGGGTTCTGGAGAAAACCCGATGGACGACGGTTCAATCGACGGGGACATACACTACCGAGCCTGTAAGTCGGATCCTCATGCGCTTATTTGCGCCACATATTCCAGCAATCCGCCCCTGACAATCAAAAGCAAGATCGGCCGGGTTTTTTTATCTGATATTGATAGTAAAACCAGACTTACCCTGGATTCGGTGAACAAACTCGGCAAATCAGTCAGCGCATGTCCCATACCAGGTCACACGGAACTCCGGCAGTCATTAGCACAATGCAAATCGGCCAGGCATTTCGAAGAAGTCAAGTAACGCCCAAAAATGCCGGACACGATTTGAGCTAACGCGGCGCCTTGACGTAGTCTATCGCGTAGATATCATGATCGGACTCGCGTATGGTAACCACATACGCCTGCGAGACTAAAAAATGATACTGCCGGCGACTTTGAATGGCCTTGATAATGTAATCCGCCATACTCTGGTCTGTTATCGAAAAAGGATGGACCTTTCTGCGCCGGGCATCCAGGTACAATCCTTCCCACGTGCCAACGACTGTACCACGGTAGTCAAAGCGGATCACCCGTCCATACACCGGAAAACTGCGCAGCCGACCTGATTTTTCGATACCAAATTCCGGATTCATATCTTCAGCGGGGTTTTCAGCCCAGGCTTTGGCCTCGGTCACCTCAAAATCCGAGCTCAGGCCCATTGGTTCTACCCGATGAATACGATACTGGACCAGCATTTCGCGTCCGTCATTATCCTTCAGAAAGCCGATCAACTCCTTGTTTTCGGGACGCACACTGAACCGCTGTTCTACGGCGATCGGTGCGTAGCATAGATAATCGTCTTCCGAGCACTGCTCATCCTTGTCATAACTGGCAATCTTGAATTTCCCCTCATAGGAATTCATAAACAGGCCGGATTCTTCCAGACGAATCAACTGCACCACCGCGTAGCCCTCGGCATAGGTTCCGAGAGCCACCAAAGAGGCCGCCGGCCAGACCGCCAGACCGAAAAGCAACAACCCAAAACGAAATCGCCTGGTGAGTGAGGTGGCAGGCCATAGCCGGCCCGATTCCGTCATTCCGGAGTTCATGGGGGGATTTTAAGAGATTGGGCTTTTTTGGCAAGAGATTTGCTTGGCCTCTGACGCGCCTGGTGCCAGTTTGTCCTGATAATGGACATTTCATTCGACTTTACCTATGCCCAATCCCTTGGTGCGGACAAGCTGCTCGGCGAGGCGCAGGCTGCCCGCTCAATGCTGCTAAACCGATCCGGGGCCGGCAGCGATTTTTTGGGCTGGCTGGAGCTGCCGAGCCAAACCAGCGATTCAGATTTGAACGCCATCCAGGCTGCAGCCGACACGCTGCGCCAGGCCGAACTACTGGTCAGTATCGGGATTGGCGGCTCTTATTTGGGAGCCCGGGCGGCAATCAGCGCCTTAAGCAACCCCTTTGGATCCGGTTTTCCGGTTCTTTTCGCCGGTCACCAGATGGATGCTCGCTACCATGCTGAATTACTCGAATACCTTAGCGGCCGCGATTTTGCCATCAATGTGATTTCCAAAAGCGGGACCACTACGGAACCAGGTCTGGCCTTTCGTATGTTGTGGGATCTGATTCCGCCCGAGCGGAGGCGCGATCGGGTGATTGCGACCACTGATCACAAAAAAGGCGCCTTGCGCCAGCTGGCAGACACGGAAGGATTGCGCAGTTTCATTATCCCGGATGATGTGGGCGGCCGTTTCAGCGTACTTAGCCCGGTGGGCTTGCTGCCGATTGCGGCGGCTGGCCTGGATATCAAGGCTCTTTTGCAGGGCGCGCGCGAGATGCAGTCGCGGCTCTACGCTGATGACAGCTTCCAAAATACAGCGATTCAATACGCCTGCTATCGCAACGCGGCCTACCGCCAGGGCCATAAAATTGAAATCATGGCCGCCTATCAGCAAAGCCTTTTTTACACAGCCGAATGGTGGAAGCAACTGTACGGTGAATCCGAGGGCAAGGGCGGCAAAGGCATTTTCCCGGCGGCAGTTAATTTGAGCACGGACCTGCATTCGATGGGACAGTGGATACAGGATGGAGAGCGGACGATCTTTGAAACAGTCCTCGACATCAAGGAGGCGGACGGACCGACCATTCCGCGTCTGGCACAAGATACCGACCAATTAAACTATTTGGCCGGGCGCAGCATGCATTCCGTTAATCGCACAGCCCTGCAGGCGACCTTGAAAGCCCATCACAGCGGCGGAGTTCCGGGTTTACGCATTGAGCTCGACCGTCTGGACGCCGAGCATTTGGGCGCTCTATTCTATCTGTTCGAATTTGGATGTGGTATCAGTGCTTATATGTTAGGAGTGAATCCCTTCGATCAACCGGGGGTGGAGGCCTACAAAAAAAATATGTTCGCCATGCTGGGCAAACCAGGCCATAGCTAGCGCCGAACTGCCGGGCTAAACGCGACACGGCACGAATATTTAGAAACTCAATGTCCCGGACACTGCTGATCAAATCCTGGTCCCGACCAGCCGCCCTCAAGGTTCACGCCTGGCTGCAAGCCATCGTAGCTGGCAGCCGCTACGAGGGTCAGGAAGGCTATTTATTTCAGGTCTGCGATGAACTGATCAAGAACGCGATCAAGGCGAACTATAAATTTCTGATCCTTTGGCAGGAAACCAGACAGCGTATGCTGGCAGAAACTGCATTGCACTCGCCGGACGAAGCCGATGAATGGATTCGCGAGGTATTTTATTCGGGCGAAGACATTTTAATCCGGCAGCAACTGGACAAAATGAAAGACTTGAGCGCCGTGATGAACACTGTCCGGCAGCTCCTGGACCTGGAAAGCAAACTGAACCATTACAAGGACCAATCCGAGATCATAGATCCAGCCAAACGGCAGCACATGGCGGACCAGATCAGGGACCGGCGCAAGAGCCTTGCCCCCCTGATGGAGTTAAAGGCCATGGCTCGTCAACTAGGCATTTTCACCCATTTCAAGATCGACCGTAACCCGGACAAGATTTTGATCACAGTCAGCAATGATGCACCGCTGCTAAAAGAAGATCTGGATCGTATTCAACGTGTAAGAGAGCGCTTTCAGGAATATGCTCGCAATGGGCGCACACCGGAATTCTTTGCCGAAAACCTGGATACATCCGGGGGCGGTCACGGCCTCGGTTATGCCCTGATGGACTGCACGCTGATGGAACTCGGTCTGGAACCGGCCGACACCCTGTTTTTGATCCATGCGAACAAAGCGATGGTCTTGCTATCCCTGCCGCTGTAAGGACCGCCGCGAATCAACCCACGACGTGCTACTTGAAATGCCTGGTAAATGTTTCGATCGACAAATCAGATCCGCCTTACTAATCAGCATCATCCTGTCTGCGCTACTTTTCACAAACTGCTCAAAAAAAATCAAGGATGTTGAACTGCGAGTGATGTCTGCCAGTTTTGCCACCAGCTACGACATAAATGAAATCAGCATTGAGGAGTACCGCTCTAGCTGGTGGAATCAAAAAAAACACATATTACTTGATGTAAGGACAGCAGCTGAACAACGGGTCTCAATCATTAACGGGTCGGTGCCGCAGAATCCAGAACTGCCGGCTGTACACAATCCGGCTGTGGCAGCCTTGTTGCCGCCCCTGACTGCCGCAAGCACCACAGATGCACGGCCAAACAACCAGGTAGATAGCGGACAGAAACTGACTATAGTCCTGTACTGTGCAGCCGGATTGCGATCAGCCCGCAGTGCCCGTGAAATGCTACGGGATATCCGCTCCCTGGTTCCCGGCACCAGTTCGCCAAACGGCCGGCCGCAGTATGCGCTGCAAGTTTTGAGTCTTTCCGGAGGTATTTTCGCCTGGGCGAACGCCGGCTATCCGCTCGTCAGCGGCACAGATCAAAGCAGCACGAGACGTGTGCATGGCTACAATCCAGAATGGGCACGCTTGCTGCATGCACCAGCCATAGCAGTGCTGGGCAAGGACTGAGACTGGCTGTGCTGCGTGCACAATAAAATTAACTAGTTTACAATCAGCGCAGCGCTTGAAAATTCCAACTCTCGATGAACTCAATTGATATCAATAGCACAAATTTCCCGGTAAAGGAGCATTCCATCTATCTAAATCACTGCGGTGTATCGCCGCTGTATGGCGGAGCCCTGCAGGCTATGCAGCGCTTTCAGGATTTGCATGCCCGCAAGGGGATTTATGTTTTTCAGGAGTACCCCGATGTGCTGGACCGATTGCATATGAGCGCGGCCAGTCTACTAGATACCAATGCGGCCAACATTTCCTTTATGAAAAACACCGCCGAAGGTCTAAGCTTGATTGCTGCCGGCTATCCTTTCGAGGAGGGCGATGAAATTCTATCCTATATTCATGAGTATCCCTCCAACCACTATCCCTGGCTATTGCAAAAGCACCGCAAGGTTGCATTGCGTTTGCTAAAGGATGATCCCGCACACCAGTCCAGGCGCGCCAGGTCCAGACATCTGGTCGCCGGCGCCTGGCGTTTTAGCGATCTTTTTAATATGGTCACAGATCGGACGCGCGTCATCGCCCTGAGCCATGTCCAGTTCACCAGCGGTTTCGCCGCCGACTTGAAACCGCTGGGAGAATTCTGTAAGGCGCGCAATATTGATCTGATCATCGATGCGGCCCAAAGCCTGGGCAGCTTGCCCTTGTCTCCCGAAGAAAATAATATTGCCGCGATTGCCGCCTCCGGCTGGAAATGGCTGTTGGGTCCCATTGGCAGCGGTCTTTTATATACCAGCCCGCAGCTACGCCAGAAGCTGTCCATAACGGCCGCCGGAGCGGATATCGTCAGCCAGGGTGATGATTATCTCAACCATAGCTGGCAACCCTGGGACGATGCCCGCCGCTTTGAGTATAGCACGGTCAGCGTCTCGCAGGCCGTGGCTCTGTTGCATTGCCTGGAAGAGCTCTTCAATCCTGTTGGCATCTTGAATATCCGCGAGCAATTGCAGCAGCATCGCCGCCATTTGTTAGCAGACTTGAATGCTGACTTTTTTGAGCCCCTGGAATTTGCACCCGAGAATCAGTCCGCCATTAACAGCTTTGTCCTGCCGGATGGGTTGGATCCGGCCCTGTTCAGCAAGCAGGCGGCACAGCAAGGGGTGATCTGTTCCAGTCGCGGCGGCTATCTACGCATCGCACCCCATTTCTATATTAGCGCGGACGAGCTTTCGGAGGCAATCGGGATCCTCAACACCGTCGCGGCCTCCATGACAGCATCAATCTAGATCTGCCCAGCCTGCTCGTCAACCGCACCGGGGGAGCAGTCGTGGTCCGTGTGGAGTGCGCTGCCCCGCGCACAGTTGCCACCGGCAACTGGTCACCAACCGTGATCCTTTCAGGCCAGGTAGCGCCGCACAAAGCGGGTCAAGGCCTGCACACGGGGGGTGTAGGGCGGACTAAACAGTGCAATCGCGTTCCAGCGCCCCTGGCGCAAGACAGAGCGTTGATGCGACAGGGCCCGAAAGCCATGGATGCCGTGATAGGAACCGATACCACTCTGATTCACGCCCCCAAAAGGCAGATGACAATTGGCGATATGCAGCATCACGTCGTTGATGGTCGTACCGCCGGCCGATGTACGGCTCAGGATTTCATTAATTTCCTTGTTCTTGCGACTGAAGATATACAAGGCCAGCGGTTTGTCGCGCGAGGCGATAAAATCATAAACCTCTTCCATGTCTTCATAGTCCACCACCGGCAAGAGCGGACCGAAGATCTCTGTTTGCATGATTTGACTGTCCGGCCGCACATCCGTCAATATCGTTGGTGCCATATAACGGTCTTTGGTATCCGACTGACCGCCGATCGCAATCCGGGCCCCATCCTTGACGGCATCGTCGCAGAGTTTTTGCAATCGGGCGCAATGCTTTTCGGTAATAATGCGGCAATAGTCCGGACTTTCAGCCGGGTTCGGTCCATAGTATTCATTCCGGGCGGTCTCGCATTCAGCAATAAACTCGGATTGCATCGCCCGCGGCACAAAGACATAATCGGGAGCAATGCATGTCTGACCGGCATTCACCCCTTTGCCCCACATGATGCGCCGGGCCGCCTTTTTCAGATCGGCATTGGCCGTCAGGATGGCAGGGGACTTGCCACCCAGCTCGAGGGTAACATGCGCCAGATTTTGCGCCGCTGCCCGCATCACAATTTTACCGACCGGCGTACTGCCGGTAAAAAAGATATGATCAAAGGGCAATGCGGTCAGGGCTTCGGCGGTTGTATGATCGCCCTCCAGGACTGTCACTTCGTCATGGCTAAATACGTCGGTCAACAATTGCTTGATGAAACGCGATGTATGCGGGGTAAACTCGCTGGGTTTGACCAAAGCGGTATTACCGGCGGCCACGGCTGCAATCAATGGCGCGATGGCCAGTTGAAAGGGATAATTCCAGGGACTGAGGATCAGCACCGTTCCGAGGGGCTCTGAGCAAATCCAGGCGGAGCTACCCAGCAATGTCACAGGCGTATCGACCTGTTGGGGGGCCATCCAGCTGTCCAGGTTCTGAATTGCATCCGCCAGTTCGGCCTTGACCACGACCAGCTCGGTCAGTTCCATTTCTGTCCGGGACTTGCGGAAATCCAGATACACAGCTTCAAAAAGCGCGTCCTCTTGATTGCGAATAGCATCCTGCAGTTTCTTCAGGCGCTTGATCCGCTCGCGGGCAGTCGTTTCCTTCATGCGCTGGCGGCCCTGCTGCAAATTCGTAAAGGCGCGTTGTATCTCGGCCGCAGAACTGATGGGCACCAGCGGACGACCAGTGATCTTGAGCGGATTGGATTCCGGACTTGCCCGCCCTGCAGAAAGCGCTGCGGCCCGCCCGGCGCTTTTTTTGCGGCCCGCGGCCTTGGCAGCCTTTTTGGATATCTTTTTACCGGTTGTTTTCTTTCGTGAAGCCATTCATTATTCTCCAGGCTGGCGGTCATTTACCCGGGCAAGCGCCGGTCCTGACCGGTGCGTCCAGCGGGTCGACCCCTGCTAGCAGTGCCTGATCCTGATTGCACTAAATAGTGCCCCGATTGCTGCAATCACTTTTCCTGCCCACCGCGCACGAATTATCGCACGCCTAGTCCAAATGCCGAATCATGCGGTTGCAACGCTCTAAATACACTTCCGAGGCCACATCCTGTCCCATGACTGCTATGATCTCAGCGAACAGGCCACCCGCTTCGCCAAATTTGCCCCGGTTAAACAGCTCGATCGCTTCCTCGAAGCGTTCCATAGTCTGTAATTTTAACTGGATGGTCGCCTCTGGATCACAGTTCATGATTTCATATACTTTGGTGGGCTCGCTCTTGCCCTTGACCCGCACACGACCTAAATACCGCGTATAGTATTTCGAGCGGGTTTCCTGCAGGCGCGAGAGCGTATACTCGCTAGTCATGATCTTGGCGCCGAAGCGTTTGGTCAAACCCTCTAGCCGCGAGGCCAGATTGACCGCATCGCTGATCACGGTGCCCTCCATGCGGCGCGCCTCACCGATAGTACCCAACATCAACATTCCCACATGGATGCCAATCCCGATTCGAATGGGCTCATGACCATCGGCCACGCGCTTGACATTGTATTCAGCGACAGCGCTTTGCATATCAATAGCGGCCTGCAAGGCATTGTCGACCTGATCAGGAAACAGGGCCATGATCGCATCACCAATAAATTTATCGATGAAGCCGTTGTTACTGCGAATTTTGGGACTGACTTTCTGCAAGTAAGAGTTCAGAAAATCAAAATTATCATGCGGCGACATCTGCTCGGATAGCGTGGTAAAGGAGCGAATATCGGAAAACAGCACTGACATTTCACTTTGCACCTGGTCGCCCAGTTTCAGCTTTTTAATATCATCGGTGCCCATATGACGCAAGAATTCCTTGGGCACAAAGCGTTCATAGGCCTGGTTCAATTCGGTCAGATTGATCGTGTTGCTGCGAATCTCATCGACCATATTATTAAAGGTATCCGCCAGCACACCCAGCTCGTCCTTGCGCTTGAGTTCCACCGAGACGCTGTAGTCGCCATCGGCTACCCGGCTGGCACCCTCTTTGAGCATGCGAATCGGTTTATTCAACAAACGGGCCAGGGCTATCGAGAAGATGATGGATAACAAAATCGACAAGGCAACCGCTGCCAGACAAATCTGCCACAGCCGCTTGAGCTTGTTGGCTGCGCCCAGAGCATTATAGTCCATTCCGATCACGGCAATGACCTCGCCCTGTTTATCCAGGATGGGCACATATCCGGAGATTACAACATCACCCCATTGATCTTCCGAAAAATCCTGCTCGGCCTCCGCCTTGCCGTTAAAGCCGGCCGCCATCTCGGGCGTGAGCGGCAGGGTAGCTGTGCCGATGGGATTGCCTTCATAGGGTTCGCCAGTGCCGTCATCATCAACGGGCAAATAATCCGCATCTACCAGGTAAATCAGATAGTCCTGCGGCTTTTGCTGCGGCATGGCGCTCAGTAAATAAATATATTCAATACTGGGCGTGTCTTTGGCATTCTTGCGAATCAGGTGCAAGGGGGGCACCTCGCCGAGCGGTCGCACCAATGCCCGCGAGCCTTCGCGAATTTTACGCAAGGCCTGCACAATCCGCAAAAACGGAGCGCTTTGCATCAAGCGGCTGGCATCCGCACTCTGCAGGCTTTCAAAGGTGCCGTCATCCTCTGTGCCGGCAATCCCGTCCGGCCCGTTCAGGTCGGCAATTTGGGCCGCAGTCGCCTGGAATTGATTCAGTCTCGCCTGCTCGCTGCGTAAAAATAAAATGTCCTGACGCTCTTGCTCGCCAAAGACATAGGCCCCTGCCCGACCCAAATCCATCAAGCGGTTGCGCATCTGATCCAGCACCATAGCCCTGGTATTATTATAGACCCAAAACACGCCCACTCCGGTGGCGGTCACCGAAAGTAAAATCAGGGCAATGCCCATTTTCCATGCAAAGGGTATACGCATTTCTAAAAGCCTCGAGCCTCCCGGGCGGGAAACAAAGATGATCTAAATCACATCAGCGCGGATGGCAACCACACGGCAATCATTTTATGACCTTGACAAAGAAGCGCCTGTTGAAATAACCTGGGAGTGACCATCCCCAGCCTGGAACAAATCAACGAGAATATTGCCGTCCAGATTCAAAACGGCAAGTATTTGACCCTGAAAACCCACCGCATGACCGGTGTGGTGGAAAAACACATTCAATACGCTGTGGAGTCCATCCTGGATAAAAGCGACAAGCCCACCCTGGTCACAACGCTGTACACCATACTCAAGGAACTGGTCATTAACAGCTGCAAGGCTAACCAGAAAAGGATCTTCTTCGATGAGCAGGGCCTGGATATCCTGAATGCCGATGATTATCGCTCCGGCATTGAAAGCTACAAGGACATCTTTAGCGAGGAGATGGCCCTGCAGTACGGACTCAAAGCCCGCGATAAGGGATATTATGTCATCATTGATTTCACCTTCGATACCGATGGCTTGACCTGCGAGGTTATCAACAACACGCCCGTGGCCCATGAAGAGGAGTTGATGCTGCGCGAAAAACTGAAGAAGGCCATGAGCTATAACGATATTGCCGAGTTCTATATGGATCAAGCTATGGCGGGCGCCGAATCAGAAGGAGCCGGACTCGGCATTGCCCTGATCATTATTCTGCTAAAGGGTGAGAATATTGATCCATCTTACTTCCGCATTATGACCGAGGAAGACCGGACGATTGCGCGACTGGAAATTCCGTTCACCCCTGAATTTCGCAGCAAAAGGGACGGTTATAAACCCTGACCCGGCGTATGAGCCTGCCTGCGGCCACAGAACACCTCAAGAAGCCGCGCGGCATATCGGCCTGTGTGATCACCCTCAATGAGGCCGAACGCATCGGCCGTTGCTTGCAGTCGCTCAGCTTTGCCGATGAAATCATCGTCACCGATAGCGGCTCGCGCGATGAGACTGTCTCTTTGGCGCGCGCCTTCGGGGCCCGGGTTTGGGTGCGTAATTTTGACGGTTATGTCAATCAGAAGAATTTCTGTATCAGCAAGGCGCGCTTTCAATGGATCATAGTCGTCGATGCCGATGAAATTGTGCCGCCGGAATTGGCCCGCGAAATCCAGGAAAGCGTCGCCGAGGGCGAAACCCGCTACCATGCCTTCCGCTTGCCGCGCATGAGTCATTACCTGGGACGCT
Source organism: Leptospiraceae bacterium (assembly GCA_020441005.1). GTDB lineage: Bacteria > Spirochaetota > Leptospiria > Leptospirales > Leptonemataceae > JAGRNA01. The sequence continues at coordinate 17,989 of JAGRNA010000171.1, forward strand.
GGATCCGTTATAGCGGCTGGTATCCGGATTATAATATTCGCCTGTTTCAAAACGGGCTGGCCCGCTTCCAGGGTGGTACTGTGCACGAGTTTGTAGTGCCTGATGGACCGGTAGGCACCATGCAGAACCATCTCGAACACTATTCCTACCGCGATATCAGCGATCATCTGGCCCGCATCGACACCTACTCCACCCTGATTGCGCAGGACAAGTTCCAAAAAGGGCGCCGCTCCTCCATTATTTGGGCCATGCTGAAGGGGCTGGGCAAGTTTTGCATCACCTGGTTCTATCGGGGCGGTTTTTTAGACGGCCGGGCCGGCCTGGTAATCGCTGTTCTGGGCAGCTATTATAATTTCTTAAAATATGTAAAGCTATGGGAGTTGAATCGCGGACTGCGCAGCATGCGACCCTTTAACAGTCTGAGCGAAGAAGTCTTGACCAGTGAGTCAGAAATTCCCTGCGAGGAAAAACGCCCATGAATACTGGCGAATTTCAGGAAGACATGGATTCAGCCGAATTGTTGAGCGTGTCCGATCAAAACGGCGCCGTCATAGTAACCCTGCTGGCACGCGAGGTCACCATGTTCACCCTGGCAGAGGTGCGCATGACGCTCGACAAGGTTGTCGCCCAAAAACCAGGATTACTGATCCTGGATGTCAGTCAGACCAGGTATCTGGATTCCTCCGGTATGGCCGTATTATTCAAACTGCGCCATCAGGTGAACTCCTACCAGGGACGCTTCTGCATCGCCGGTTTGACCGGGCAATTGAAAAATGTGATGTCCAAGATTCTAAAAAAGGACTCTATTCCCATCTACGACGATGTGGCGACTGCTCTACGCGATCGCTAGCACTCTGAACCCGCTCGCACAATTGTCGGCAGCAAGGGACTACTGCATAAACCAGGCGCGCGGTCTGGTGAAACTGCGAATCCCGGCCAATCCGCCGGTCAAACCCAACCCCGCTTCCTTGCGCGGGCTGCAGGGCAAATAAGGACTCAGCTGCATTACCTGGTTGTGCATCACCACACCGGTCTGGGTCTGGCCCAGAATCCGGCGGGCACGCTGTGAATCCGGCGTATACACACTGGCGCAAAATCCAAAGCGCGAATCATTGATCCCATGAATCGCTTCGACATCGGTCATGACCGGTATGATACTGGCAATCGGTCCGCGCAGATCCTGATCCAGAAAATCCATACCGCTTTGGGCCTCGATCAACAGGGTGGGACTATAAAAATAGCCCTCACCCGGCAATTCGGGATGGCTTTGCCAAACCCGGGCACCCTCCGCCTGCGCAGATTGCAATAATCCATCCAGGTCACGACGCAAATTCAAGGGCCCCAGACCGGCCTGCGGGTCGAGCGGGGAGCCGGCCTGGAGTTGTTGTAGAAACGACTGCAAAAGCTGCGTGAATTCAGGCGCCGCGGCCGCCTCCACATAAACTCGCTTCACACAGATTCGTGACTGCCCGCTATGATAGATGATGGCCCGACCAATCTGGCTGGCGGCCATTGGCAGGTCTGCGTCGGCGCAGATGTAGACGGCATTATTGGCGTGTAATTCCATTTGCAGCGGACACAGGCGACGGGCGCATAAGTCGGCAATCATCTGGCCGTTGGCGGCGCTACCGCTAAAAAAGACCCCGTTCACCGGCCATTTCAACAACTCCTGGCCAGCAAAGGCATCGCCCAGCACCGGAATTAATAGCTCATCATGTAGTCCGGCCTGATAAAAAAGATCAACCAGCGAGAGACTGGCCAGAGTCGTGTAGACACCCGGCTTGTACAACACTGTATTGCCGGCCAGCAGGGCTGGAACGATGACATTGGTGGCCGTCAGCACGGGCAAATCCAGGCCGGCAATCAGGGCAATGACACCCAGGGGGTCATAGCTCAATTGCTCCTGGTGACCGCGACGATCGATGGGTTTCTGCGTCCGCAGGGCCGTCTGCCAGTTGGCCAGGTAAAAGCGCGCCGCCAGGGCTGATTGGGCAATTTCGGCCCTGCAATCGGCAATCAGTTTACCGCTTTCTTCCGCTAAATTGCAAGCCAGATGCTCCGCCTCGCTATCCAGCAGATCTGCGAAATTCCGGATAATCGCCTCGCGGTCGGCGCCGACCGACTCGATCCAGTCTAACTGGGCTGCCATGGAGCGATTGTACTTTTCAATAATCGACATGCTGTCATCGGTTTCGAGTTCCGTTAACAGCTGGCCATTGGCCGGATTATAGATCCGCAGCATCGGTTTGTGGCTACTCATGAGTCTGGCGCCAGTTTGTCAGACCGGAGTCTGATTCCAATGTACTTTTATCTTTTTTGCCAGAAAAAAACGGCAATCGCCTGGGCTGCCGCCAAAGTCGCACCGGCTCCGCTAAAAACCGCGATTACCAGCGCATTCGCCCAGGGCTGCGTATCAACAGACCACAGGCGTGACCAATAGACCAGGCTAAGGCCCAGGGCCCATGCCAAAGCCAGCCACCAGGCGAGACAGCGCGAACAGCTAGCCCATTTACAGTAGAGACACAGGGGCCGGAAGTTCGGCTCGGCCGGACAATCCTGACAAGCGCGCAAAAGAAACCAGCGCCGGCGGGCAATCAGATGGGCCAGACTGCCCAGAATCAAACTGCTGCCATTGAGCAGGATAAAAAACAAGGCATGCTGATGGTACCAGTGCCAGACCCGCGTACCTGACTGCCACCAAAAAGGCAGGGTCATGATCACCAGCCAGAGAGCCAAATGACGCGCCAGCGTTTGCCCGGTATAGTTCATGGCTCTAGTTCCCTGATCAGCTCCAATGGATTCTGCAGCACCAGGTCCGCTGCCTGAAAGGCGCCCCGACCCCGCTGCTCGGGCGCTGGAATGGCAACGCATTGCATGCGCGCCGCCCGGGCAGAAATCACTCCATTCACAGAATCCTCCAGCGCGAGGCAGTAGACCGGATTCAGCCCTAGTTTATGGGCGGCGGTCAGCCAGACCGCCGGATGGGGCTTGCCATGGACTTCATTTTCAGCGGACGCAATCACCCGAAAAACAGCGCGCCAGTCCAGACGGTCCAGCACCGCCTCGATCAATCGGACATGCGAGGAGGAAACCAGCGCCAGCGGAATTGATCGCTCTTGTAAATATTCCAGCAAATCCTGGATACCCGGCAGAGCCCGGGCCTCGCCTTGTATGCGGGCCAACACTCCGCTCAGAATACAGTCGAGCAGAACAGGCTTGCGCTGCGCGGTGATTTGATCGGGAAACCGCAGCTGCCACCAATCTAGCACCTCGTCAATCCGCAGGCCCATCGTACTCTCGAAATCCTCAGCCTGTGGTGTCAGTCCCGCTACCTTCTGGATGCATTCCTGCTCGACAGACTGCCAAAAGGCTTCTGTATCGACCAGCAAGCCGTCCATATCAAACAAAACCGCCTGAATTGGCTGACCACGAAAACGCACAGAACCGGATTCAAATAGTTGTTGCTCCTGTCAAGGTGTGCTAGATCTTGATCGCTGGCATGGAGAAAATTAACTGGAACGAGTCCTTTGCCATCGGAGTCGATGCAGTCGACGAGCAGCACAAGTATTTTGTATCCCTGCTAAATGAATTGCGCCAGCAGGTCAATCAGCGCGATGACAATCCCGCGGAATTACAGCGCATCATCGGCGAATTCAAGGATTACACGGTCTACCATTTCAATACGGAAGAACAGTTGATGCGAGATTGTGAATACCCTTACCTGATGGAACACCAGCAGGAACACTCCGGTTTTCGTCAGCATGTGCTGGCCCTGCATGCCCGGGCCGAACGGGGCGAGTTCCCGCTGTTGAAGGTGATCGCCACCTATATGACGAACTGGCTTTTGGAACACATTCAGGTTTCGGATGCCCGCATAGCGGAATACGTGAACCGGTCCGAATGAATGTGCTCCGCTATTGCTGCGAGGCGCTGCTAGATGCCCAGGCGCAGGGCGACACCACCGACGTCCCCCTTTATAGTTTGATCGTCGCTAGCGATTTGCTGGAACAAGAGGCTGTTGCGCATTCACAACCATGGATCGGCTGGGCCGCCAACCAGGTAAGCGAGTTGCATAACCCGCTGGCGCACGCCGAAAGCGCGGCCATTGCCACGGCGGCCGCGTACCTGCAAAACGAAAGACTCGGCGGCTATAGCCTGATCAGCTGCCTGGAGCCCTGCCTGATGTGCAGCGGTGCGATTATGCACGCCCGCCTGGATCGGGTCTATTTTTTTTGCACGGCCGACAAGGGACCCGGTTTGCGCTATCTTTGCAATACAACCCGTTCGACGCCGATGCGCCTGAATCACTACCCCGCCATATTCTGGCTATCAGAATATAACACTCGTTGTCGGGCCCAATTGCAGCAATTTTTTGAAAAAAAGCGTTGAAGGCCATCTGAAAGCCAAAACTATCGGGTTCCCGGACCAGGGCCGGAGCTACCGGGGAAGTCTGCCGGTTGTACCAGAAACAGAGAAAAGCCGGGCGCTCGATTATGTGCCCACCCGGAGTAAGGAAGCGCATGCGTAACAAGCCCCTAAACACCCTGCTGCTCCGGTTTTTGACCGGACTAATCCTGTTCAATGCCAGTACCTGCATCCCGATTTGGGAACGCCTGACGACGGCTGACCTGGACCAAATCCGCAAGCGGGGCAAGCTGCAGGTCATCACCGCCTATAATGCCAACAGCTATTTTATCTATCGCGGCGAGCCGATGGGTTACGAATATGAGCTGGTCAAGCGCCTGGCCGATCACCTCGAACTGGAGCTCGAAATCATTGTCAGCTCGGAAATCGAAAACCTGCCCTATTTGCTTAATACGGGCAAAGGGGATCTGGTGGCGGCCAACATCAGCATGACCGGTGAGCGCATCCGGGAGGTACAGTTTACCGAGCCGCTAATCCTGACCCGCCAGGTGTTGGTCCAGAAGTCCTGGGAATCGGAGGTTGCAGAACACGAAAAAAAACAGGACAGCCTTTTAAACCGTTCAGCCCTGGCGGATAAGGCCGACCCGACAGACAGCGCAGTGCCGGGCTCCGATATGGACCAGGCCCAGCCGGCTCGCGATGCCCAGTTTCTAAACGATGCCGCCAGTGTAATCGCCGGTGAGACCGGACTCAAGCAGCCAGTACCCCGGGCCGGTGGATTGATCCGCAATCCGATCGAGCTGATGGGCCAGCCGGTCTTTGTTCGCCGGGGCTCGCCCTCCTTTCAGCGCCTGAAGCATTTAGAGCAGGAAATGGGCGGCGAGATTGATATTCACATCGTCCCCGGCGATGTCATCACCGAGGATTTGATTCGTCAGGTCTACCTCGGCAAAATCCGATTTACTGTGGCCGATGAACCCACGGCCCTGATTAACAAGGCTTATTACAACAATCTCGATGTGTCCACTCCGATCGGATTTTCGCAGCGCATCGGCTGGGTGGTGCGTCCGCATGCCAGTCAATTATTGACGGCAATTAACAACTGGATACGGCAGATCAAGGGCGATGGCACCCTGGTCACGATTTATAATCGCTACTATCGCAACCCGCGCGCTTTTCGCTCGAGGGTGGATAGCGAGTTTTATTCAGAGCGGGGCGAACGCATTTCCAGCTTCGATCCCATCATTCAAGCGGCCGCGAAGGCCATCGAATGGGACTGGCGCTTGCTGTCGGCCCTGATTTACCAGGAATCGCGCTTTGATCCGCGAGCGCGCAGTTGGGCTGGTGCCAGCGGACTAATGCAATTGATGCCGGCGACCGGAGCGGCGATGGGAGCGCGCAATTTATTTGATCCGACCCAGAATATTACCGCCGGCAGCCGCTATCTGGCGCAGCTGGACAAGACCTGGCAAGCCACTATCCAGGATGATAGCGAACGGATGAACTTTGTGCTGGCCTCGTATAATGCCGGACCAGGCCATGTCGAGGACGCGCGTTTTTTGACCGCCTACTTTGGCAAAGATCCTGACCGCTGGACGGATGTAAGCGAGTATATGCTCAAGCTCAGCGATCCGCAGTACTATAACCGCGCTGGTGTCAAATACGGCTACGTACGCGGCGAAGAACCCTACAATTATGTTAGCGAGATCCAGGAACGTTTTGTGAATTACAAGAAATTCTTTGATGATCCAGGCCCCCAGGCAAATTCCAGCGCCCAGGCAAAAGAAAAAACGCAGCCTGCAAACCAAAAGCCTTGATGGCTCGCCGGCCTGGCAACACCTGACATCACTATGTGGCAAAAGTACAGCGGACTCATCT
>JAGRNA010000001.1 GCA_020441005.1 Leptospiraceae bacterium
GATAGCGCACACCCGGCAAGTCCTTAACCCGGCCACCACGCACCAAAACCACATTGTGCTCTTGCAGGTTATGGCCCTCGCCCGGGATGTAGGCCGTCACCTCAATTCCGGTTGTGAGTCGCACACGAGCGACCTTGCGCAAGGCCGAGTTCGGTTTCTTGGGCGTAAAGGTCATCACCCGCGTGCAAACACCGCGCCGCTGGGGACAGGCCGCCAGAGCCGGCGATTTGGTCTTTGATTTCTGCAGGCGACGCCCGCTACGGATTAGCTGGTTAATTGTTGGCAATTCCCTATCCTCGTTTCCTTTCTGGCGGCCTTTAACCAGAGTCAAAGAACCAGCCCATTTATCAATCCTGCTACGCCTCTGCTGCCGGAGCAAACAGAAGCAACGTATCGGTCTGCCGTAGCACCCCGATCATTTTGGCTACCAGAGCCTTCTACTTTTCAAAATCGGCTTGGCTGCCCAACTTAAGGTCGCATCCCGTGCATCCCCAGTATTGACCAGCCCTTGATTTTTTGTCCGCTGAGCGAACTCCAACCAGTTCCTGTACATTAAGTCACAAGGCAAGTACTAAAAAAATTTTCAGGTTAAATGGTTTTTTTTTCTGTTTTTTGGGGCCTGTAACCCGCAAGGCCGACCCGTTGGACTATCTAATCCGACATTTCGAGCAGTTTATGTCGCATTAGATTCAAGGCTCGCAGGACCTCCCGGCTGTCCGGGCCTCAGTGCACCCCCGGGCGCCTGTGGCGGGCTGGTCAGCACGATGCTGCGATTGAGGAGCAAGGCAAAAACCCGGAACCGATATGGCCCTGTGGCACGAATAAAGAGTTGCAGATCTGCGTATCGCTTTGGTTGACAACAAAACTTTACTTCTTAGAATAAGGCAAACTAGCCGCTGACCTGTAAATTTGACCTATAATAGACGCACTTTGACAGGCTGACAGCTACACGAGGGCCGGACATGCCAAAGCAAATGCATAGTATCCAGTGGCTCTTTCGTCCGCCTGACTCATTGAATATGAGCAACCAAAGCTCCGTATTCAACCATTATATTCTGATCTTTGTCTTTTGCACGCATGTGCTGGTTACGCCGCTGTATGTAGTGTTGGACAAGCCAGTACTCCTGTATTGCAACATGGCCGCCATATTCACGGACCTGTTTTGGTTGTACCTGAACCGCTCCGGCTATGCAGTTGTCAGCGCCATTTGTTTCACCCTGGAAGTAGTGCTGCTGGCTTTTTTGTCGAACATTTACCTGGGGAAGGAAAGCGGATTTGCCATTTATTTCTTTATAATGCTGCTATTTGTATTTTTGCAGGATTTTCGCTATTCGTTCAAGGTACTGCTCGCCCTGGCAATTCTGACCCTCTACATTTGCATGGAAATCCAGTTAGCCTGGCGGCCCGCGGTTTACACCAGCGCCATTCCACGGAAATATATCCATTACCTGAATGCCGCCACCAGCTTTGTGGCTTTTATCTTTACCGGCGCATTTTTTACGAAAACGATTCATAGAGTAATGCGGGATTTGCTGCACTCCAGGCAAAAAGCCCTGGAAGGCGTGAAGGCCAAGCAGCGTTTTTTAGCGAACATGAGCCATGAGATCCGAACACCGCTGAACGCCATCATCGGCATGACGGATCTGGCATTGCTCTCGGCCGATCGGGATGAGCTTAATGAATATCTGCAGATCATCAAGGATTCTGGCCGCCATCTGGTGCATATCATCAATGATATCCTGGACATTACCAGGATTGATAGCGAGCGTCTGCTGCTGGAACAAAATCAAATCGAAATGAGTTCATTTTTAGGCGGGATAAAAAAAGTGTTTCAGTCTGAAGCCAGGCAACGGAGTCTGGAATTTACCCTGCGCACCGATCCGGAGCTGCCACCGATAGTCAGCGGCGATGAGTATCGTTTAAAGCAAATATTATTTAATATCATTGGAAACGCCATCAAATTCACCGAGAGCGGCGCAGTCGCTCTACAGGCTCGCCTGGACCGGGAGCAGACGGACGATCAAAACTGGCTGGTCGCATTTATCATCAGCGACACAGGCATAGGCATACCGCCGGACAAGCAGGAAGCAATTTTCGAGAATTTTGAACAGGCGAATTTGTCAGTGACTCGCAAGTATGGTGGCACGGGACTGGGACTGGCTATATCGCGCAAATTGGCTCGCATGATGGGCGGCGACATAAAACTAAGCAGCCAGCCGGACACGGGCAGCGAGTTTACGCTAACCATTCCATTTGCAAAAGCCGCCAATCCAGCCTCGTCCAGGACGGATATGGCAAAGCACGACCAGTGCGATCTGAAAGGTATTCGAATCCTGTTTGTCGAGGACAACCTGGTGAATCAAAAATTGGGCATGGCTATTCTGCAGCGCTTCACGACCCATATCCATCTGGCTGAAAATGGCCAGGCAGCCCTGGCCGAATTCAAGAGACAGAAATTTGACCTGATTTTAATGGATCTAGAGATGCCGGTTTTAAACGGGCTGCAGGCAACCCGTCGCATCCGCCGATGGGAGCGCCTAAGCCGCAAGCAGCAAACCCCGATCATCGCCATGACTGCTCATGCCCTGCAAAGCTTTCTGGAGGAAGCGCAAGCGGCTGGAATGAACGGTTATATCACCAAACCGATCGCCGTGCTGGAACTGGAAAAAAACATATGCGCGATCCTGGACCCGCTACGACAGACGTAGAGCCCTGAACGGGCCCCCTCAAACAAGGCCGGCGTCCATTGCCATGGAGATGCTTTGCCTTTGAGCGCCAATTGGATCCGGCACCTTTGCATCGTCAGGCGCTGATGGACCGGCGCTTGACCGGCGAGACTTTCGCACAGCAAGGAACGAAAAAGTACTGGCCAAATGATATGCAACTTTCAATCTTCCGAACTCGCTAATGAATATTACGATATTCATAGCCCGGCATTCAGGGAGCGCGATTGTCCTATGGAGGCAACAAATCGCCGCGCGTTGACATGCTACATAGCCCAGAGTGACAAAAAAAGGCTTGCATTTTGAGATTGTGTCTCATTTTTGTCTGATTCTGGCAGATTTGCAAACACCAGAGCAAGCCGGCGGCCCATGTAATTGCTATCTGTCTGGCCCATATCACAACAGGAAGAAACTATGCTGCATACTCGTATTCGCCCATTTCCGCAAATCCTGCGCTTTGGGCTCCCCGCCCTCGTCGGACTTGGCACCATGACTCCCGCAGCGCACCTGCAAGCCCAGGAAGTACCCGCCATGAGCGTTGATGTGGAACTGGCCTTCCAATCGAACTATCTGGACCGCGGTGAGGATGTAATGGCCAATTATGCCAAACAGCAGCATGTAGCCTATGGAGCCAATACCGGGGCCTGGCATTTTGCACCCAATATTACTTTCCATACGCCCCTGGAAGGCATGACTTTTGACCTGTGGATGTCCTTCGCCCTGCAAGGCCGGGCCGACCGGGACGTTGATGGAGTGCTTCAATCCTCACCCGGGGGGACTGACTTACTGGCAGAAGTGTATGCACCGACGGAACAACTGGATGCACTACTGGCTGCCGCAGGATTGGGCAGTCACACCAGTTTAACACCCCAGGCTGCCATACAGGCAGCTTTGGAACCAAATGGCAAGGCACAGTTTCCGGATTGCCAGGAGTCTGGCTGCCTGCCTGGTCTTTACAAGGAGGAAATCGGGCTAGCCCGTAATGACCGGATTGTGTTTACCTGGTCCTATTTTCGAGACACAAACCTGGGAGTCATCGGCGGCGGCATCACCTCGGACGGCTACCTGAATTCACGCGGTAAGGGCAGTCCGACCACCGAGCTCTTTTTCAGCTACTCGCTGCCGTTTCTGCCCATCGTGACTTATGAAGTTTATTTTCATATCAGCGATCCGGACCATTATCACAATCTTTCCATTGGTGATTCTTTTGATCTGAATGAAACCTTCAGTCTGGATATGAGCATTGGAGTGGGCTACAGTGTCCTGGACCGCCTGCAGGGAGTCCAGGATGTGACTGCTGAAGCGCGGCTGAATTTTGGGGGCTTTTTTGTCGGCACAACCACAGCCTGGCGGCCCGACCTGCGCTTTTTCGATGCCGATACAGAGGCAGGCTCGGATTCTGTTCCCGTGTGGCTGATCGGCGGATCATCGCGGGCGGACGGTCTGGTGGCGGATCCCTCGCGGCAATACGGCACCTACAATCACTGGTTTAACGCACAGGTGCAAAGCCTGCTCAACAACAGTGCCGGTGCCGATATTAACTATACCTAGGTGCCCCGCCAAAAATTGCCCCGCGTGTTGTACAATTTCAGTTTTGGATATGGCTTTTCCGTTTGAAAGCGTAGCAGAAACATGATGCCTTGTTGCCGGGCCCTTTTCGTGAATTGTAATACCGTGGATTTATCAATTGAATGCCGATAATGAGTGCAGCGCATTGTTTACGAAAATCAAACCCCTTGGGCAGTGGGAAGCCTCATTACGACTTTTTTTTGCATTCCGATGCATTTTTTATTTAGATAAATTTACTGGTTGAAAAAACAAATCGGCTTGCTTATTCTGCCCGCTCTGGCGGCATTTTGTGTAAAAATGCGGAAAAATCGCCGATGGATTTGTTATAGATGACATCCAGCCCACTATGAATTGGACCCGACAATCAGCTTCGCGGCCTGGGTGGCAGATCCTGACCAGCCTGCCGGTTTTCTTTGCAATCATGAGCATGCAAAGCTGTGCGGCCTATTCCAATCCGGAAAATCTGCTCGGATTGTTGCTGATTCCGCCGCCATCCACAGCCAATCCGGGCTTTACCAGCAGTTACCAGACCGGTCTTTTAGTCTCGGAATCCGGTAGTACCAGCAGTCTGACCCTGGCGCTCAGCAGCGCACCCGGAGCCGATGTGGTCATCAGACCCGGCAGCTCTGATGACACCGAGGGCACGGTCAGTCCGGCCAGTCTGGTCTTTACCGCCGCGAATTGGGCCAACCCGCAAACGATCACTGTTACCGGCGTTGACGACACCATAACAGACGGGAATCAGTTTTTCAGCATTCTGTTGGGCAATGCCGAAAGCGTCGATACGGGTTACAATGGCCGAAATGCCGGCACAATCCCTGTACTCAATGTAGACAACGAGAATAGCGGCGTCACGATGTACCCGACGAGCGGGCTAGTCACCAGCGAGACCGGCACAACAGATACCTTCCTGGTGATGCTGAACACCCAGCCCACGAGCAATGTTGTGCTGAGCGTCAACAGCAGTAGCGCCACCGAGGGCAGTCCTGCGCCAGCCAGCCTGACCTTTACCAGTGCCAACTGGTTTGTGCCCCAAACTGTCACCATGACAGGCGTTGATGACAACATCGCAGACGGCACGCAAAGCTATTCTGCATCGCTTACAATAACCTCTGGTGCAGCACCCTACAATCCGGCCGCCGTACCGGGCAGCGTCAGCATCAGCAATTCTGATAACGACACGCCTGGCATCAGCGTGACCAACACAACTGGTCTAACGACAACAGAAGGCGGCGGAACAGCATTCTTTACGGTGGTACTAAACTCGCAACCAACCGCCAATGTGACCCTGAACCTGAGCTCAAGCGACCTCACCGAAGGCAGCGTACCGGCTGCGATCACCTTCACTGCTGCAAACTGGAACGTGCCCCAAAATGTGACTGTTACCGGGGTGGACGATTTCGAGGATGACCGCAATCAGAACTACCAGGTTCAGGTCGCATCGGTTACCAGCGCGGACGCAAATTACAACGGACTCAGTCTGAGTTCCATCTCACTGTCCAACATCGATGACGACACGTATGGCATTACTGTGACACCGAGCGCCACACCAGTGATTACCACGGAAAGTGCCGGCACAGGCACCTTTACAGTTGTTCTGAATTCGAAACCGACTGCCAGTGTAGTGATTGGCCTGAGCAGCGATAACACCCTGGAAGGCACCGTGAGTCCAGCCAGCCTGACCTTTACCACAGCAAACTGGAACGTAGCCCAGACCGTAACCATTACCGGAGTCGATGACGCGATCCCGGTGGCGGACGGCGCCATTGATTACACTATCATCACTGCCGCAGCAACCAGCACTGACAGCGACTACAGCGGTCTAAATCCAGCCGATGTCAGCGCCCGCAATGCCAACAATGATACTGTGGCCTTTGTAGTCTCGACCCCTAATACCTTGATTACTACAGAAGGCGGCGGCACGACATCGTTCAATGTACGCCTGGCGACCCAACCAGCCGGCGACGTTACTCTGGGGACAGCCGGTAACTTGATTCGCAGTCTGGATACGACCGAAGGTACTGTCAGCCCGTCGACACTGACCTTTACCAATGCCAACTGGAATGTCAACCAGACCGTAACAATTACCGGGGCAGCCGACGCCCTGACCGATGTGGACCAGAGCTATCAGATCGATTTGGGGATTGGATCCAGCGTAGTGGATCCGCTGTACAACGGCTTGAATCCACCGGATGGCAATGGTGGCACTGCCGGCGATCTCAATGTAAATAACTGCGACACCAATGGTGCGAAAGTGAATATCTGCCTCGCGCCGGGTGTCAGCGCCTTGACAACCACCGAGGGCGGCGGCACAGCCCGCTTTTATTTGACGCTGCGCCAGGCACCAACGGCTGATTTGACGGTCAATATGAGCTCCAATGATTTGACCGAAGTCTCCGTTCCGGCCAGTGTAACGATCACAATGGCGAACTGGAATGCAATTACCGCAGTAACCCTGACCGGGGTGGACGATTATGAGGATGATGGCAACATTGCTACGAGCGTGAATATTGCACCGCTGGCCAGCACCGATGGCTTTTACAATACAGCTGACCCTGCTGATCCGGCCGTAACCAATACGGATAATGATACATCCGGCTACACCATTTCCGCAATCAGCGGCAATACCACCGAATTCGGCGGGACAGCAACCTTTACCGTCAAGTTGAAGTCCAGACCAACAGCGGATGTAACCCTGCCAATTGAAAGCAATACGAACAGCGAGGGGCTAGTAACTGCCGGCTCCAGTCTGACTTTTTCGGCTACGGTAGGCGCTTGCGGCGGCGGCGGCGACTGGTGTAATAACCAAACCGTTACCGTCACCGGCCAAAATGACGCCCTGTTTGACGGCAATGTGGCCTATCAAATTGTCACCGGACCGGGTACCAGCAGCAGTGCCGACGGCAATTACAACGGCAATAGTCCGGTAAACGTAAATGTAACCAATACCGATAACGACCGCCGGATTTTTATCAGCACAAATACCCATAATGGCAATTTTGATGGGGACGCCACTCTGGCGATTGGACCCCTAACTCCAACTACCAGCAATGGCAATGGCATTGAAGAGGCTGATAATTTCTGCAACCAGGCCGCCAACGGCTACCCCGGCAGCGGTGTGTATCGGGCCCTGCTGATTGACGGCACCAATCGCAGCACAGCCACCGCCTGGATTTTGCAGCCCAATTACAGTTATTACCGATTAGATTCAACATTCATTGGCACAACCACGGCCGGCAGCGTATTCAATTTTCCGTTAACAGCAGCTTTTGGACTGGCCGGCACACCATGGACCGGAATGGACGTCGCCTGGGCCTCGGGCAACGACTGTCTTGACTGGGCCAATGCAACTGTCGGTCAAAATGGGGCCACCAGCGATGCCAGCTTGACCTCAAGCGGCTCCATTTTTTCACTGGATGCGACCTGCGACAATGTGCGCCATCTAATATGTGTAGAACAATAGACCTTTTACGGAACGGATTCGGCCAACAGTTTTTCAAGCGAGCCTGACGACATAGGGCGAGCCAGCAAAAAACCCTGAAAGGTCTGACAACCCAGGGCGGTCAGGAGGTCCAGTTGCTGTTTGTTTTCGACGCCCTCCGCAACAACGGAGTAGCCCAGAACCTTGCTCATCGTCAGAATCGTTTCCGTTAACACTCTGGCCTCGGTGTCAGTCAGCATGTCGCGCACAAAGGATTTGTCGAGCTTCAGAAAATCAATGGGGATGGATCGCAGTGTGTTAATGGAGCAATACCCGGTTCCAAAATCATCCATGGCCACTCTGATTCCTTTGGATCGCAGATCATGCAGCACCAATGCAGTTTTTTGAGGATCGATGATGGCCATGGACTCCGTAATTTCGAGCGTCAAACATTCGGCTGGAAAACCGGTTTCCTGCAATACACTGACCACCGACGCTGCAAAATCAGGCGTCAGCAAGTCGGGTGCCGAACAATTGACCGCCAAATGACCAAATGAATAACCGGATTGCAACCAGGTGGCCGCCTGGGCACAAGCCATTCGCAAGACTTGTTGATTGATTTCACGAATACAGCCCAGATCTTCTGCGGCGGGTATAAACAGTCCGGGCATCATTAACTTGCCGGCCGGATGTTGCCATCGCACCAGCGCCTCCAGTCCAACAATCTGATGAGCATCGCTGCTAAACTGGGGCTGAAAGTGCACCTGAAACTCCCGGGCCTGAATCGCATGCCGGAGTTCGCGCTCCAGTTTCAAGAAACGCTGGCTGCGCAAGTTCATCCCATGACGAAAGAACTCAATAGAGTTGCCGACTTTGGAGCGCTCCCTGTTTTGCGCCAGTGTCGCATACTGTATCAGCACTTCCGGACTGTTACCATCGTCCGGAGCCACACTGATGCCCACCCTCAGATCGAGCTGATATTCTACTCCTTGTATATGGTAGGGCTCGGTCAAAGATGCAATGATCCCCTGGGCAACCTGCAGCAAACCTTCCATTTCCTGAATACAATGCAAAATAATGAATTCGTCGCCATCCAAACGAGCAGCAAAGTCGCGCGGTCCAATTACCTTTTGCAATCGACTGCCAAAACTGCTTAAAACCTGATCGCCAATATCCAGACCATCCGCCTGGTTAAACCTTCTAAACTGATTGATATCCAGCGCCAGGACTGCCAGACGCTTGTTGGGTGCCATTTCAAACAATTGACTGCGCATATGATCCAGCAAGGCAGCCCGGTGAGGCAAGCCGGTTAATGCATCCAGCGATGAAGCCCGCTTTAATTGGGCTTCCATTTCCTTGCGACCGCTGAGATCCGAAAAAATGGCCACAAAATGCTCGAATTGATTTTGCTGATTGCGTATGGCTATGATTTGTAATAATTCCGGAAAGACTTCGCCGTCTTTACGCCGATTCCAGATTTCACCATACCATTGTCCGGTTTCTCTCAAGCTGCTCCATAAGTTCGCATAAAAATCTGAATCATGCAAACCCGACTGAAAAATGCGCGGATTGCGCCCCAGCACCTCCCACTCCTCGTAGCCCGTAATACGGGTAAACGAACTGTTGACTGCAATAATAGCCGCCCTGCCATCAGTGATCATGATTGCCTGAGCGCTCTTCTCAAACAGACCGGTGTGGAGCAATGCTCGTTCCCGATCCCTGTGCTCTCTGGTTACATCAGTTAGAGTCCATACGGAACCCTCTTCCGGGCGCGATCGATCCAGGGCGCGCCCCTCAAAGCGACAATAAAACAAGGAGCCGTCACTGCGCCGCATCGGTCTCTCGAATCTGACCTCCCCATTCGCGCGCAATAGATTGTACATACTATGACCGACTTCATCGTAAATTGTTTTGTCAGCGTATAAATGCTCCGTATCGCGATCTAGTATTTGCTCCAGGCGCAGTCCGAAAAGCTCGGCCAATTTGTGATTGGCCCGCAGGATAACGCGATTTTGGATAAAGGCAAAGCCAAAGAGGGTATTCTCCAGCAAAATGGAAAGCGGTATATTCTCTGAGTTACGACCCAAGACCATTCATCCCCTTGCCGGCCTTCCCTCCCCCAGTGGGACAGCACCTGCCAGACACCGTCGGTCGATATTGGCAGGTTTTGTATGGCTGCTCGGGAGGCACACAATTGCAGGTCAAAGGAAATCACAAGCACTGCTTATGACAATAGAAAATACATTTAATTCTTTTTTTAATTCATTTCCCGCGCCGCCCCGGAGCCCGCTAATTTGTCTGGCTCTGATCCATCTAACCGGCTTTGCTTGCTGCCATGCAGTCAAGTTGCAACAGCCTTTTCATTAAGCTCGCAGCCAAAGCAATTTGCATTGCAAACAAAATCCCCTCTGTAAAGCATTTTTTCCCGCTGCCATACGGCTGCAGTCAAATGCCAGGTTTAGACCCACCATCTTTACCTGATTTCAGCTTGCCGGCCTCCCGGACGCGAATCAGTGCTCAAGGACTTTGTTTCACAGCGCATTCGCAAATGGGCCTTACGATTTGCCCTGAGATTCAATTTCGTGCAATCGTTGCAGTAAATAGTCCCTGGACTTGATTTTGGTTCCATCCGGCTTTTTCATATAGTACGGAGTTCCGAGGAGCGAGGATTCGCTGGCGATGTATTTTATAAATAATCGGGCTGTGTTCACGCGTTTCTTGCCAGCTCGACTCCATTTCATGCGCATATGACTGCCGGCTTCCTGGGCGCTGTATTCTGACCCGCCGCGTATAAAGGTGTTATTAGAGTTCTCGACTGACCGGATCAAAAGCTCGATTTTCCGCTCTTCGCTCAGCCCGGGCTGCGCATGTGCAGGATGCGTTAATGAACCTGATAGCGCCAGACTGATCAGGCCAATAGCAAGCCATAAACCCGATGCAGATCTGTTGCCTTGGGCCATAAAGTTAGTCAGCAATAACAATCTTTGCATTTCTATAGGACGATGGACGGAGGTGTATGTTTTTTTTATTTAGAAGTCGTCCCAAAACCATCCATGGTATTTGGGCCGTAGAACGCAATTTGAAAGCAAAGCTCACACCTTGCTCAATTTCAATAGAAATTTCGTCGGTGGCAACACCTCCTGTGTTGCAACAGGCTGTTGGGGAACAGCCTGTTGGCTATGACACATATTGAAATCGACCAGGCACACGATTGGTAGCGACAAGCCTGACGAAATCAGCATCAAAAACCAGTTGGCTATCCTCCTCCGTATTCAATAAAACCATTTCACCATAAGACCATTGAAAAACTGTATTGTCAACCATGTCTATCACCCGACCGGCGTGTATGGCGTGACTTAATTCCCGTAGCCTGATTGCCGGCATCAAATCCTGCAAATCCGCAAACAGGGCCGCTTTGACCGGATTTACAAACCTGAAATGGAAAATGTTTTTGAACATGATCGCATCATGAAAATACTCTGGAACCGTAACACCGCCATCTGCATGAATGGCGGCCACCAATGCGGCGAGCATCCGTTTTTGGGCCATCATAACGGCAAATCCCAGACCCGGTTTTTGCTGCCCTGGAAAACCAGGCGCTCTGGCACTATGGATGTTGCGAGTTTCGACCCAGTCTATGGAAAGCAGTTTACGCGCGCCAAGTTGACCGGACATTTTGTAATGCCTTGCTTTTAAGCGAATAAAATATATCTTTTCGCCCTGCACAGTCTGAATCCAGAAGCGATGATCTTGAGGTGAAAGTAATTCCACACCAAGCTCAAGATCCTGGTATCCAGCCCGCTTGATGGAACGCATCAGGCCTGATTGATGAATGAGTCGCTCCAGTTCCAGGCGAGTCAGGTGTCCCAGGAAGTGATCCGCCCTTTCCAGATCCAGATGCAAATCCTCATCCAGACTGCTGATATCCAGATCCTCCAGATTGAAGTCTTTTTTTGATTTTTGATCCATTAGAATAACTTGATCACCAGGGCTGCATATCATCGGAATGCTCAAACTCGCGTTGCAAAGTGAGTAGCAAGCGGATTAGTTGCCGCCAGTTTTGCGGCCCCATGCGATCCTGGATTGTCTCATGAATTTCCTGCCATACTTCCAGGCTCTTTTCCAGCACAGCTTCCCCCGCATGTGTGATTTCTACTTTCTTTTGATTTCCCGGATCTTCGCTATCACGCACAATGATCAGCCCTTGCTTTTCAAGCACCGCCAAATTACGGCTCAGAGTTGTCCGGTCGATGATCGCTTGATGCGCTATGGAGGTAATTGTTTGACCATTGTAGTAACAGACTGTAGCCAGCAGAGAAAACTGAGTTCCTTTTATCCCCGCCCTGGTAAACGCCCGATCGTATAAACGCGATAGTATCCGGGACGATTTGCGCGTATTGAAAAATGTACACGCCAACCCTACAGCCTTCAGCTTTTTGCTGTGAACTATAGATCCAGAGTGCACCATTCGGCAATGGTGGTGCATATACACTATGCTGTCAAGTATCATCCAGGCCCGAGAACAGCCTTTTTACAGGTTTGATGGCCTGGCGTTGCATTGCATTGCAATCCCGCTTCAAAGCCGCATTCCGGTTCGCAATGAATCTTTCAACGACTCGCTGCCCCCTGCTCCTCAAACCAGGCTCGATTGGGCCAGTTTTCAAATATCCAATGCGGGTTACCTGACCGCGCTGGTGCGAGCTGCTTGTTAAAAGCGCTGGCATATTCTGACCAAAATTGCTGTTGCGCGGCTGCAGGATTCCATTCCGGAGGATTGCTCTTGAAAGCAGTATAGGCGGCATTAAAATTTGGCAACAGAGACTCCCGGCAAATGGGATGCGGATCCAGCAGATTCAAACCCAGGGTCAGGGAATCGACTACGAAGGGGTAAAAGAGCCTTCCCGGTTGCCACTGGGAACCAAATTTGAAATAATCCAGAAATTTATCCTGTAAATGACTAAAATCAACATCATCGAAAAGGACTGAACTCCAAAGATCTCTTTGCGTATCGTTGCTCGAAACCTCAAAGAGGGTTTCTTTTATTTGATCAGCCTCAAAATCGACAATCCAGCCGTCGTGGCGCTCCACGCGCTTGATGGGCAAAATGCGGGCTTGATAATACAAGCGATCACTATGATAGATCGGTGTCAGGTCCTGGCGTGCTTCCTGTAGTATTTCCCCCGGTGTGGCTCCGCCCATATAATCCAGATGCAATCGTAAAATGTAGAGATACTTGTTTTCATCAGCCTGATACTCCTGCACAAAATGCAATTGGCGGGCATCCCGCACCGGACGCACTTCCGGCAAAAGATTGGTCCCGGCTACCCAGGCAGGCAGTCTTTGTTGTAAACAATCCAGGATCTGCTGGCATACAGCCAGATCGGGGCCATCCAGCGGGACAGCAGGCATGGTAAAAAAACCATCGAATTTCGCATACGGTAATCGAAAGGTATCCACGCGCGGTGGTCCGGCCTGAATCAATTGACCTTCGAAATCCGATGCAAGTCGTTTGTTTATCAGGCTGATTTCATCAAGCGTTAATGGCATAGCAATGGCAAGTTCCTAGCAGTTTCCATTGGGAGGTAAAAAAAGTCAAAAAAAAACAGGATTTAATTGACGACTTTGATACAATCTTTTTATAATAGTATAGTATGGAAGAAAAACGCAAGTATCCGCGTGTAAAGTCAAATTTTTCGCTTGAAGTCAAGCCCTCCCAAAGCGGAGCGGGTTTTAGTCACAATGTTAGTGAAGGGGGATTGTTGTTCGAACATCAGGGGCCCTTGCCAGTAGATGGCATCATAGATTTGACTCTGCGCGTTCCAGGACTATCCGGCACAACGCAAGTTAAAGCCAAGGTTGTGCGCTGTGAGCCCTCACAGGGAGAGACCTGTAATGTCGCGGTAAATTTTGTTGATATCGATAATGAAAGCAGCAGTGCTATTCGGGATTGGCTAGAATCCTTTTAATCACCTTGTTCAATCAAAGAAAGCAGCTTTTCGGCACCGGTCTTATCCTGTCCGCCAGGCAGTCTTTTCACAGCGTATAGCAGATCTGCTTTGGCAGGTTGAAAGTCTTTCATGTAATAGAAGGTTACTCCCCTGTAGTAGCGAGCGTAGGTTCTGTGCTTCTGTTCCGTTACGCAACAACCCAGATAATAAGACCATTGTTCCGCGGCGGCCTTGTACTCATCCTGATCCATCAGAACTACCGCTAGATTAAAACTGGAATCATACGCCGCTTGTATATCTGCCTCTTTGGGTTCTTTCAACAAGGGAAATCGATCCTGCGCACGTTTGAAATGCAATCTCGCCGCAGACAATTCTCCGGTCCTGTATTGCTCCAATCCGGCCTTGTAATTCCAATAGACGCTCCAGGGATCACCCTTCAATTGTTCCAGGATTTTTTTATTCTCCCTGGCCTGGTTCAGCATTTCATTGAGATATTTGCTCAACCGGCCCGCGTTTTGGTAACCACTCAAACGGCCAATCAATAGACCCCTGGAATTGAGAAAGATCATTGTTGGGAATCCGCGCACTGTGTACCTGGTCATCAGGTCCGGATGCTTTTCACCATTCAATCGCACCCGTATAAACTGGTTGGTTAATTTTTGGATGGCTGGATCCGGATACACCTCGCTCTGCATACGCCGACAATACATGCACCAACTGGCGTAGATGTCGATGATCAGCGGCTTGTTGGCGCTGGCGGCCTGCTTGAGACTATTTTCCAGAGAATTTGACCAAAGCTGCCTGGCTGCCAAATCAAAGCTGGATAAAGCCAAACAACCCACGATAATAGCAACTACAGTTTTCACGTACACCAACTAGACGACTCCATGATCCCGCAATGTTTTCCAGGCGGCAATGATTTTTTGGCATTGTTCCTGACCATCCGGATTCCTGTCCGGATGGTACTGCATCAAGAGACTACGAAAGCGCTGTTGCAGGCTCGCACGCTCGGTCGTGATCGGCATTCCCAATACGGCAAACGCCTGTTGCACCCCGGGCGCGGACAAGGTTGCCTGGTCTGCTCTGCTTTTTGTGTCCAGCCATTCCAGCCCGATCCTTGTTGCCGCATTACGGAACGAATCCTCCATTCCCAGAAACACATCATCCCAATCCCAGTCGCGCCTCCTTTCCGCCTGACGGCAATGCTGCTGCAACAAATGCGTGATAACCTCCGTCGGTCTTATTTGTAAATGCTTGCAGTACAAAGCGCATGCGCGATGCAACAATTGCTCTGTATCAAATTGCGAATGACAATAGAATAGCAAGGCATTGTTGCTATCGGGACTAGAGCGGATTATATCTTCCAGAAGTTCAGCGTCTAGCTCCTGGTTCTGCAAGTAACTCAGACTTACAGAATACAAAAAATCCAGCCAGTATTCCAAATCACCGGGTTCGAGAAACAAACCCCCGGCAATAAACTCTGCTTTGACTGCTAAACCATGAAAGGGGCCCTGCTCCAGCAGTTCAATTAAATCCAGTACATTATGGGGACCGAAACCGTCGACGGTCTGGCCAAGGTTGCTGCGATGATAAAGACGCCAGGCCAATTGGAGCAGCGCTTCCTGGCTCCAATCGCACCAGACGGCCAATTCTCTGAATTCAAGTCGCCAATCAACACCGCATACTCGTGACTGTATTTCTTCGATCAGTCCGTTCAATTCCGTCCTGGCTTTCATCCGGGGCTATGGGCATATGCATGCGTTAGTAGCGATTCATGCGTCATAATGGCCTGATTCAAGTGCGCCAAATTTTGTCCCGTAGTAGCGCTAACGAACACCAAAGGTTGGCCCTGGTATTGTCCTTCGATCAGATCCTGATGGGCAGCTGTGATCCGGTCCGATTTATTGAAAACAAGCAGACGCGGTATGGTTTGTAGTTGGAGAGATATTAGAATCTCGTTCACTGCATCCACCTTTTGATGCCGATCCGGGGCTGAGGCGTCGATGCAATGCAGAATCAGACTGGCCTCCTGCAATTCCTCCAGGGTGGCCGTAAAAGCGCGTTTTAACTCGGGCGGCAGATCGTGAATAAATCCGACAGTATCGCTCAGGATAATTTCACCTTGCTTTGGAAAACGCAAGCGCCTGGTTGCCGGATCCAGGGTGGCAAAAAGCCGGTCGGCCGCTATCGTCTCGGATTTGGTCAGGGCATTGAGCAAAGTGGACTTGCCGGCATTGGTATAACCCACAATGGCAACGATGGGGATGCCTGTGCTGCTGCGTCGGGAACGGTTGAGTTGTCTTCTTTGACTGATACGCTGCAGCTCCTTTTCAAGCAAGCGAATGCGATCCTGGACGCGTCGCCGTCCGATCTCCAGACTGGTCTCTCCCGGACCGCGTCCGCCGATACCGCCGGACAATCGTGACATATTGTCGTCCTTTTCGCTGAGCCGGCCCCTGAGGTAATTCATTTGCGCCAGCTCGACTTGCAGCTTACCCTCGCGGCTGCTGGCATTGCGAGCGAAGATATCCAGAATGAGCTGTGTTCGATCTATTATCTTCAAGTCGCATATCTCGGAGAGGCGTTTGGCTTGTGCTGCGCTCAATTCCAAATCAAAGATGATCATATCCGCGTTTAACTGCACCGCTTCAATGGCTATTTCCAGAGCCTTGCCGGATCCAATCACGCTGCGCGGATCTAACTGGTTACGCTTTTGAATCACGCAATGTTCCAGAGCCTGCACGCCGGCTGTTCGGCATAATTCCCGCAATTCAGCCATGGACTCTTCCGGACTACGCCGTTTACGGTTTTCCGGGGTATAAACCCCGACTAGTAAACCCCGATTGGCAATTTGAGCCATACGCGTTTGGTCGGACGCCTGTTGGAAAAGGTCCTCCAAATAGCGCATCTGTTGCGGGAAATCAGGTTCCAGTTGTCCGGCCGGGACAGCCGGCAGGATCTGATACCCCGGACTTTGACCAGGCAGAATATGCGCGCTCAAGTACTTCTGCGGGTTGCCATGAGCATCGATCTGTTGTAAAGTTAAATAATCCAGGCGTAATAGAGTCAGATCGTACACATCCTCGCTGCGAATGCCTGCCCGTGCCAGATCTGTGCGAATCAGGCGCACACCGCGTAGACGACCGGGCTGGCCCGTTTTTAATGCCGGTATAATAATACGATGCGCATCGCCGACCAGCAGTTGTCGCACCCGACCCTGGCGATCCATCAGCAGACCAATAACCCGACCGATCTCGCTGGAGAGCAGAGCCAGTTCACGTGCCTGGTAGCCGCCCAGTATGTACTGTGGTTCCCCGCGTCTTTCGGCCAGCTTCCTTAATCGTTTGAGGACCTGAGCGCTCAAACCGCTTACATTTCCTTCAATGCTGCTAATTTTGCTTGCCTCGTTTCAGAAATACCTGGTTCCAATATTCAATTTCCGCATGATCCTGTTCCGGTTTGCTGTCCGTTTCTGCGTCACTGCCTGCTCGGGAGCGCGCTGCCGGTGAATGTAGCACGCCGGCAAATTCTTCCGCTGTATAACCATGACAACGATGCTTTTTGGCATGCAAGCGGATCTGCTTATCACTGCTTACCACCCATAGTTCTCCAGGCCTGGCATTGCTATTGATGAATTCCTTGATTAAATGATCCGCAGAAAGATCATGACTGTAATAAAGCTGTAAGGATCCATCCTGACTGCGCCGTGTCTCGTCTGCATTCTTGCGTTTGCCGTCAAAAAACACATGACATTCTTTAACTTTCTTCTGCTTTTGTAACCAGCTTTTCAATTGCTGTCGCAGGCCCTGCATGGCACCGGTCAAATCCCCGCGATACATGCATTCATCCAAGCCTTCAATTTTATAAATCAGGTTAAAGGCATCAATCACCAAAATCATGGCTATTCCACCAGGCCTTGTATCCAAAACGTATGCGATTATCGGTGATTTTTGCGGATTTGATTTGCAAGTGCCATAAATACAGATCGGCAAACTCGCGAGCGTATCCAAAGCGTTGCAAGTACACTGCCGCCGCTCGATGGGAATAATCCAAAGCCAACTGTGAGACAGGAACGCTGGACCCTTCAAACTGAATCCCCCGTATGCTTTCGATTGATTCTGCTTGAACGTACAGGTTGCCAAGGACTGCCTGGTTACACTCCATCATACGACCATGCCGACTTTCGGCACTACTATGAAATACAATCGCCATCTGCCCCGGCTCCGGGCTTGCCATCACGGCATAATAACAGCTGCACACCCACACCGCGTCGCTATGGCTCGTTACCAGACTAAAAATAAACTGATCGGCCAATATAGATTGCAGCAAAGCCCGGCTTTCCACTTGAGATTCCATCATACAGATGGACTCACCGGCACGCTTGCAGCCTCGCCTAGCTCCACACAGACCATGGCCAAATCATCACTGGCGTCCTGGAAGTTAATAAACTGGCGATATAGATCCAGCAAACCCTGAATTACGTTGCGCGGGTGATTAAAGTCCGGATTAGCCAACAGTTCGGCAATCTGGTCCTGGTCCAGGAACTGGCCCTCCGGATTGGGAGATTCAATCAAACAATCTGTGTATAACAAAATTCGATCCTGAGGCCGGCACTCCAGAGTCTGTGATTTTAACTGCAGGCCATCAAAGATACCCAGCATAGGCTGGGTAATGAATAGCTGCTCGCTTTGCGCAGCGCCTTGACTGGCATACGCCAGCAAAATCGGCGGATGACCACAGGTAATGTATTCAACCTGATTGCTATTGGTGATCCGAAAGGCTCCGACGGTCAGAAAGTAGTCCCCGTGGGTAAACTTGAACAGGGCTTGATTGACATCGGCGCAAATTGCCGCCAGATCACTGTCATTTTCACGAATTCGGCTTTGAAAGAAATTACGAGCGGCGATCGAAACAAGGCTGGCGGCGACACCATGACCCATCACGTCCCCAATCACCGCAATAAATGAGTCCGGCCCCTCATAAAAGTACCACATATCACCGCCCAGATTGTCCATGGCTTCGTAGTACCCGGCGATATTGACCTTTCGATAGCTCTCAAAATCGGCCGCAAAAACCTGACGTTGGACCTTGCGCGCAATTTGTAACTCGCGCTCCAGTTTTTCGGCCTGTTTTTCGAGCGTGTCCTTTTGCTGCTCGATCGTAACCAGGGCTTTTTCGAGCTCAAGAGTCACATTCAGGAATTCATCGTACCCGGCCTGTAACACAAGCGCGTCTTCATACATATCACTCAAATCATGCAGGGCCAGGATTTCCTGATTCGCAGATGCCCTGAGGCGCACAAATCGTCTGTTTTGGGCCAGGTTCTGAATCTCGCACGTCAGTTGCCATTCGTGCGCTTGCTTCAGGTGGTTTTGAATGCGCTCCGCGTGCCGGCCAAAGAGTTGTTCGATCCAGTTCGGATTGCCTTGAATCTCATCCAGGGGGCATTCCAGCAATTCCAGAGCCGCACCATTGGCGTCCACCACCAGTGTATCGCTCAACTGCAACAGGGCAGTTGGCAGCGTTTGCCAATCCATTTGATTTGGGGACCCGGTCATCAACAAGCGTTTCCGTGAGAGTAAATTCACAGAAGCGCTGTTGATGGCAAGTCAATATCGGTGCTTTGCCGATTTTGCGGTTTATTTCAGCGATTTGATGTATTCGACCAATTGATCGATTTCTGCCGGCTTCAGGTTTTGCGGCGGCATGGCCGGCGGGAAACCCTTCACAATATCGGCTGTTGGATTGGTAATGGATGTCTTCAGGTAGACCTCATCCACCTTTAGCTGGCGCTCAGCGCCCCCGGTTGTGACCGTTTCCATTTTGCCAAACAATCCCTTGAAACTGGGACCGACTTTTTTACTACCGTCAGTGCTATGACAGGCAAAACAGCCGGCACTTTGGTAGAGCTTTTCACCCGGATTGTCATTTGTATTCTGAGCGAGGGCCTTGCCTGCGTCAGCGTACCATTGATCAAATTCAGCCGGTTTTACAACCACTACTTTGGAAAGCATCCGGGAGTGATCCAGACCGCAGTACTCGGCGCAGAAGATTTCAAATTCGCCTT
Source organism: Leptospiraceae bacterium (assembly GCA_020441005.1). Lineage (GTDB taxonomy): Bacteria > Spirochaetota > Leptospiria > Leptospirales > Leptonemataceae > JAGRNA01. Next base: position 19,729 of record JAGRNA010000001.1, read on the forward strand.
CCTTGGTGGCTTCAAACCACATTTGATTGGGCTCCCGGCCTTCTGGCATGGGGACTGCGTCCCATTTAACCCGAAAAGCGGGGATAAAAAAGGAATGAATTACATCTTTGGAATGCAAACGGATATGGACCGGCTTGCCCAAAGGCACCTTGAGCCCGTCTTTGCCACTCAACTCCACCCCGTTGGCGTACTGAAATTTCCAGTACCATTTGCCGCTGATCACATCAACTACCATTGCATTTTCGGGGATATTGCGATAATTCATGAAGGCCTTGTAACCATAATAAAACATGATTACAACCAGCAGGGTGGGCACAACGGTCCAGATCACTTCCAACACAACGCTACCCTCGGTAGTCGAGGGTCGGGTATTGCGTTTGTGATAGAACCGAATAACCGCATAAATCATAAACAGCGTGATTGCGATCATGAAAAAGATACTGACACCCAGCGTAAAATAAAAGGCGGTATTGATGCCGGGCGCGAAGGTTGATGCTTCTTCAAACCACATGATTACAGGCTCCTCGTCATATAATCCGAAAACAACAGCGCAATGATGACGATAAATGTGCCAAATGCAACGGAGATAAACACCTTAAAGATTGGCTTTTCGTATTTTACATGCATAAAATACCAAAGCACCAGAAAACCCTTCACACACGCTATTCCGAGGGCAATCAGTACCGCCGCCAGGGCATGATGAGTGATGCCGGAGAAACCAACCGTCATGATCGTAAGCATGATCAGGCCGATAAAAACCATGACCGGCTCGCGATACTGCGGCTCATGATGTTGTTCGTTATTATGTTCGCTATTACTCATTCTTTCCTCACGCAATCAGGTAGAACAGGGGGAATAAAAAGATCCAGATCAAGTCCACCAGGTGCCAATACAGACCAAAGTTTTCCAGAACGCCATGGCGTTGCTGGGTGATTTTTTTTTGCTGTACCCAAAAGAGGGCCAGTGACAAGAGGGTGACGCCGATTACAATATGCAGGGCATGAATGCCGGTCATCACAAAGTACAGGCCGAAAAACAGGATCTCGCCATTGGGCAACATACCGGGCCCCACTTGCAGCTTGGGAGAACCGCCGCCGGCATCCACAGTGTTGCGAAAAGCGAAATAAAAATCATGACCAAATTTGGCATTCCATTCAAAGCCCTTGATCACCAGGAAGGCCAGACCACACAGTATCGAAATAGCCAAAAACAGCATGGCCTTGGGGCGATCATTCTTCTGAATGGCCACAATCGAAAGCACAACCGTGAGGCTACTAAAGAGCAGTATCATGGTATTGGTCGCCCCGATGGGCACATTGAGGTGCTCGGCACCGTTATGAAAATCCTGCAAAAAGGCATGCCGATATACGGCATACATTAAAAAGAAAATGGCAAACAGGAAGATCTCGGTAAACAAGAACAGCCAAAACCCCAGGCGAGTGCCTTCCGGATCGTAGTGCTCGTCGTGGCTATGTGCAGCCGCTTCACTCATACTCATACCTCAGTACCTCCAGACAGAACCTGAATCAGGTGCTTCCATCCTTGCGAAATTTTTCATAATCATACGGATCCCGAGTCACGACCGGCTCTACGGCGAAATTATATAACGGTGGCGGTGTCAGGGTCTGCCATTCCAGGGTGGATGAATTCCAGGGATTACGCTCGGTAGTCGGCTTGCCTTTCCAAAGGGCATGAATCCAGGTTACAAACAGCATAATCACGCCCGCCACCAGCACCCAGGAGCCGACCGTACTGACAAACTGCCATGTGTTAAACAACGGAATATCAGGATAGGTGTGGTAACGGCGCGGCATGCCATTCATACCCAGATACAAAAGCGGCATATACAAGAACTGAAAACCGATGAACATCAGCGTAAAAGCCGTATTGCCCAATTTGGAAGAGTACTGCTTGCCGGTCATTTTTGACCAATAGTGGAATATGCCGCCAATGATGCCAAAAGCGCCGCCGCCGAACATTGTGTAATGGAAGTGACCGACCACAAAATCTGTGTCATGCAAATGGATATCCGTTCCCAGGTTGCCCAGCAAGAGGCCGGTCAAGCCGCCAATCATGAAATTATAGATGAAGGCGATCGCATACAGCATCGGGGTTTCGAGCCGAATCGAGCCCCTGTACATGGTCGCAATCCAGTTAAAGACCTTGATTGCGGTTGGAATCCCGACCAGAAAGGTAAGGAAGGAAAAAGTTACCACCGCAATGTCGCTGATTCCGGTAGTGAACATGTGGTGCGCCCAGACCAGGTAGCCAACCCCGGCAATCGAACAGGTCGCCAGGGCTATGCTCTTGTAACCAAAAATCGGTTTTTGGGAAAAAGTGGGTATAATCTCGGAAATCAGGCCCATGGAAGGCAGAATCATAATATACACAGCCGGGTGGCTATAGATCCAGAACAAATGCTGAAAAAGGATCGGATCGCCGCCCTTGTTCGGATCAAAAAAGCCGATCGGCATGAAACGCTCGACAACCACCATCAACAGGGTAATTCCCACAACCGGTGTGGCCAATACCTGCAGCCAGCTTGTCGCATAGAGCGACCAGGTGAAAAGCGGCATGCGAAAAAATCCCATCCCTTTGGCGCGCAGCCGGTGCACGGTGACAATAAAGTTGATGCCTGTCAGAATTGTTCCCCAACCCAGCACAAACGCGGCGGTCAGCATCCAGGAAACCGAATTAAACTCGATCCCGAAGACAGACATGGTATGGGTTGTCACCGAGTAAGGCACGGTAAAGGTCCAACCCGTATCGGCGCCGCCTACCAGCACCCCCGCCAGGGCCATTATGGCCCCGATCAGATACAACCAGTAGCTGAGCAGGTTCACACGCGGAAAGGCGACATCCTTGGCGCCGATCTGCAGGGGCAGAAAGAAATTGCCCAGGATGGCCGGCGCTCCGGGCACGATAAACAAAAAGATCATGATGATGGCGTGCAGGGTAAAAACCGAGCCATACATGTCCGCTGGAATGATTTCCCAGCCGCTAGACTGCGGAAACAGCTTTTGCAAGCGCAGCAAAAAGCCCAGCGAAACGGCCACCGCAAAGAAAGTAAACATGGTGAAGGCGTACATCACGCCGATACGCTTGTGATCGACCGAGAGCAGCCAGTTCAGGGGAAAGGGCCGCTTTTTTTCTTCATAAACCAGATAGCTGGTAGTATTAACATCCATTGCAGATTCCATATGTTGTGCTTTTATTCTCCCGCGCCCGGCTTTTTCTTCACTTTCAAAAGGAGAGTCAATAGACCCGTAACACTGAAGATGATCGTCAATAACATGACACCGGTCACTTTTAAAAAATCAAAGTAGTAGCCGCGACCCTTTTGGTCTTCGACAAAGCAGAATTTTACTATTTTCTTGATGGTAGGCGCCCAGCGATCCTCACGCGCGTCCGTCACTGCGATCATCACTTCGGCCGGCATAAACTGGATACCGCGCATGAATCGCGATACCTTACCGCTGGGGGCCAGCACAATCAAACTGGAAGGGTGCTGAAACTCGTCGCCGACGCGCTTGAAGGTGAAACCCAGGCTTTGCGTTAGCTGCAGGATGGATTCGCGGCTGCCGGTCAAAAAATGCCATTTGCTGGCATCGACAGTTTCCGGATGACGCAAATTGGCCAGGTAATTCTCTTTTTTTTGCCGGGCCAGATCGGGGGTTTCCAATTCATCAAAGCTGAGGGTAACCAGAGTGTATTCCTTGCCTGGCCGAATGTAGACCGGCGAAATATCGACCATTTTGGCGACGCCATTCAAAAAGGGGGAACACAGCGAACGACAGCGATAGTATACCAGAGCCAGCACAATTGGCTTGCCGCCCGACAGCTGCCGGAAGGTGACTGTTTGCCCCTGCTCATTTTTGAAGGGGATGTCCATGTTGATGTTTGTGCCTAAAACCGAATAGTCGATGCCAATTTTCGGTTCGGCCACTTTTTGGCTCTGTTCCGCGGCCAGGGCCTGAAAACCGAGCAGAATCACCAAAACTGGTAGAAAGAAGGGCCGTAACTGCAATAATGAACGCATTGTTTCAATCAATGAATTGAAAATTTGAAAGCATAATTATTTCTAATGGGGTACAGATGCAAATATTTTTTCCAGGCGCTGGTGTTTTTTTCTGATATTTCTCATGTTTTCTGACCGGCCAGACCGGCGTGCACCCCCTGGATGTCTTGGGGACTGGAATGCTCCCTCCCATACCGGTCGAGACCGGCCATTTCCTCAACACAGGCAAATGAGAACGGGCCCGCCCCGAGGGCTGGTGAGGGGCTAGCCATTCAGCCGCAACTGGATCCGGGGATTGGTTAGTTTGCTACGGGCAATTGGCGACTGCTACGGCGCGCCAATAAATAGAATACAAGCCCCAGCAAGGCTCCTGTCGCGGCTACCACTCCAGGCGCTAGCAAGCGAATCATGGTCACGGATTCGAACGCAATGACGTAAACCATCCGACCCATGAAAAGAATGCTAGTCCCCAAAAAAGTCCAGGTAATCGCCAGAAACAGCCACCGTAGTCGGGGGACTACTGAACCTGGCCCCCCGCTTGCCGGGGCGGTTCGCAGACTGACCGCCAAAGGCTCTGTTTGCAAGGGCCAGATTTCCGGATGCCGTCTGCTGTAGCGTACCGCCAGTATCATGAGCAACAGCAAATAAAGCACCACCGGTACAGCGATCACGCTGGCATACTCGGTTCCAGGGCCGTCTAAAAAAAGCACAAAATCGAATAAACCATGGGTTGCAATTGCCGTGACCAAACCACCGCCCAATCGCAGCAGGACGGGGGCCTGGCCAGCCAATCCGCGCGCCAGCCAATACCCAATCAATGCACCGGTAAAAATATGCATCGGGATCGTCAAAACAGCGCGCAATAATCCCACATACAGACCGTTCTCCTCTCCTAAAACGTAGAACAGATTCTCAAATGTGGCAAATCCGCTCGCCGCAGCCGCCCCATACACCAGCCCATCAAATATTTCGTTAAACTCCGGCTTGCGGGCGGCGTAAAAGCGCAATACCAGATACTTTCCCAGCTCTTCCAGCAAGGCAATGATAAGGAAAGTTTCCATGGCCAGTACCGGCCAGGACTTCTGATGCGTATCTGACAGCAGCGCCATCTCTAAAAAGGCAATGGGTATGGTAATGATCGCACCCAGCAAAAAGGAACCGGCCACAATCAACCAGGGTTCTCTTTGATAGGTATCCTTCAGATAAAAAAACAGCAACAGCAGGACCCCGGGTACGACGGCTAAAACCAATAATACAAGTATGCTCATGACAAGTTCCTTTCCGGAGGCGGCAAATCGCGGTCACCGGAAAACCTCCAAACCCAAAGCGCCGGATGCCGCAACCGGACAGCGCTGATTAGAAGGTATTTCGCCACCGGATCTGGCTGGCAATCACTTCTAGCAACTCCTGGCGTTTCACCGGTTTGGGAACAAAGGAATTCATACCGGCCTCGAAACAGGCCCTTTTTTCATCATCCAGGACGCCGGCGCTCAGGGCAATGATCGGGATCGGACTCTGGGGGGGACCTGCTTTGCTTTGCTCCAGGCGTCGAATTTCGCGGGTTGCTTCATATCCGTCCATCACCGGCATCTGGACATCCATTAGAATGCAGATGAATTCCGCTTCCTGCCAGGCTTGCACCAGTTCCCTTCCGTTGGCACAAACTTGCACAGTATAACCCGCTTTCTCTAAAAATGTACGCACCAGCATCTGGTTCAAGGGATTATCTTCCGCCACCAGGATTCGTCCGCTATGCTCGCGCGGACCCTCTTCTGGTTGCCGGGCTGGATCGGTTGCAGTAGTACATGGCGGTGCCAGGAACTGCAAACAGAATCGACTACCCTGGCCAGGCTGGCTTTCCACCCGGATGTGACCGCAAAAAGCGGCCACAATCGCGCGCGTAATGCTTAAGCCCAGACCGGTACCACGCCGGGAAATCTCCAGGGATTGGTCGGCCTGCTCGAACTCCGAAAAAATATGACCGAGCTTGTCCGGTGGAATACCGATTCCGGTATCGATCACCGCAAGCTCCAGCCAATGAGCAGGATTGTGCGGATCGACCAATGATGGACTGCTTGTATACCATTTAACATTGCAATCGAGCGCCTGAACCTCGGGCCACAGTTCATCTGGCCGCCGCAGACAAACCTTGATGCAGCCTTCCGTGGTGAACTTGTCGGCATTGCCGAGCAGGTTGAACAAGACCTGACGCAGTCGACCGGGATCGAGAAACACCTTCTCGTCGACCGATTCGGCCACATCAATTTCATATTGCACCGGCCCGGCCATTGACCGGGCTTGAAAAAAATCAACACTTTCCACCACTATGTCCCGAACGCGACAAACAACGGGATTCAGACCCACGCCGCGCTGGCGCATCCGTGAAAATTCAAGCACATCCGCAATAATCGCCTGGAGCGATTCACCGGCAGTCTGCAGATGATATAGATAGTCCCGCTGTGTCTCGCTCAGTTGCGTTTCTTGCAGCAATTCGCACAGCCCTAAAACACCATTTATCGGCGTGCGAATCTCATGACTCATATTGGCCAGAAAACGATCCCGCACACTTAAAGCGTCTATCAGTTGCAATTGCTGTGCTGCCTGGTTTTGACGATCAATTTCCAATTTGATCAGACCGCCCGTCATCAGGAATAAAAAAACAGTCAGAATGAGCACAGAGGCGATAAGATACTGGCGCTGCTGGGCGTAATCATCGGCCTGCTCGTAGTTGAGAATATATCCGATGGGTCGATCTTGAAAGCTGAAAAGCGGCCAGGCTGTACAGCTATAATACGAGTCATCGACTTTCAAAAAAATCACAAAAGGCTTGAATTGATGAAAGCGCGCATCCGATAGCTGGCGCAGGGCCATCTCGATGCGGTTCGTCAATTCAACACTTAACAGATAACCCGATTGGACCCGCTGATCAAATCGATTTTGTTCTATATAAAAATCCGGACTGATGGCCGATGGCTTGTAATTGGACTGCTCTTCCTTAAAAACTTTTTGTAGAATCAGGTCTTTGGCAAATATGGCGCGATAATTGCCATGATACAGGCTGTTCATTGTACGCATCACACCACGGGCGGAAATGCTGATTTCAACGCTGCCGATATGGCGCCCCTGGTAGCGCACTGGATACACAAAACGCAGGGCATTGAAAATACGCCCTTCCTCAAAACCAAACTGGGGACGGTGCTGACGATTCGCGGCCACGACTGTATGGCGCACGCCGCTCAAATCGTCTCCGTAGAGGGCGGGCCGATGCATGCGCAAATAACTTCGATTCTGGACAGTATGAAAATGGAGCTGCTTGAGGCCCATCAGGGTTAATTGCTCGTATGGCTGACTCAACAAGTCTTGCAACTGACGCCGATAGCGGCCCTGGATAACCGGATCCGTAGTTAATAAACCGCGAGCCAAAACGTCGATTTGGGGCGGCTTTTCAATCAATGTACTATACAGCAACTCTGTATGCTGGCGAAAATGAGTTATGATGGACTTGAACTGAAGTTCAATGGTATGCAAGCGAGCTTTCTTGTGTAAACTGACTTCATCATTGAAATTTTTTATCATTAAAAAATAAAAAAAAGCATTGAGCGCAATCCAAAGGATAATTTGCGAGTAAAAGGTCAGCCCGGCTTTTTTAATAAACTTTAGCATGGAAGCGCTTGGCAGAGTCCAATGTTAACGGGACGCTCAATGCTGAAAGCTGTTTGCTGTCTGTCCAGCGGATTATCAATCCGGCCCTTTTTTTGTAAAACCCAGCCTGGCAATTCAGTCACAGCCGCGCAGTCAGGCCCAGTTGTTCAGGGCCGCCGAATGGATCACCAGCAGCTTTTCTTTTTGTAAATCCTGCATGGTATATGCAATGCCGCCAATTCCGAGGCCCGAATGCTGACCGGCTCCAAAAGGCATCCAGTCCACGCGAAAGGCTGTATGCTCGTTCACCAAAACCGCCTGGGCTTTTAGACGGCGCAGTCCCAGCATGGCAGTATCCAGGCTTTCGGTGAACAAGGCAGCTTGAAAACTGAAGGGCAGCCGGTTGGCCAGCGCAATGGCCTCTTCGATCGAATCGAAAGGATACAAACACAGGATGGGACCAAAGACTTCCTGACAGCTGACAGCCGCATCAATCGGCGGGTTCAGGAGTACTGTTGGCGCATAGCAATTGTTTGCCAGGGAGCGGCCGCCGCAAAGCAGCTCCGCTCCGTCAGCCACAGCATCATCCACCCAGCCCTGCAGACGCGGTAAGGCATCACTGCGGATCAGCGGACCGATTTGCGTTTCTTCTAATAGCGGATCACCGACGACAAGGTTTTGGCAGCCGTTAACCAAAGCGGATTGTAATTCGCTCAGGCGCTCCCGCGCGACGAAAACACGCTGCACAGACACGCAGACCTGACCCGCATGGTACATGCCGCCCTTGATAATTTTTGGCACTGCTTTTTTTAAATCTGCATCGGCACAGACAAGCACCGGAGCCGCACCGCCGTGCTCCAATGCGCAGCGCACCCCGGGCGCCAGCATGGACCGCAAATCCCAGCCGATTCGAGCGCTGCCGATAAAGGAAAAAAAAGCAATGCGGTGATCGCTGACGATTTGCCGGGCCACAGTGATATCGCTGACGACGAAAGGCTGACACCAGCCCTCCGGCAGACCGGCCTCTGTCAAAAGCTGGACAAGGTGAAAACAGGATAAAGGGGTCGTTTCGGCCGGTTTTATGATTACCGGGCACCCGGCTGCGATCGCAGTCACGACCTGGTGGACGATCAGATTCAACGGATGGTTGAAAGCGCTGAAAGCCAGCACCGGCCCGATCGGTTCGCGGTGCGTAAAAGCCAGCTTGCCGGTGCTGGCGGCGTTCAGGTTCATCGGGATTTCCTTACCATGACCGGTTCGTAGTACTTCAATGCAGGTTTTGACGCCGTCAATGGCTCGCAGTACCTCGGCTTTGGTGTCGGTCATGGGCTTGCCGCCTTCACTGGCCGCCAGTAGAGCCAGTTGATCCATTTTTTGTATCATCAGGTTGGCCAGAGCCGAAAGAATACGAATACGTTCGCTCGCACTGAGGGACCTGGAATCATCTGCAAAGAGCGCGGCCGCATTTACCAGAGCTGTTTGCAGAGCCGCAGCATCGGAGCTTTCGATAGTACCGAGCAGCCGCTCGTCGTAAGGTGAGTAAACTGCAAGCTTGGCGGTCGATGCGGCCGCGCCGGGAATTTGCTGGTTAAATTGCAGTGGGAACATATCCCCACACGGTTTCTCCTAATTCGAGAGAGTCAAGCCTGAAATTATTGGTCAGCGGGCCCAGGTGCTATTTGATCGGTCAACTGACTGTTTTCAACCTCATAGCCGGGATAGAGGCGCATGGCAATTTGATAACTCCAGGCAATTCCAGCAATCACTGCCAGGAAATTCCAGTCCGTATGCAATAGCAGACCGATGCCCATCAAGGGCACAATCAGATGAAGGACTACCAGATGAATCAGACTAAACCAGCCAAAGGGATCCGCTTGCCCATTCAGTAAGGAAAAAATCGCCTTGCGATAAGAGTAAATTGGACCGGACTCTTTTTCTGTAATACTGGTCAACGAGTCGCGAAAAAGATGATAGAGCTTACGGGTCAGATAAACAACTACTATCAAATCCAGAATGGCCAGTGCCAGGAAAATCTCCGAGATACCGTTTAAAAAGTCACCCATGCTGCTTCCAAAGAATAGATGGCCGACCGTCTGACCAGTAATAAATTCTCTCTACTGGACGCAGACCACGCAGGGCATTACAAACCCCGATCCAGCGGGCCCGTTGCAAATCACTGGCATCCAGTTTGGCCGCTTGTATGTGATGCCGCCGACGCAGCAAGGCCAGGTAAACCCCGGGCAGGGCGCCGCAGTCCTGTGACGGCGTGCACCATCCGCGCTCGGGCAAATATAACAGGATATTGGCGGTTGCACATTCAACCAAATGACCGGATTCATTATAAAACAAGACATCATGGTATCCGGCTGATTGAGCATCGGACCAACTGACATCATACAGCTGACGCTGGCTGCTCTTGTGGGCCTGCCAGGGTGACTGGCTGTAAACAGCCTTGGCAGCAACCAGCAATTGCACACCGCCCGGTTCTTTGGCATTATCGATGGCCTGCGCATTCAGGGTAAATCCGTGCCGATTGACTATGAGCCGCAGACGAAAATCTCCAGATGGATGCTCGAGTGCTAAAAGCCGCAGCTGGGCCTGCAGACCCTGATTCAGGATCCGCATTTCCAGTTCTGGATTGATACGATCCAGACCTAAAGACCGGATGGAATGCTGCAGTCGTTTGCAATGCAGATCAAGCAGCCTGATTTTTCCGTTTTGCATCCGCATGGTTTCAATTAAATGAAATGAATCCAGAACCGGGCGGTAAAAATCCTGCTTATGCAGATACTCCTGCCATTCACTTTCCAGGCAGGAATCATAGACAATACCGCAGCCGCTGCCGAATAAAGCGTGGCCGCTTTTCAAATCCAGATCAAAACTACGGATGGCAATATTGAAGGCAGCGGCTGGCAGGGCTGTTGAATCCATAGCAGGCAATTTCCGGGTCTCATTCAGGGCCGCTCTATCTGCCGCGCTCGCTCCTTGGCCGGTCCTGGACTGGATCTGTTCGTTTGAAAGACCGTGACCGGATGCCAGGCTTTTTGTCTGGCCTGCGCTGGCTTGATTCCGACTTTGGCCGAGCGTATAACCAATGCAGCCAGTGTAAATACCTCGCGGTCTACTTTCCAGCTGCTGAATTATTTTTCGAGCACTCAGACGAGGCGCCCCGGTGATGGAGGCCCCGGGAATCATATCCCGCAGAAAAAGGCTATAAAAACGGCGGTGAACGGCGGGTGTCAATCGCGCAGCAACCGTTGAGGTCATCTGCCAGACCGTCGGATATGCTTCCGTTTGAAAAGCTGATACCACCTGCACGCTGCCGAAGGCGGCGTGTCGGCCAAGATCATTGCGCATTAAATCCAGAATCATCGCGTTTTCAGCCCTCGTCTTCGGACTGGAGTGCAGTTCTGCACGCTGCTTTTGATCTTTTAGGGGATCAGCACTCCGGGGAGCGGTCCCTTTCATCGGCTTGCTATAAACCGTCAGATCATCGCTGTCAGATACCGAAAAGGCAGAGACAAAATTCTCCGGCGATAAAGAAACCAGTGCCCGATGCGGATGCCAGACAAAAGCCCCATCATCTACCGGCTGCAGGACCAGCAGGTCAGTAAACAAATGCAGCGGATCCCCTTCAAATTGAAATTCATTTGGCAAAGTGAAATTAATCTGGTAGCAATTGCCTGACCTGAGTTCAGACTGGATTTGTGAAAAGGCCTCACTAAATTGATTGCGCTGCGCACGCTGTTTAGCCAACCAGGTTTTAGCAGCTTGAACCCTGTATTTCAAACTGCTGCGGGCCTGAATCCGGAGTGAATCACCCCTTTTGTACCCTGTGCCCGGTATGACTGATTCCAAATAATATCCACTTTCTGGATCCTGCATGGATTGCTCCGACAGAACTTGGTCTTGTAGAAGCTTTCCCAGCTGTTTTATCGCTTCCATCCGGTCTGCAAAAACCTGATAACGTTTGAAGACTCCCATCCAAAGCTGCGGTTGATCGGTGCTTTCATTGCAGTCACAGATCAGACTGTCCTGGTAATCCATGGCTTCGTAACTAATGTAACCCGCCAAATGATGACCGGCCTGATGCAAATGGTCGAGCTGATCCAGACAATCAGAAACCTGATCCAGCTGGCTGGTCTGAATTGTATCCAGAATATCGGAAAATAGTATGGCCCGGTTGGCCGGCAGCAGCTTTAAAACCAGTCCGGCCGGCATTTATCCCGCGGTTTTTTGCTGCTTGGCAGCCCGCTTGCGTTCAGTTGCATTCAATAATTTTTTGCGCAAACGTATATTTTTGGGAGTTAACTCTAATAACTCATCATCATCAATAAATTCCAGGGCCTGCTCAAGACTCATACTACGCGCCGGGGTTAAACGAATTGCTTCATCAGAACCCGATGCCCGGATATTGGTCAGCTTTTTTTCCCGGCACGGATTGACTTCCAGATCATTATCACGGGCACTTTCTCCAATGATCATTCCGGTATATACCGCTACGCCGGGACCAACGAATAAAGAGCCGCGCTCCTGGATGTTAAACAAGGCAAATGGCACTGTTTCCCCATCTTCCATGGATACCAGTGCCCCCAGTTTGCGGCCTGGCATGACACCGGCATATTCACGATACGCCATAAAATTGGAGTTCACGGCAGCGGTGCCGCGGCTTTCAGTTAATAAAAAGCCGCGAATCCCGATCATACCCCGTACGGGAATAATATACTCCAGGCGGGTTGTTCCGTGAGAAGAAGTCTCCATACCCTGCATTTCGCCTTTGCGTCGGTTTAGCTCATTGATAATCGTTCCACTGTACTGTTCAGGGACATCGATTACCAGACGCTCCCAGGGCTCCAGTATTTCTCCATGTTCCTGTTTCGTGATCACTTCAGGACGCGATACCTGCAGCTCATACCCTTCGCGCCGCATCGATTCTATCAATACACTAAGATGCAAATCTCCGCGTCCCTGCACCGAAAAACGATCTTTACGATCTGGATCCTCCAATACACGCATAGCGACATTGGTCCGCGTCTCTTTAAACAAACGCTCTCGTAGCTGACGCGTAGTCACATAGTCACCTTCGCGACCGGCAAATGGTGAGTCGTTCACCGAGAAGAACATGGAAACAGTCGGCTCATCGACTGTAATTGGCGGACGCGGGTCGATTTGATCTGGATGACAAATGGTATCACCAATGTGGATCTCTTCCAGACCAGCCAAGGCTACGATATCTCCGGCCTCGGCCTGTTCAATTTCCTTACGCTGAATACCGCCGTAACCATAAAGACGTGAGACACGAAAACTGGCATCGGCGGCCTGGGTGGAAATCAGTTTAAGATTATCTCCGGTTCGAATGCGGCCTCGGAAGACACGACCGATTCCCAAACGACCGACGTAATCATCATAATCAAGATTCATTATCTGGAATTGTAACGGATCAGTTGCCGAGGCTGGATAAGCAGGAACATGTTTTAGTATTAAATCCAATATGGGATTCAAATCTTTATCGCTCGAGCCTGCCTTATCCAGCTCAAGCGAAGCAAATCCATTTTTGGCAGACGCGTACACAACAGGAAAATCCATTTGGTCGTGATCAGCGCCTAATTCATCAAATAAATCAAATACTTTATCAAGCACAACATCTGGTTGAGAACCATCACGGTCAATTTTATTGATCACAAGGATCGGTTTGTGACCTAGTTGCAAACTCTTGGACAGGACGAATCTTGTCTGGGGCATCGGTCCCTCGAATGCATCGACGAGGAGCAGCGAAGAATCTGCCATACTCAGCACGCGTTCAACTTCACCTCCAAAATCCGCATGGCCGGGCGTATCGATGATATTGATTTTGGTGCCTTTATACTGGATGGAAGCATTTTTCGATTTGATGGTTATACCGCGCTCCTTTTCCAGATCCATTTGATCCATGACTCGTTCCGATTTCTCTTTCGTTGAGAGAGACTCTGTTATATTCAACAAGCCGTCGACTAAAGTTGTTTTACCGTGATCAACATGCGCTATTATGCTAACATTACGTATTTCCATAGTATGATAAACTGTCCGTGATTTATACCCTTTTGAGGCAGATAGCAACGGTCAAGAACTGGCAGCCGGTTCCGGCGGCAAGCCGGAAAGTTCCAAAGCTGGAT
>JAGRNA010000172.1 GCA_020441005.1 Leptospiraceae bacterium
GGGCCTATCAAAAATTTGCCCAGGCTGAGCTGCAGGTCCTGATTCAACTACGCCGGAGCTTTCTCGATGAAATACGCAAGCGTGGGATTTAAACGCATAGCTGCCAGGCTGAGTCTGCTTTTGTTGCTGCCGGGTGCCTTGACTCTGGGTGCCTGTAACTATATACCGGAGTATCCCGAGGACGATGACAGCTTTCAAAAGCTGTGGTTGATGATGGGCTTGGTGCAGTATGCCCAATGCAACGCGCCGAATGCAATACAGTTTTCAAGCTTTTGTTCTTCTCGGAAGTTAGCAGAGGGTCTGATTTATAATCATAGCAGCGGGTTGGCGATTACAACTACTTCTGTACCTAATGGAACTCAAATAGAATGTCGTGGATACAATGGAGCTTATTATTCTGCCAACCTTTGGTATAGGTCTTTAGAAAACCCTGTTCCGATTGGTTATAGGGCTTTGTTTCTGGAAAAGCAGCCTGTTAATAAAGATGGCAATGGTAATGTGATAAGTTATCAAGCATTTACAAATTATTCAGCAAGTGATTTCTTGATTTGTCTAACTGATAATAATATTTTACCAATTTACTACCAAACAGTTGAGATTCAATAGGAATAAGTAATGAAAACTAAAGCAATTGCATATATTCTTATTTTCACCATCTTGCAGATGACAGTGTTTACAGCTCAGTTGCGAGCCCAAGAGCATGCCCGTTCATTTCAATTGCCATCCTGGCTGCAAGCATCTTCCGGTTCGCCAGACATCATCCCGCCGCCCTGCTGGCCGGGCCCGGAAGCCAACGGTGTTGAGTTGACCATCTTTGGTGACAGCCGCGCATTCTTGTTGTCAACCGGGATGGCGAGTATGCATGGTTCACCACATAGACCGGCAGTTTTTTTTGACCTGGTCACAGAGGTTTATGGCACAATCAACGGTGCAACCGATCCGGTGACCGGCCAGCGCATCATCGCCGATGGGCAGATCACGCATGGTTCCTCGTACAACCTGGGCTGGCCCGGCGCCACTGCTACCGATAGCGAAAAACTGGATGCGCCTGTAGATCTGCTGCTATCAATCGCCTTGTGGTCTCTCATCAGCGCATTTGGGCCGCTAGGCTTTCTGTTTGGCTGGCTTATAGGTTTGCTAACCTTGAAAGAGCTGTTGGCACAGGCCCAAAATCTCCGGGAAGCAGTGAATGCTCATCATGGCCAGAACAACTGGAACAGACGCCTGGTCGAATGTGTGGTGAACTACCACCAGCCGGTGCGCACCTCCAACAAGATCGTCATATCAATCGGCGGCAATGATATGAAAGATTTTTATGAATATCTGGAGGGCTATGAGGCGCTTTATTTTTTCTTTCGCGTGATTACGAACCCGCGCGATTACCTTAAATCGTTGCTTTATGGTAAAGGATTTATTAGCAAGTGGTCCAAAGAGGCCTTCTGGCTGTGGCAGTTCGAGGTCAAGGAAGACGCGATTGTCCAGGAAACCAAATCACTGATCTCCTACCACCTCAACAATCAGGTAGTTGCGCCATACACCAAACCAAATGAGGTAATGCTCATATCGGTTGCGCCCACCTTGTCACGGAATGGGGGGCGAGATTACATATGGGATGATCTGGAAGGCTGGATACGCTTGACCTTTTATCTGCGTCGATTGCGCGATAAATACCAATGGGAAATTGTGCCTCATTTTACCAATGAGCGCTATGCTGGTCGGTTTCACTTTTTGGACACATACGATCGCTTTCTGCATAACATCGTTTGGGAATGGGCCAGTTTCTACGTAGGCGATGCGCCGGCTGACGGCATTCATTTTACAGCCGCCGGTAACGAGCAGCTGGGGCGCATGATAGCCGCCAAGGCGGTCCAAATCGGCTGGTTTGCACCCAATACCAATATCAGCCAGGAGGCTGTTCAGGACATGGCCAATGGGCTGGTGGTGAATGCCAGCGACTATTGCAGCGCATCCCATCCGGCGCGTTGCGCTACGCAAATGAACTGTGCGGCCTTTGGCAATCACTGGTGCAATAATACCTGCCAGACTACTGGCTGCGCAGTCCCGGTGGAGGGCGGCGGGTCTGAACCGCCCCCGGGGCCTGATTGGGGCGCTATTGGCTTGTGCTTTTTCTTCGGCTGGTGCGGCTGATTCTACAGAGTGATCGCTTTCGCCTGCCGAGTTACGGCAGGCGGACTTGCCTGCCGCAGGCAAGTCGCTCGCAGACACATCGCCCCCTGGCGCGGTAGCTGTTGCAGCGTTTGTCCAGGGAATGGCCGCGCGGACAACGCGGACACAATAAGCCCCCAATAGTATCATACCACGGGGGTATGACAAGGAATCCAATTTTTCGAAAATTTGTAACGCTAAAATAAATCTTGACAAAAAACTTGTCATATGATAAGTGGCACAGAAGCGCTCCTGGCCAACCACGCGGCAGGTCCGGTCCTCGCCCGACTATTTGGAACCCGGCCGCCGGACCTCCCACCCACTACAATCGGGGGTTGAGCTGTGTCTGCTGGCAAGTGTGCATGGCGCGATGCCGTAGGCCCGCCGGGGTTTGTCAGACAGTCCACTACTACGCAAATCCAGGGCAATTAAAACAGATGGGATGCTTTATCCAGGAATTTTTTTTCCTTACTACTCAGGCTGTCCATGCCATCCCTGGATATCCTGGCCAACAGGCGGTCCACTTCTTCCTTCATTTCAATGCGACGGTTAATTTGGTCCTGTTTGGCTTGCAATCGCTTCTGTTTGCGATATTGGGCGATCCGGGTTTTCAGGCCCGCTCCGCCGGTCCCTCCAGGATGACCGTAGCGGTCTACTGAGCCGGCACTGCTGGATCGGGTGGACCAGTTTTGATCGGCGCTTGTACCGCGCAGCCCTTTATGCGCATAATAATACAAAAACAGAGCTCCGCTCAAGGCTCCGCTCGACATGCTGATCAGCCGTTCATATTGCCCGGATACAATTGCTATTACGCCATACAAAAAGGTGCCCCCAAGGAGCAGCACCTTGATGCGGATGGGGATCACAAAAAAAAGCAAGACCTGACGATTGGGCCAAAGCATGGCGTAGGCCACGAGAATGGCCGTCAGGGGCGCTGTCAGGCCCCAAAATCCGGCCTGTACCATCCCTGGTACCAGACGCATCAAAATAGCGGCGATTGCGCCGCCGATCATGGCATAACCAGTGAATCGTAAAAAATGGTGCCCTCCCCATTGGCGCTCCAGTTCGCTGCCGAAAAAATACAATAACAGGCAATCAAAGAACAGATCCCAAAAGCCGCCCATGGATCCCGCGAACAGCATCAGGTGCGTTAACACCTGCGCAGGATGAAAACCGTTCTGGAAGCCCTGGCCCTGATAAAACAGGGCATGCTGCCAGAATAGGCTTTCCCGGCTGCCCTCATAAAAAAAAGTGGTTGCTATCGCCTGTGCAAGCCAGGCAGTAAACAGGATTAGTGTCAGTCTGAGCACATTGTCGGTGATCGGGGGCAGATAAAAGCTGTAACCGGCATTGGACTGGTGCATGACTGGATTGGGAACGGAAAGGCTTTCTTTTGGCAAGCAAGTTCCCTCCGATTTGATTACCTTTTGGTGTAGACACAAATGAAAACGGGCTTTCAACGAATTTTTGCATGGTTAGAAAAAGCGCTGCTGATCGGCCTTTTTAGCGGGGCCGTATTGGGCGGACTCGGATTCGGTTTTTTGGTCAATCGGGTGGATGGTCGCAGCGAATTGAACTTGCTGTCCACTTATCGACCTTCCACTCCCACCCGCCTGTATGATCGCAATGGCCAGATTTTTGCCGAACTGTATCGCCATAAACAGGATCTGGTGCGCTTCACCGAGATTCCGCCAGAAGTGGTCCAGGCCTTTCTGGCCATCGAAGATGACAATTTTTACAACCACTTTGGCCTGGATTTCCTGGGAATTGTGCGCGCTGCGATAAAAAATGTACTCGCTGGCCGGGTGGTGCAGGGCGGATCCACTTTGACTCAGCAATTGGCCAAGCAGATCTACCTGAATGCCGAGGGTAAGCGAGAGCGCAGCTTTGGGCAGAAACTACGGGAGACAATTTTGGCCGTTCAGATGGAGGAGCAGCTTTCCAAGCGTGAAATTCTGGAAGTCTACTTTAACGTGATCTACCTGGGGCATGGCTGCAAGGGCATTGCGTGCGCTTCTCGACTGTATTTTAACAAACGCGTCCAGGATCTCAGTCTGGCGGAAGGCGCTGTCCTTTCCAGATTGCCCAAGTCGCCCATTGAATACTCACCGTATAAATATCCTGATAACTCGAAAGCTCAGCACATGGTCGTCCTGAATCGCATGGCTGAATTAGGCTATCTACCCGCATCCCAGGTCCAATCGATTCATGACGAGTTTTGGGAAGCATACTGGCCAAAGGTGATCGTCACCGCACCGTCCCGCAATATCTGGTCGCAGCGTTTGAATGATGCTCCCTATTTTACGGATTATGTGCGCCAGATTCTGGAAGCCAATCCCGAAGTGGGCGAGGAGCGACTCTACACCGAGGGTCTCAAGGTCTACACAACACTGGATTTGCTGCATCAACGCGTAGCTGAAGAAGAGCTGTTTTCCATGTTGGCCAAAGTCAATAAACGCAGTGCTAATTACGCTAAAACCGGCGGCCGTGGCGGGGTTGATTATGGTTTGTTCGGCATTCACAGCACTTTGGGGATGATCTTCCCGGTCGGCAGTCCGATTTCACGGGGACTCTCCGAGAAGGGTCAGTTCCGCAAGGCGGCCGAAGAAGAGTTGTCCGGCTTGCAAATGCTGACCCTGATGACGCCGGCGAATAATGAAGCATCGGCTTTTGATGAATTTACCCAGGATACGCGTACCTACGTCAGTAACCTGACAGTGGAAGGCGCTTTTATCGGCATTGAACCACGCACCGGAGCGATCTCAACCATGATTGGGGGGCGCGAGTTTTCACCCCGCAATCAGTTTAATCGCGCCTTGCAAGCCCGCCGGCAGCCTGGTAGTGCCTTCAAGATTTTTGTCTACGGCGGAGCCATTGAAAATCGAACCATATCATCCATGAGTTCGATCAACGATGCGCCATTCTTTACTATCGCTCCCGACGGCAGTACCTGGTCGCCGGGCAACTACGAACAGGGCTTTTACGGCATGGTGCCGGCCAAGCGGGCTCTGGCCATGTCGCTCAACACCTGTTCGGTGCAGGTATTCTTTCGGGTTGGTCCCGAACCGATTATAGATTTGGCATCCCGGTTGATGAAAATCAGCAATCGCAACCGCTTTAATCCGGATCCGGCCCTGGCGCTGGGCGCCAGTGAGATCACCCCTTTTGAATTGGCAACCGCTGTGTCGATTATTGCCAATGGTGGCAAAGATGTGATACCATACGGCGTTCGCTATGTCAGCGATCAGAGCGGCGGTGTGATCTTTAATAGCGAGCGTCGTATCCGCCAAACGCTGGCAACCAAAACCCGCAATAACACAATCCAGGTGATTGAGCCGGGTCTGGCCTATATATTGCGCGATATGATGAAGGGCGTTGCCGATGGCGGTACCGCTCGCCACGGCATTCGGACGTGGGATGAAGGCGCCTTTAGCGGCGATGTGGCCTGCAAGACGGGTACGACCTCCGGCTGGTCCGATGCCTGGATCACTGGCTTCAATCCGGAACTGGCAATTACGATCTGGTTTGGATTTGACAAGGCTAGCATCTCGATGGGGCCCGGTCAGGCGGGTGGCGGAATCGCGGCGCCGGTGATGGGCAGTTTTTATCGGCGCATTTATCAGGAACGCAAGCAGCCCTATCCGCGCTTCGCCGATTTGCCCGACTGGAATCGGCCGCCGCCTGATGTGCGTCAGGCGAATTGCGATGGTCTGGCTATGGCTGACAAAAAGCTGGAGGACGGCACTGTAATGGCTAGCCCGGTCAATACAGCGTGTGGCGGGGATCCAATCGTAGACGAGCGCAAGCTGCTAATGGAGCGCCTCGGTATAACTGCCGAAGACCTGGGCGAACGCGGGCATATTCGCTTCAAAAAACAGGAATAATGCAAAACAGAAACGAGCAGTGAAAGTATGAAGAGCAAGCAAATAGGCAAGAACAAGCAAGATCAATCCTCAGAATTCTCTCGAATGCTGGAGCAAAACCTGCAGGGTATATCGGAACTGCAGGCGGGATCAGTGCACTCCCTGCGGGTTAGCGATATTAAGGACCGCAATTTTATTTTCGTAAAACTGAATGAGGCCCAGGGTCTGATCGCCCGCTCCGAATTAAGCGATTCTGACGGCCAGCTGTTTGTAAATGTAGGCGAAAGAATCGATGCTTTTTTTCTGCGGACTGAAAATGGTGAAATGCTGTTTACTACCCAGCCAACCGGGCAATCGGCGCATCAGATACTCAAGACAGCCATGGAGCATACGATTCCGATGCGGCCCACTGCCATCCGTCCGGTGAAGGGCGGATATGAGGTGCAGTTAGGCGATGCGCAGACCTTTTGTCCGGCCTCCCACATGGGCACTGAGTCGGAAACCGATCTCAACCTGCCTTTCCTCGTCATTGAGGCCCAGGACAAGCGCGTGATCGTTTCCAGGCGGGCCTGGCGTGATCAATTGCGCGACCAACAAAAAGAGCTATTACAGGGCAAGTTATCCGAGGGGGATACGGTTCAAGGCAAGGTCGTTTCGATTCAGAATTTTGGAGCTTTTGTTGATCTGGGCGGCATCGAAGGCATGATTCCGGTTTCGGAGCTTTCCTTTCAGCGCGTCAATCATCCCGCCGATGAACTGGCAATCGGTGATGAGGTGCGCTGCAAGGTAATCAGCATCGATTGGAAAGAAGACCGCATTGGTCTGTCACGCAAGGCACTGTTGGCCAATCCGTGGCAAGGTCAGCTGCCTTTTCAGCGTGGCGACATTTTAGAGGGCAGCGTCGAGAGCATAAAAAACTTTGGCATATTTGTTGATTTGCACAATGGCTTTACCGGTTTGATTCCACTAGCAGAAAGCAATGTGCCTCGCGGTCAAAACCCGGCCAGCCTGTATGAGAAAGGCCAAAAGGTGCGCGTCATGATTCTGCAGCTTGATCGCGAGCGTGAACGCATCAGCTTGTCGGTCAAGCAGGTCAAGGAAGCCGATACGCGTCAGGAATACGAGAACTATATGCAAAAGCTGGATGATGACAAGTCAACCAGCGACGGTGTTTCCAGCTTTGGCAAGCAACTCATGGCGGCCATGAATAACCAAAAGCAGAAAAAAGGTTAGGTCGATCGATCGTTTCCTGGAAACCAGGGTGCAGGCGCTGACCTGGTTTGATTTGCGGTGTCTTCCAGGTGGTGGTGCCGCATGGCCGGGCGAGATATGATCGGTATTCAAATCCAGCGTGCCCATGTATCGGGGCCTTCGTTTTTTAGACGGTTGGCCGGCTGAAAACCCGGCTTTCAAAATGGGCGCTGAAATCTTGCGTCAGCCTGTTAGGATGTGCAAAGCGGCAATAAACCAGGCAGGGCAATGGTCCACGGTCTGAACTGTTTTCATTCAAGCCTGATTCCCGGCCCTGATCGTTACAAAGGGACCCTGCTGGATCTCGATTGGAATAGACTTGTCCCGCACCTGAATTTTTAGCCCGGTGGACTCTTCGAGGTACCCGGCCGGCAAATAGCAGGTACCAATCCCTTTTTTGAGGATGGGGCTGTAGACGCCGCTCAAAACTCTGGCAACCGACTGCTCCGAGGAATCTACGATTTCCATATCATGCCGGGGCACGCCAGGACCCTGCATCTGAAAACCGCATACCCGGCCAGGGGTTCCGTCCTGTTTTTGCTGCATGCAAATTGATTTACCCAGCCAGTCAATCTGCGGTTTTTCCTTGACGATGAAAGCAATGTCACTTTCGAGCGGGGTCATGGAGCGACTCAGTTCATGGCCATACAGTGGCAAGCGGGCTTCCAGGCGCAAGCTGTCGCGAGCGCCCAAACCAATGGGCCGAATTTCCTCTGCTGAATTTTGAGCCAGGATCGTTGTCCAAAGCCGGACGGCGCTAGCAGCGTCTGTGTAGATTTCAAAACCGTCCTCCCCGGTGTAACCCGTGCGACTGAGCCGGATTGGCTGCCCGTGCCACTCCAAATCCTGAAAACGAAAATAACGGAGGGATCCGAAATCCAGGTCCAGGCTCTTTTGTAGTATGTGGGCCGCCCGGGGGCCCTGAATCGCAATTTGCTGCCAGTCATTGCTTTCATTACTAACTGTGCATTGGCACTGCAAGGTCTGCTTGTGGGTTAGCAAGTGCTCAAAGGCCGCTGTTGTATTACTGGCGTTCACGCACAGGAAGAAATCCTCTGCATCCAGCCGATATACCAGTATATCGTCCACCAAACCGCCATTTGCAAGCATCAGGGCATTGTAGCGCACCTGGCCGGCTTCCAGGTTTCCGATTTGATTGCAGGTTATATACTCCAATAGCTGAATCGAGCCCGGTCCACGCACCGTAATCTCGCCCATGTGGCCAACATCGAAGAGTCCGGCACTTTGGCGCACGATTTGATGTTCCTGCACAATAGAGTGGTACTGAATGGGCATCTCCCAGCCGGCAAAGTCCACCATTCGACCACCGGCGGCGTGATGTAGCTGGTTTAAGGCTGTCTGACGGAGTGGCATGATGTCAAAATGACGGGCTTTCTGCTGTTAGCAAGGCATAGTTCGCAACAACAGGAGGACTTGAAAAAAAGACGTGTATAAGACTGGCGGAATGATACACAGCTTATCCACATGTGAGTAACTTTTTGGATATGGCACCGGCTATATTTGGTTTTTGCTTTGACGTCCAGGCCCTGGTGCGGTTTTATTCACTGCTCAGGGTTGCAATGGAATCAGAACCGCATTCAAGGAACACCGGATCCAGTCAAGAGCCGTTGGTATATAAGTGTCGGCGGTGCGGTCAAATGACTGCCATGCTATATCAGGAAAACACCTGTAAGGATTGTTTGATAAAAAACTTTACCGAATTACGCAAGGTGATAAATTTCCATCGCAGCCCGGAAGGCCGCTTGCAAGTTGGGCAGGCGGGTTAATAAAACCAAAGGTAAAGAATTTTATTTTTTTTTCTGGCAAGGCCCGGGCCGCCATGCAAGTAGCTGTGTATTTCAGCAGCAAAGGCTTGCCTTGATTCGTTCAACCAATAATACTTGCCTGTCATCAGGCAACATGGGCCCAGGCGCAGTTTTTGACGAGTATTATGAATTGTACAAATTATGCTGCTGTATATAATCAAGGATGCTGATGGGCAGACAGGCAGTTCTGCGGATCTCTCTCCTGTTGTTGGCGCACAAGTCCCGAATTTGCGAACTGCTGCAAGAATTCAACTCCATATCCATTAAACGCCAGCTGCCATGGTTGCTCAGGCTGTCGATTTTTGCTAGTTGGGCCTGAATGGCATTTACAGAATAAACATTGCCGGGGCGGTTGTAGATGAATAGCGGGTGTTGCTGCAATATGGCGGCTATGTTGTGCCAGCGCTGCAATTGCAGAACATGATCGCTGCCAATCGCCAGACCGATGCTTGTATGCGGGTGCGCTTGCCTCAGATAGTCGAGACTATGCCATGTATAGGAAACGGCATCCCGGCCGAGTTCATAGTTACAAATCTCAATCCTGGTTTGCATATCCAGATCCAGTTCCAGCGTTAGCAGTCGTAGCATGCGCAGCCGGTGTTCATCTGCGACCGGTGGTGGCTCGCTGGTTTTAAAAGGCGAGCGTCTGGCTGGCATCAGTACGATTTTTTCGCAACAATGCAGTTGGAGCAGGGTGCCCAAAATCAGGGCATGGCCCTTGTGCGGGGGGTTAAAGCTGCCGCCAAACAGGATCCAGTCTACTGTTGCCTCAGGGTCGTACTTCACCATGGCCTTCCAGCACATAGGTGGTGCTTACAAGGTCCTGTAAACCCATCGGGCCGCGAACATGCAGGCGCCCTGTGGAAATGCCAACCTCGGCACCCATGCCCATTTGGCCGCCGTCATGGAAGCGCGTGGAGCAATTCAGCAAGATTGCGGCAGTGTCGACTCCCTGCTGAAAGCGCTGCGCTGTTGAAAAATCCTCGGTCACGATGCCTTCGCTATGGCCGCTACCGTAGCGGTCGATAAAATCCAGCGCTTCGTCTAAATGGGACACAAGAGCCACGCTCAGCCGTTCATCTAGAAATTCAGTTCCATAGGTCGTTGGCAAAAGATCTGCTTCAATCGGGCTAACATCGGTGTATTGACGGGCCAGGTCCGCCGGTCCTAGCAATCGGGCGCCGGCCGTGGCCAGTTTCGCGAGCAGGGCCTGGGTGTGGGGATACTCGGTGTGAATGATCAGGTTTTCAATTGCATTACAGACCGAAGGTCGTTGCAGCTTGGAATTGATTGCGATCGCAATTGCCTTCTCGGGATCGGCTGCCCGATCTATGTACAGATTGCAAACCCCTTTATCATGCTTGATTACGGGAATGCGGGAATGCTCGGCTGTGAAGCGAATTAACGCCTCTCCACCCCGGGGGACTACAATGTCGATCAGGTCGTCCAGTTGCAGACAGGCCAGCATATAGGCCCGGTCACTCTCCGTGATCAGCTGGACGCTATCGCCGGGCAGTCCAACAGACAGGATCGCTTGCTGAAACAGGGCATGCAGGCTCTGATTGGAATAGCGCGCCTCCTTGCCGCCTCGTAAAATGGCGGCGTTTCCGCTTTTCAGGCTCAGGGCGCCAATATCAATCGTTACATTGGGCCGCGATTCAAAAATCGTAAAAACGACCCCCAGGGGGACGGTCAATTTACGCAGCTGTACGCCGCTCTGCAGGGCATAGCCTGTGCGCACAAGGCCAAGCGGATCCGGCAGGGCCGCTATGACGCGCAGGGCCTGCTCGATAGATTGAATGCGGTCGGCATTCAACATCAGGCGCTCCTGCAGGGCGGGAGCCAGATCATTGTGACGGGCTGCATCCAGATCTTTGGCATTGGCCTCCAGGATAGAGTCGATCGCAGCGCTTTGTTGCAAGCGATCAGCCATGGCGAGCAAGGCCTTGTTGCGTGTCTCGTGGGCGCTTTGGCGCAACACTCGCAGGGCTTTGCGGCTGCGGCGAGCTAAAGCACGAGCAGACTCCATATGGCCCTCGCGG
Source organism: Leptospiraceae bacterium (assembly GCA_020441005.1). Classification (GTDB taxonomy): domain Bacteria; phylum Spirochaetota; class Leptospiria; order Leptospirales; family Leptonemataceae; genus JAGRNA01. The sequence continues at coordinate 11,149 of JAGRNA010000172.1, forward strand.
CGACTGATCATGGCTGGATCCAGATTTGACATTGCTTTTCCTCCAGAACTAGGATTCGGATTTTGTCGTCAACAGACGCAGATCCCGGACGGCGCCTTTGTCCGCGCTGGTGCACATCAAACTATAGGCTTGCAGGGCTTGCGAAACCTTGCGCGGTCGCTCTCCGGGGTGCCAGGGACGGGGCAGGGCCTGCATTTTTTGCCGGCGTAAAGCGAGTTCGGTCGCATCGATCTCTAGTTCTATGACCCGATTGGGAATGTCTATTCTGATCAGGTCGCCATCCTCGATTAGAGCGATTGCGCCGCCTTCCGCCGCCTCGGGGGAAACATGCCCGATACTCAGGCCGGACGTGCCCCCGCTAAAGCGGCCATCAGTAATCAGGGCGCAGCTCTTGCCCAGGCCTTTGGATTTGATGTATGAGGTGGGGTAGAGCATTTCCTGCATG
>JAGRNA010000173.1 GCA_020441005.1 Leptospiraceae bacterium
CCGAGACTGTGCGCCGGGACACGGAGCCGGTCTGGAGTGCCGGCGCCTATGAAACCCGACCGGGGACAATGGCTGGCATGCAAAGTCTGGCTCAAATCGAACTGGGCGCAGAAGAACGCCTGTCCAGCGGAATCAAGGATCTGGATCTGGTACTCGGCGGCGGGATTGTGGCCGGCTCCCTGGTACTGATTGCCGGTGAGCCAGGCGTAGGCAAATCGACTCTCCTGCTTGAAATCTGCCGCGCTATAAAAGGCGATGTGCTGTATTTTAGCGGTGAAGAATCCGTGCGCCAGATAGCGCTGCGTTCCCGGCGCATGGAAATAGAGCGCCCGGATGTTTTCGTCGTCCGTGAAACTGATCCGGCCAAAATATCGACCCTGGTGCAGCAGCAAAAGCCGGCCCTGGTATTGATTGATTCGATTCAGACGCTGTATCGGCCTGATTCGCAGCAAATACCAGGGATGCCGGGTCAGCTTAAAGAGTCCACCATGCTGCTGATGGACACGGCCAAGCGCAGTCAGGTGCCGATTGTGATCAGCGGTCATATTACCAAAGAAGGGAATGTGGCCGGACCGCGCATGCTGGAGCACATGGTTGACACGGTGCTGCTTTTTGAAAGCGACCGTTTGAATCATCTGCGTTTACTGCGGGCTAACAAGAACCGTTTTGGTTCGGTGGGCGAGGTCGCGCTGTTTGAGATGCACACTGGCGGTCTGCGAACCACTGCCTTTGCAGCCTTGCAGGCCGATCAGATGCATGGCAGTCCGGCGCCGGGCCGGCTGGCGAGTGTCCTGCAGGAGGGCAGTCGTTCGATCTGCCTGGAAGTTCAGGCTTTGGTCAGTCGCAATCCTTACGGTCCCATTCGGCGCATGGCCGAGGGACTGGACAGCAAGCGTGTGAACCTGCTGGCCGCTGTACTCGAAAAATACCTGAAGCTGCGTCTGGCAGACTGTGACATTTTTGCAAATTTGGCCGGCGGTCTCAGCGGCCGGGACCCGGCCCTGGATTTGGCATTGTGTGCAGCTATTGCCTCTTCCTGCGAGGAGCGGCTGATTGACGGACGCAGCGCCTGTATCGGCGAGGTGGGTTTGTCGGGAGAAGTGCGGCCGGTGCACCGTTTAATGGAGCGTCTGCAAGAACTGGAACGGCTGGGTTACCAGCGGGTGTACGGCCCCCCGGATATGCTGGATCCAAAGTTCCAGCGTTCCAGGCCGCAACAGATGGAGCTGGTGGTTTTGCAGCATATATCCGAGCTGGGCCGGCTCTGGCCGGCTGGTGCAGCAGGCTGAAGCAGCGTAGAAAATCAGCGGCTGTTGACCCGATTGAATTGCTTGCCGATTTATCTTGATCAAGAGCAGTGGCCGCATGCAACCGGACTGGCGGAACTACAAAGCCTTGTTATTTGATATGGACGGAACGCTGGTTGACTCGGAAGGTAATACGGAAATTGCGGTGCGTGAATACCTGGTTGCCCGGAATCTGGATCCAGACCAGATAGAGGATTATCAGCTGTTTCATGGGCGGACCTGGCAGAACATAGAGCTTTTGTTAAATCAACGTTTTGCCGAATTGCAAGGGGCCGATTTGCAGCGGCCATTGCAGCAGCGCTTTCATGAATTGTTTTTAAGTCCCGCTCTGCCCTATATTGCCGGGGCACCGGAGTTTCTCAGACAGGCCAGCCGGTATTGCCAGATTGCCATTGTGACTTCGAGTAACCGGGAAAGCGCCGAGTACCTGGTGACTCGCATGCAGCTGGAGAGCGAAATCGCCCTGGTAATGGGCGCCGAAGATTTCAGTCGCTCCAAGCCGGATCCGGAGTGTTATCTGTCCGCTGCCCGGCAGCTGGACACCCGGCCAGCGGAGTGTATGGTTTTCGAAGACAGCCAGGCAGGGCTACAGTCCGCATTAGCGGCCGGTACAGCTCGCACTGCTGTGGGGCGTCCCGCCCAGGCATTTGCCGATTTGAATCGCCTGGCCGATTTTCATATCATTGATTTCCTTGGATTATAGATTGGTGTGTTGCAGCGCTTACGGGAACAATACACAGTATGAAAACAGGTCTGCCGCAGCCGGGGCCAAAAACGGCTGACAATCGCAATTCTGCTTCTCCCGGGCGTTT
>JAGRNA010000174.1 GCA_020441005.1 Leptospiraceae bacterium
CCCGAGTCCCGGATGGTTTCCAGATACTTTCTTTGCTCGGGATCGAGTTTTGTATCGAGCAGCACATCGGTCATACCAATCACGCCGTTCATCGGCGTCCGGATTTCATGACTCATGGTGGCCAAAAACTCGGACTTGACCCGGTTTGCCTTTTCGGCTTCCAGGCGGGTGTGCTCCAATCTGGCGGCCCACTCTTTGCGTTCAGAAATATCGGTGAAGCTGCCGACCATGCGCAGCGGCCGGCCGTCCTCATCACGCTCAACAATGTGACCGCGGTCATGCACCCAAATCACCGTACCATCTGCCTTCGTCATGCGGTGTTCCGAATCGTAGCTGGCAGACTTGCCATCCAGAAATGCCTGGATCCGGCCCATCACAAGACTGCTATCATCAGGGTGCAGCCGCTCCATAAATTTGAAAATGTGGGACTCAACATTGCCAGCATCCAGGCCAAGGATTTGAAACCATTGGCGATTATGGATCAGTTTACCGGAAGGGAGATGCCAATCCCAAACACCCTCTTTGATGATATCAAGCACGTTTTGCAGCCGGGTTTCACTACCAGCGATCCGTTCCTGCGATTGAACCAGGTCAGTGACATCCTGAGCCACCACGATAATTTGATTACGGCCTTCCGGATCCTTGATTGGCGTTTTGATCGACCGGAAGTGGCGGATTTGACCGGTATTTGCATCCCGGGTATCCTCCATAACTACTTCTGGAGTACCGCGTTGCATGATTTCAACCACGTTCTGGCGAAAGAAATCAGCCATTTCTTCCGGGACGCCAAAGTCACCATCGTGTTTGCCCACCATGGCCTCCGGGGTTGTGCCGTAGAGCCGGGCTACCGTCTGGTTGCACAGCAAAAAATTGCCGTTTTCATCTTTAAGAACAAAAACATCCGGCAATTGATCAATGATTGTATGCAGCATTTTTTCCGAAAGCCGGCTGCCATCGGATGGACTTGGCGGATCTAGTTCTGGCAAGGAATTCACATTCAACTCTGAATACAACCGACGCTCCTCAAGTCTGGTCAACAGGTCACTGCGACTGTAAGTTGAAATAGAGCATTTGATTGTCAATAGAAATCGGGCAGCACACAAAAAAACCGGGTGCCAGGCGATCTTCCAGGGCAGGGTCCGCGCGGCCAGGTGCATAAAGACTCGCTAAAAAGCTGATTAGCATACGACGCTTCAAGGCAATGCCCGCACGGGGCCTGCTCCCCATGAACTAGCCGAAATTTGCCTTCCCGTGCCTGAGTCCAGCAAAAAACTGGCAGCCAGGCGGTGTCGGTTCATCTGGCACTCACATCACCGGCACAACGGAGAATAATCGTATGCAAACAGATGCAGCTCTAAAACAAATCGTCCAGGAAAAATACGGCGCCATCGCTGACCAGGACAAGGATCAGAATGCTGCGTCTTGCTGCGGTGCGACCCCGACCAGCAATAAAATTTATAATATTATGATGGATGACTACAGCGCGGTAGCCGGCTACAATCCGGATGCTGATCTGGGACTGGGTTGCGGACTGCCCACTGCCTTTGCCCAAATCAAGACCGGAGATACAGTGATCGACCTGGGCAGCGGCGCCGGCAATGACTGTTTCGTCGCCCGCCATGAAACCGGTCCCACCGGCAAGGTCATCGGGATCGATTTCACAGACCAGATGATTGCCAAAGCCAGGGCCAATGCCGACAAGCTGGGGCTGAATAACGTCGAGTTTCGGCAGGGTGATATCGAAAAGATGCCGGTAACAGCTAGCAGTGCCGATGTGGTTATATCAAATTGTGTCCTGAACCTGGTGCCCAACAAGCGGGCGGTCATTAGCGAAATATTTCGCGTGTTGAAACCAGGCGCGCATTTCAGTATTTCCGATATTGTACTGGTCGGTGAGCTGCCGGAGGCCCTGCGGCAGGATGCAACCATGTATGCCGGCTGCGTGGCCGGCGCGGTCCAGAAAGATGAATACCTGGAAATCATTGCTGCGGCCGGTTTTGCATCAATCCAGATCCAGAAAGAGAAGCCAATAGAGCTGCCAGCAGACATTTTGGAAAAATACCTGCGTCCGGCAGAAATACGTGAGTTTCAAACATCCAGGCTGGGCATATTCAGCATTACAGTATATGCGGTCAAACCCCTGAGCGCGCCGCATACTGAAACCGATGCTGTTGACTCCGCTGAGGAGGCCGGCGCTGCCTCTTGCTGTTCCGGCAGCAGTTGCTGCTAGTCCGATTGGCGTAGTACCGGCGGGGAGGTGATTACCCTGCTGCAGGGAAAGCCCGGATCTCTGGCCGCCAATCTGATTACCCGACCAGGGTCATCAAGAACAGACCGGTTTACTGTAGTTAAAGCGGGCACGGTTTTTTGACCGTTTGTGCACGGGTCCGGTCTACGCCAGACTACAGATTGTTTTTCTGCGCACCTGGCGAGTCAGGCCTTCCTGTAAACTATTGGGAAGTCAATTCAATCGTATACCAGTCAACAGTACAGACTTTGCTCTCCGTTACATGGCGATGCACAGTGAGTTGGTTCGTGGCGTTGATTTCCGGTCGAAAGAAACCGGCATCGATGCTAGCCGCATCCGCTGTGCTGGCAAGATTGAAACTGATAATCGGCATGGTGAAGGCCGGATTCACCGCTGGACTGAGGGCGGCGGTTGCATCCGTCTCGGTCCCGAGCACATTGATCGAACCGTTTTGAATATGAGGCCCATTCAACATCTCAACCAGATACCAGGCAATATCAATCTGCTGGTTTGTGGTCTGACGAGCAAATGTCAGCGAAGTGCTGCTACTCAGATTGCCGGTCACCAGGTAATTGCTTTCATTGCCGCCCAGGATGCCAGCTGCATAATTGAAAATTAAAAAAGATGAGCCCGTATCATAAGCCCCCAGTGGTGCAATAGTGGCAGTTGATCCGTTCGCGATCGTGGCAGTGCCCGATTGCACCTGCGCACCCTCCAGCTCAACAACCTGCCACTCCACATCCAGCGCAGCCCCGGTATCGCCCCTGCTAAACTGCAGGTTGGTGGTGGATGTGAGTACCGCCTTGAGCAATCGACGCTCATCGGCATTGGTGCCGCCGGCCGCAGTGCGGGCATACTGAATCACAAAAGACCGGGACAGATCGACGGCACTGCCCAAAGTCACATTCGCACTGGCATCGCCGGCAGCCATACTGAAACTGCCGCGCTGCACAGCTGCTCCGCTGGCAAATTCCATCACATAATAACGGACTTTAATACTATCAGCGCCGCCGCCCTTCGCGATGCTGACGGTATTGGCCGCACTCAACTGACAGGTCGGTACGTTGTACATGGTGGAACTGGAAGAAGTAAAATAGCACATGACAAAAGCTTTACTCAAATCAACGGCAGTGATCGCTGCTGTAGTACTGCTATTGGTGTCCATCAAAGCGGTCTGCACCCCGCCCGAGACCAGGGGAGTGATGTCATCATCGACTATGCCGACCGTTACCCCGGCCGCGCTGATGGCATTGTAGTTTGCATCGCTGCTACTGACAGTATGTGACAAGAGAGCAGAATGCGTACCTTCAATCAGGGCATCATCTACAGCGGCCACAATGACCGTCTGCGGCGTGGACCAGTTCGCCGTGGTAAACGTCAGCGTTTGCGGCGACACACTTGATCCATTGATTGTAATCTGCGCTGTATCAAACTGGACGGCAACATTCACCGTACTCGCCGGCGCAGATGTCAGGACCAACGTATAGCTGTCGGTGGTCGAGCCCTCACCGACCTGGCTGGATCCGCCGCTTTCCACAACAGAAACACCGGGCCCATTCACATCTGTGATGGCCGGAATAACACTGCCGATCGTTACTCCGGCATAACCGCCGGCACCGGCGGCTGTATGGGTGATAGTGGAATTGTGCAGCCCCTCAATCAAACCGTCATTCAAGGCTGCCACTGTAACGGTCTGTGGAATGTAATAATTGGCAGCGCTAAAACTCAGCACAACGGGAGAAACACCGGAACCGTTGATGGTGAATTGCGCGGTATCAAAACTGATACTAATGCTCACTGCTCCGCCAGGATTGGTAGTCAGCACAACATCATAACTGTCACTGCCGCTGCCTTCCGTGAGATTGGTACTGCCACCGCTTTGCGTAATCACAACACCCGAGCTGTCATTATCGGTGATGGAAACCACTGTCGCCCCAATGGCTATGCCATTGTAAGCAGCATCAGTACTGCTGACAACATAGCTGATGGAAGAATTGTGACTGCCTTCAACCAGACTATCATCGACGGCCCGCACGATCACAGTCTGGGGTGTAGACCAGTTCGCTGTTGTGAAAGTCAAGGCTAATGGTGTAGTGGATAATGAATTCAGCTTTAGCTGACCTGTGTCAAAGGCCAGGCTGACCGTAACCGATGCAGTTGGTGCTGCAGTTAGAACCACATTGTAACTGTCATAGCCGCTGCTCTCGCTCACAGCGGTGGAGCCGCCACTTTCACTAATGCTCACTCCGGCGCTATCATTATCTGTAATACTTACAGATATCGATGATAGAGATAAACCATTAAATGCAGGATCCAGACTAACACTGGTATGTTGAATGACTGCTGCGTGACTGCCTTCAATAGAGCTGTCATCGATGGCACTAACCGTAATCGTTTGCGCACTAGCCCAGTTCAATGGCGTAAAAGTCAGGACCAGGGGCGAGACCGCGCTGCCATTCAGGCGTATCTGTGTAGAGTCGAAGACCACGCTGATTTGCACATCGGCAGATGGGGCAAAAACAGGCCCCAGGCTGTAGGTATCGCTACCCCCTCCTTCCGTGACGGCGGTGCTACCGGTTGATTGGGTAATCTGAATGCGAGCACTGGCAGCAGGATCAGCATTTGTATTGGATAAAAGTAAAAAACCCCATACACCCGGCTCGGCCTGATAAGCAGCGCAAGACGCAGCCAGCAGTAAAATGGAAACTACGCTCTTGCGTGCAGCGGACAGATACTTTTTATTTTTTTCAAACATCATCAAGCGCAGTCAACATAGATCACATTCGAACGGTTTTTTGCCTGGTACCCTACAACCGGATTTACTTTCAGCTTGTATCGGCTGGCGCGCAGTACCCCGATGGCCGAAAATCCGACTCTGATAGGAAATTGAGACAGAAAGCTTTGCTTAGTCAATCGTTTTGTGTTGATCTCATCAACGGTTAATTTATCCTGTTGGCTGTTGCTACGACCTTTAGTCGATGGCATGTATCTTTCAATTCAGTCTGCTTACAAAGAAACGCCTTGATGATATGATCATTGTGCTGAACACATTTCTGCCGGCCGCATTGGAAATCGGCCAGGCCCTGAAAGACTACTTGTGGAAATTGACTGGCCGGCCGGTGTACTGTATTGAAAGCCGGGAGTGCTGCGATACTAAACCTCCGCTGCGGATTCAGTCCAGCCAGTGGAAGAAGCTGATGAATCGCAGCTCAAATTTAATTCGATTTGGAAATCGCCAGGCAATCAAGCCCATTATTATACTGAGTCAAATCGGCATTGATCCTGATACTATCCAGAGACTGCGACGGCAGCTGATGCCGCTGGACCCGGAGTCTTACGCTTTTTGGGTGCAGGATGCGTCTGATCAGCAGAACAGCGCTCAGCATCGCCACCTTTCGACTCAGGGGGACTGCGGCCTCCTTGTGCAAACCAGGGATCAGGCCCAGCCAACAGCAGTTGCTGTCCAGATTGCCGATCTGTTATTTGAAAAAATCAATCTGCAACAATATTCACCCGACTGGGTCCGTCTTTTCGAGCACGAAAAAGAGATCCTGGAAAAACAGCTGCGCCAAACACTCAGCGCAACTCACGCCGTGCCTCGGCAGGACTGCTGCATTGAACATATTGGCAGCACTGCCATTCCGGGGCTGGACGCAAAATCAATCATTGATATCATGTTGGGCCTGCCGGTATTCAGGCAGTGGCAGGCTTGCCTGGAACCGTTGTACGACTGCGGCTATCATTTTATGGATTATCCCGAAAACAAGGATCGGCGCTTTTTTCGGAAAGGAATACCGCGGCAATTTCACCTGCATCTGGTTGCCTGCAAGGGTCAGGAATGGCTGGACCATCTGGATTTTCGCAGCGCCCTGGCCGGGGACCCGGAGCTGCGCCAAAACTACCAGCAGTTAAAGCGGAGTTTAGCTCAGTCACATTCCCGGTCACGCGACAGCTACGGGCGTTCGAAAGGAAATTTTATTCGCCGCAGCCTTGCCGACTGGCGGGCCAAACAAAGCGCCCGGCCCGCAAGCTGATTAAACCGGGTTGGGCATATTTTGATCAATATGAACCTGATTGCGTCCAGCAGATTTGGCTCTGTACAGCATTTCATCCGCCCGCGCAATCATCTGCTCCAAAGACAGATTGGGATCGCAGCTGACGCCGGCCGAGACAGTTACCTGGATCATTTCCCGTTCATAGGCAATGCTTTCTGCGGCAATTGCACTGCGAATGCGGTCACTCAAATGCCAGGCACCAGCCGCAGAAATATTAGCCAGAAGCAAACAAAATTCCTCACCGCCAAAGCGAGCGACAAGATCCGATCCTTTTGTATTCTCATTGAGCAATCTGGCGACTTCCTGAATTACCCGGTCACCGGCCTTGTGACCCCAGTTGTCATTGACTTTTTTGAAGAAATCAATATCCATCATTACGAGAGCATATTCCTGGCCGCGCTGCTGCAGCTCACTGATACGCTTCTGGGCCATCTCCATGAAATAACGCCGATTCGCCAGGTTGCTCAGATAATCCTTATGAGCCAAATCCATAATCGAGTGAATCAAATCCAGATTATCCAGATTCATATTCACCCGGCATAGAAATTCTTCAAAGCTGAAGGGTTTATGGATAAAGTCATTGGCCCCGATCTTCAGGAAGCGGGCGACCTGCTCGGTATCAGTGGCTTTGGAAATTGCAATAATCACCAGGTCCTTGCGGGCAATTTTCTTGCGCAACCGGATTGTAAACTCGTCACCATACATGCCGGGCAACACAAAATCCACCAGGATCAAATTGATGTCCGGGTGTTCGGTTAGAATCCCAAATGCGGCATCGGTATCGGCGGCCTGAAGACACTCTATCAACTGATTTTCCAGTACTTGAGCGATCAAACCGCGGTAAACCTTGCTGTCGTCGACAACAAGGGCTTTTTTATTCAAATTACGACCCAGGCGGGCGACTGCCTCGATCGCGTATTTCACTTCTTCAAAGCTTCTCTTGCTGAAATAATTTACTATATTTTTTTTGCTTATTTCAGCCCTCAGCTGCGGGTCTGTATCTCCAGTCAAAACCATACTGGGAATGCGGTATTCCAGCACGGTATCAATAATTTCTGTCCCCCGGCAGTCGTGCAGCTGCAGATCCAGAATCGCGGCAAAAAAAGCCGGCGCCTCCGGATTGTTCAAGACTGCCAAAGTCTCTTCTTTGCTCTGACAAACGGTAACCGCGAAGTCGCTTTTACGCAAAAGATGTGTCAGCAGGCTGGCAACACTGGCGCTGTCTTCCACCAAAAGAATGTGCCGCGAGTGATGACGGCTGGCATTCATGAATAACTCAGGATTAACACCCATATTCTAATACTCCTTTGACAGGTTAAGACCCGGCGAGTGACTGGCAAGAGAATTCAACCGCGGGTTATTGTGCCTGCTGCCCGGTAGCTGCCCTGGGATTGTATACCAGTAATCACCCTATCTACATTTCAATCCTGTTGGGCAGATCTATTCCCCCGGTTTATGCGAGGGTGGGAGGTACGGCGGTGGGTACCACAGAGCTGCGCGAATCGCTCAGCCATTGGGCACCGTTGAACGGGCGCTCCGGAGCACTTATCACATGACAAGTTTTTTGTCAAGTCAGAAAATATTGCCATTATTATCAGAAAAATCAGTTTGCTTGTCCCACCCCTATGATATGCTATTATGGGGATCTTTCACCAAAAACGCAGCCGGGCAGATCACAGCGAACCAGACTGTCGGCTACCGGGCTGGAGCACTTAAAAAAGGCGCAGCTGACGATTGCCGAGCAAGTCTGCAAATTGCAGATCGATCTCGGGCAACCAGAGCACACTTTCGGCAATCGGGCGTAGCTGTTTGTCGATATAGTACTGATAATCCGGATTAGCCGGTTTTAATTCAACAGGAATCGGACCGTCTTTGGTCACAACATAAGCCACACTCCGGCCAGGTCTGGGGAGCATTCTGGCAGCCCGGACATGCTGCGGAACAGTTGTCGTGTATTCCTGAATTGGTTTACGCAGAGTTTTGCGAATGACAAGCTCATGATCCAGCTCTCCGCGTAACAATTCCTGAATCCGCGCTTCGATCCAGTCCGCAATGGGTGACTGATGAAACAAGCGCCAATATAATTCCCGCTGAAATCGGCGCGCCAGTTCACTCCAGTCCGTACGAACACTTTCCATCCCGGCAAAGTACAGTTCCTCCCTATTGTCCTGCACCAAAAGACCAGCGTACCTTTTCTTGGCCGCCCCCCCGCCCCGGGCTGGCGGCAGAAAAAAAACCTGGAAGTATTTTTCGTATTCCATCTCCAGCCAGGACTGCAGACCGAAATCCGATTGAATCCTCTGGCTCCAATACTCGTTTAGCTGCCTTGCCAGGTCCTGGCCGCACTCTTGGGGAGCGGATTGCATGCTAACCGGTCGGGCCCCCACATGCACAAATAAAGAATCCGTATCACCGTACAAGACAGGATAACCCGCTGCTTCGATAAAGCGCCGGCTCTCCAAAAGCAGCCATTGTCCGCAGCCTGTGATGGCACTCGGCAGATCGGGGTGATAAAAGCGGCAGCCCGGCGAGCCCATCACACCATAAAAACTGTTCATCAGAATCTTGACGGCCATGGATAAGTGCTTGTCCTGCTCGGCTTTGGCCCGGGATCTTTCTTCCAGCAGCCGGGCAATAAAATCCGGCAGTACATGTCGATCGCGGGAAAATTGCTGACCAGAGGGCAGTTCGATCGCATTCTCGGAGCGACAGTACAAAGCCAGCGGATCAATACCAAAGGTACGGATAATGGAGGGATACAAGCTGCGAAAATCAAGCACAATCACCTGGTCATACAATCCGACCCGGGGCTCCATCACATAACCGCCCTGAGCAGCCTGCGAGTACTCGACATCCTCCAGATCCGGGGCCACAAATCCAGCGCGATGCAAGAGTGGTAAATAACAAAAATCAAATGCTGCCACCGATCGGCTGGTCCGATCCATCGGCATACCCGATATAGCGCTGCGTTTTTGTTGCAACTTCAATATGCCGGTATGATCAAAAATTTCACTCACCAGACGGGCATCCTGAACATTATACGCGGCCAGCGCGGCCGGATTTTGATAGTACATATGCTCAATTTCCGCAATCCGGTCCAGGTTACCTTTGATTTCCTTGCCACGGCCCAAAATAGACTGAGCCACATTCTCCAGACTGAAACTTTCAAAGCTGTAGAATGCCCCCCGCAGCAGCACGGGCCCATCCAGGACCAGTCGCCCCGCCAATACAGCTCGGTCCGCCAGACCTTGTCGGCGCACGATACGCGGTCGGCTGCCATCGCGCCCCCACTGCAACGGACAACCCAGCTCGTTTGAACGCTGCATGAGAAAATCGAGATCAAAAGAGACTACATTCCAGCCAATCAATATATCCGGATCCAGTGCCAGGATCAGTTTTTGAAGCTGCCGTAATATATCGCGTTCATCATTACAATAAATATACTCATAATCCAGCACCTCCGCTTCGATCGCGGCTGACTGCGGACCGGGACTTAACTCGGGACGATCACTGATGAAATAACAGCGGTTCTGTTCCGGCCCGCGCATATCCAGGCCAACCGAAAACAGACGCCCCTCCCGGACACTGGTTTCAATATCCAGAGAAAGCACGCGCCATTCGCATGCCACAGCAGCCGGCTTAATCTCCGGATTTAAAACCCGCCAACCGGCGGCACTTTCCTGAAAGACTCCGCTGACGCGCATCCCGCCAAACAGGAAACGCTCCATCAGGTAGCGCTCTAGCGGCCCGACATCACTCTCGTAGACCGGGATGCCTTTTTGGCGCAGACGCTCAGCACCAGCGCGGGCTTGCTCATAGGTTTTCCAATAGACAGCCTGGACTGTTTGGTGTTTCGGACTTTGCAAAGTCAGACGGCGATTCTTGGTACAGGCCGGGGCTACAGCGCTCAGCTGTTCCGGGGAAACCGTCGCCGGAATAAAAAAAACCGGGTCGTTGTTATCGATTTGAATTTCTAACGGTGTGCCGGCCGGCGGAGTGCGACTGTCCTTGCCTGCTGCGGCATAAATCCGCAAGATCTGGTGTCCATCGCGAACAAATGTATCAGCACTTAAAATAAATGCGTCAACAGATTTCAATTATGGCATTTGACAACGCGGCTATCGATTTTACAATCTTTGCCCTTGTGACGCAGATCGGTACCGTCTTTCAGAAAGGTCCCGCCGCCCTGACCGCCGTCCTCCTCGAAATCGCCTTTGAGTACGCTGCCGTCTTTCCAGTAGTAGTTCCCCAGACCCTGCATTTCGCCATCCACGAATTCGCCGTCATACTTGTCTCCGTTAGCAAAAACGTATAGTGCGTATCCACTGCGTTTCCCGGCCTTGTATTTGCCTTTATAAATGTCGCCATTCACGTAGGTCATAACACCCTGGCCTTCCCGCAGACCGTCCTTGAATTCACCGGCGTATTTGGAGCCGTCTGTATAAATATACACGCCACTACCATTTTCGCAGTCTCCTTCGACGCAGCCCCTGGTTGGCACAGCGGTGTCGACTGCGTTTTCGGCCTCTGTGCGGGTTTCATCGACTTCTCGCTGAACCACTTCTACAGCGTTAGAATCTCCCGCTTCGGTGTTTTCCCCGGCACTCTGGCTGCTGGCACATTGCAGCATACAGACACTCAGACTTAAAGATATGACAATAATAGTTGGCAAGCGCATAGATTCCACCAGTGACCCTGGAAAGAGGATCGACATCCCGGACAGAGTTTTCCAGTCAGGATTGCCATATAATTCATATTATGGCAAGAAAATTCTGTGCATGACCGGTTTTAATTCCTGGCCCTGGTACGACATAATGCTGCCAGGGCTGCTGATTGCTGCTACCTTATTTTTGTAACATGCCGAGGCACTGGTCCAGGACATCCAGACCGGCCGCAGCCTGATCCATATCAATATTGAGCGGCGGCATAATCCGAATCGTTTGACCAGCTGTACAGTTTAACAACAAACCCTGTTCGCGCGCGAGGCTCACCAGTTCCGGTCCCTTGGCGTGCAATTCCATCCCGATATGCAAACCGAGACCGCGCACTTCTTTGATCAACGCGTACTGGCCCGCAAAAACCCGCAGGCGCTTGAAAAAGTATTCACTCAGGGCAGCCACATTCTGGAAAACATCGCGCGTATGCAGGATGCGCAAGACTTCATAAGCGGCTGTACAGGCAATATGGTTGCCGCTGAATGTAGAACCATGCTGCGGTCGTACCAGATACTTTGTAAACTGCTCGGCAACCACAATGGCACCGATCGGAAACCCATTGCCCAGGGCCTTTGACAGGGTCATGGCATCCGGTTCGATGCCATAGTTTTCATAGCAAAAAAGTTTGCCCGTACGGCCCATGGCCGTCTGGATTTCATCCAGAATCAGAAGCACGCCGTGCTCGTTGCACAGCTCCCGCACCCGCTCTACATACTCCTGGTCGGCGACATGAATACCGCCTTCGCCCTGTACCAGTTCCATGAAAAAAGCGCAGGTATCCGCTCCATGCTCGGCAAATTCTTTTTCCAAAAGATCAATGTCGTTTAAAGGCAGATACACATGGTGCTGCAGTAAATCGCCGAATCCGCTGTGCATTTTTTCCTGGGCAGTCAGACACATACCGGCTACCGTCCGGCCGTGAAAAGAACCCTCCAGGCTGAGAATCCGCTGTGCGCCGCTTTTCGCCTGTTGACCGTAACTGCGGGCCAG
>JAGRNA010000018.1:0-2092 GCA_020441005.1 Leptospiraceae bacterium
GGCCTTGATTCATGACTCCCGGATTGTCAGCAGCCAGAATTTGATTCCGGCAATGCCTGCTTCTGTAAAGCACTACATCAGCGCATCGGCGATCAGTTTTTATCCCTCCGATGACACCAGATGCTACACGGAACAGGACAGCAGGGCGGTACCGACAAAACCGTCTGATTTTGCCTCCCGGATTGTGCATGACTGGGAAGCGGCTGCAGACAAGGCGGCCAGACAAGAGCGGCGGGTTGTAAAACTGCGGATCGGTCTGGTATTGGGGGACTCGGGATTATTGGCCCGTCTCCTGCCAGTCTACCGAATGGGATTAGGCGGACCCATCGGTGACGGTCGGCAATGGCTGAGCTGGATTCATGTGACAGATCTGATTCAGGCCGTGCAGTTTATACTGGACGACGAGCAGATTAGCGGACCGGTTAATTTGGCAGCCCCACAGCCTGAGCGGTTCCAGGATTTTTCGAGAACCCTGGCGTCCGTACTAAACCGACCGCATTTTTTACGAGTACCCCGTATTGCCCTGCAGCTGGGAATGGGCGAGGCAGCCGAACTGGCCCTGGCCAGCATTTGCATGCAGCCCAAACGTCTACTGGATGCGGGATTCAGATTTGAGTTTCCTGAATTGGAGAATGCTCTGCAAGACTTGACTAGCGGTCCGGCTCGCCTCTAAGGAGCTAGCCAGCTTGGCACTATATCAGTTGACAACATACCCCCCCATGGTATATTTGTACCCATGAGAACGGAGGCTCTCGGGGCAGGCAAAGGCCCCGCACCTGATCAGGGTTGCCGGCCTTTCATGCTATGATGAATATCAGCGCGGCTGGCAGGCAAAGAAAACAGAAAATCAGTAACCTGGCCCTGGCCGGACCGTCTACCAATTGAAAACGATTATGAATCTTTCACTCTTAACCCGACCAGAACAACGTATGCCCAAAAAGTTCAAAATTGCGCTAGGTCTGTTGGCTTTTCTGCTGCTGGCTTTCGGGATCAACGGAGTCGCAATACTGGCCCAGGGAGACGAGTACATGCACATTGCAACAGTCCGTCAAAGCCTGGACAATAACAGCTGGCTCTTGCCGACCCTGGAGGGACTGCCCAACTATTATAAGCCACCCATCCTGTTCTGGATTGGCATGCTCAGCGAAGCCCTGCTTGGCAACAGCCTGTTTGCTGTCCGGCTGCCCGCTGTTTTGGCCGGATTAGGCAGCATATTTCTGCTCTACCGCCTTCTAAAAGTAACGGGCGCGCCGGCCTTGTTTCCCAGTATTGCCTATGCTCTCAGCCTGGGTACCCTCAAGTTCAGCAAGCTGCTCATGATGGAGCAGTTTATGGCCTTCGCGCTCCTGGTCACAACTCTGTTCTTTGTCCGCTTCGTGCAGACCAAAAGCTACCGCTGTCTGCTTTGGGCTGGTTTAGCCAGCGCAATTGCCTATTTTTTCAAGGGGCCTTTATTTCAGGTCTATACCGGTTTTCTCTTTTTAGCGTGGGCAATACCGCTCTTTTTGCATTTCAATGCCCAGGGTGATTTCCGCGGCTGGCACCGGGTACCCACCATTCTGAAAGCGGCCCTTGTTTTGCACCTGCCATTGCTATTGCCCCTGGCATGGAATGGCTGGCTTTTCTATTCAGCGCCGGATAACTACGGTAAAGCGATCCTGGAGTTCTTTTATGTAAATGAAAACCTGTCCAAGTTCAGGCACGCCGACCAGTCACCCTTTATGATACCGATGGGCTGGCTGCTGTATTCCGCCCCCTGGACAGTCATGATCATTGGCGCTTTTTTCCTGGCGTTGCGCAGCACTGTTCGCGACAGCCGGGTTCGGATTGGCCGCATGCTGTTTGTCACCGCCCTGGCAATTTCATTGCTGCATATGCTGCCATCACGCAAGGATCCCTACTATGTGATTCCGGTGCTACCCGTTTTGTTTGCCGGACTGCCAATGATCCTGTACAGCTCGCGGAATGAAATTGGCTGCGCCGACAGAATTTCACGCTGGATGAAAGCCAATTTTGTATTCTCGGCATTCGTCGCCCTGATTGCATTTATCGCTGCGCTAATCCTGCGGCTGCCCTGGTACTGGGTACTAGC
>JAGRNA010000018.1:2147-52345 GCA_020441005.1 Leptospiraceae bacterium
CTATTCCGCAGAGCGCCTCGTTTGGGAGCGCACACGGATGATAACCAGCGGAGTTCTGGTAATGCTGGTTTTACAATTCATCATCATCCCGGGTGCCAGCCGGCCGATCCTTCCCGTACAAAATATTCAAAAAATCCAGGGACCAGTCTGTCTCATCAGCGATGAACCGTGGGATGGATTTCAGCTGCAGTTATTACTACCCCATACCGAGATTCAACACTCGGTTCCAGGTAACAGCAAGGAATGCATCCAGACAGCTCGTTTCATTATTGATGGCAATGGGGCTTTGCCCCCAGACTCCTTGTCCGGTCTCAGGCTGGCAGACAGCTGGAACAGATGGAAAAACCAGATGGCACCCCGGGAAATATTGGCCGGCTTGTTAGACATTCAAAGCTTGCAATACCAAAGCCGTCTTTATTCCAACCAGGGACAAACCCTGGTCCAGCCGGCCCAGAAACAACCATGATAGCCTGGATCAAGCGTTATAGCAGCTGGCTTCCGCTCTACGCGCTCCTCTTTTTAGTCATAATCAGGACGGGCCTGTACATCTTTAACAGCGCCATCGCAAACGACCAACAGCAGGCTACGGAAAACGCAATCCGCAGCGATCTGCCCTGCCCGCGCTTTTGCGATGGTTTTCTAGTCTGCGCGGCCGAGGCTTTGCAAAAAACGGAAGTAAGCGAGGCAGAGCGCGAATATCTGCAGCGCGCCTGTATCGCCGGCTGCCAGAAGCAGGCCGCGATCGTAGAAAATTGCCAGAACTTCGTGATTCAAAAACAATGCACGCAAGCAGCTCTTTGTTTGCAGGCCGCCCTGCAGGGCCGTCCTATGGAATAGCCGCTCCGGCTTGCAGGGTGCGAACAGCCATTTCCGGATAACAGCGATTGCCAATGTGCACCGGATCGACGAAAAAGCGACAGTGCAAAAGCCCTTCCTGGTCCATATCCAGGTAGCTGGAATGCGGCGTCTTGAGCCTCGCAACAGTCCGATTCCATTCTGTCATCCAGTGCGTCGCGGAATCATTACGCTTCAGGACTGATTGCCACAAGGGATGCGAGGCCGGCTTCCAAAAAACCAGCGCAATCCCCTGTTCCTGCGCCCTTGCCCTGATCAAATCAAGATAGCGCGCATAGACCGGATCCATTTTATAACCCTGGAACATGGTGCGCTCCATCTCGCTACTGACATAACGATACTTGAGCAGCTGTTCCTTGCTTTCACGGCCCTGCTCTACTCCGGTATAGGGCGGTATGCCGCGGGGAAGCTGATCCAGGTGGCGGGTCGCTTCGGCAAACAGGTTTTCCCATTGGGATTTGCTCTGATCGGCGCTGCCGGGCCGAAAACGGATCACCTGAAACAAACGGCTTGTCAGAATGGTTTTACTATGCTCTGCCGGCAGGCGGTTCAAATACCGCAGCGCAAAATCTGCCGGCACGCCGTGTTTAAGCTCAAAAGAGGCCCACATGCTGTTTTTATTAAACGAAAAGGGCGAAATTTCGACCCAGATTTGATCGGGCTTTAAACCGTGATCCAGCCATTGGGCCATGCGCACATAAGCGCTTAGAATCGAGGCACCCGGCAAAGAGGAGTTTACAATCTGATATTCTGATAGCGTTTTGCGCTCCGCATCCGTCAGGTATTGGCTAACAGCGATATGCTCGGGTGTCGGAGTACGATAATAACCCATGGATCTGGATGTCCCCAGATTCAAAATGATCTTGCGCCCGGACTCTCGCGCCGCCTGGACAATAGCATCCTGTTTGAAATCATAGTTCGCCATGCTTTCGAAAGGATTGCCCCGATACTGCGTGCAACAACTCTGCACAGCGGGTATCAACACGACTTTATCAATCAGAAACAGCAGCAGAACGAGCAGCAAGGGGAACCAGTATTTGTTGTTTACCATCTTCATCAACTGCTCCCCTAGAATTGAAAATACACGAAGGGTTGGTCTCCGCGGGCATAAACCGCGAGCAGCCCAAAGAGCGCCACGGCGGCCAACAGATACCACAGCGGCCAGGAATCCTGGATTTTCTGGCGCCATTTTTGCAAGGGCTGGTAGTCGCGGTATTCCAGGTAATGTAGACCCAGAAATACAAGCACCACGATACCATGATGCCCGGTCAGGGCGAATAATCGAAATTCGGGGCCCCAGTTCCCGAGCATACTCGTCAGGATCAACTCCGCCCGCGACAGATCAATGCCCGCATAGAAGAAAACTCCGGCAAAGGCGATCATATTAAACAACAGGAATGCTTTCAGCACATTGTACACGCTGCGATACTGATAGTGTTGCAGGGACTCTGCATCCCGCCGCGCCCAGCTCGCCACCCGGGGCACAATTCCACTGACATATACAAAGCGCTCGATCGCCAGATAAAGGCCATTCAGAAGGCCCCAAATTACAAAACCCCAGCCGGCGCCATGCCAAAGTCCGCCGATGAAGAAGGTTAGCACCAGACCCACATACAAACGAAAAGCGCCATTGCGGCTGCCACCCATCGTGAAATATACATAATCCCGCAACCATTGCGACAAAGTCAAGTGCCAGCGCTGCCAGTGATCGGCGAAGCTGATCTGGAAGAAGGGTCCCCGAAAGTTGACTGGAATATCAAATCCCAGGAGCAGCGCGGAACCGCGCGCCAAATCGGTGTATGCCGAAAAATCCAGGTAGACCATCAAGGCAAAAAACCAGGCGGCCAAAACCAAAATCCAGGCTTGCCAGGTTGCCGGGGCGGCATAGATCTGATACACAGTCTCTGACAGGTAATCCGCCATCAGAACCTTTTTGATGATCCCGGACGCAATTAAGGCCAATGCGCGGGGCACATCATTCTCTTGCACAGACTTATGTGAATGTAACTGAGGGAACAGCTCATTGTGGCGCATAATGGGGCCGGCAATCAGCTGCGGAAAAAACATGATAAAAAGCGTAAAGTCAAGCAAGGGCGGTTCCGTTTCCAGCTGCTTACGCCACGCATCCACATGCAGGGCGATAATCTGGAAGGTGTAAAAGCTGATCGCCAGCGGCAGAATAATAGGCGGCCACTCATTCTGGACGGTATTAGTCAGCAAACTGGCGCTATCGGAATCCAGCAGCAGAGCAATATTATCCGTAAAAAAATAAAAATATTTAAAAAAAGACAAATTGATAATATTGAGTACCAGTGCGAGGCTCAAGGCAGCGGCTGATTTTTTTCGGTAGATCCAGACCAAAAGCGGATAATTCAGCAGGATAATGGCCAAAAAATGAGCCAGAAAAAGCAGGGACCAGGAGGAGTAGAATACCAACGATGCCAGGAGCAGGATCAGGTGCCGATAACGATGCGGGGATTGCCAATAAACAATATAAACCAGAATAAAAAAGAGCAGATACTCTACTGAATTAAACAGCATACCGCAGACCAAAAACCAGTGCTCCAGATTTCCACTAGTTCCCGGATTGACAAGGAGAAATCAGGGCAAATCAGGAGCTGTATGCCGGATCTGAATATGGTCGGCTTGCTCGCTTTCATCCGGATCGGTAATAAAATCAGCCTCAGCGGGATTGAGCGCCAGCTCGGCCAGACTGGCCTGACCCGCAAAGAGTTCGAACAAGGCGATCAAAAATTCCGTAACTCTCCAGCCCTCTTTGGCAGACATAAAAAACACTGCCGGTTTTTTCCTGGATACTGGGCCCGGCCCTGCATCGGCTGAATTCCAGAATTCCGCCCCATCCAGCTCCTTGGCAGCCTGGTGGCCGAGTTCCAGTTCATAGTCAAATTGGTCCATTTTATTAAAGACTACCATTGACGGTAAATCAAGCAAGCGCGGTGAGTAGGACTGCAGCTCCTGGCGCAGCAACCGAATCTCGCTGGCTGCTTCCAGGCTGGTGCCGTCGAGCACATATACGATCACTCGCACCCGCTCGATATGACGCAGAAATGACAGGCCCAGCCCGTGCCCTTTGCTGGCCCCTTCGATAATGCCCGGGATGTCGGCCATCAGCAGCCGTCGCTCGCTGTCTGCGCGCGGATCAGCGATCACACCGATGTTAGGGGTTAGCGTGGTAAAGGCGTAGTCCGCAATCCGCGGCACCTTATGTGATACAGCCGCCAATAGAGTGGACTTACCGGCATTGGGCAGCCCCACCAGGCCCACATCGGCCATCAATTTAAGTTGCAAGAGCAGTTGGCGGCTTTCACCAGGCAGACCAGCCTGGGCATATTCCGGGGTTTGATTGCTGGACGTGGCAAAGTGCTGATTACCGCGCCCGCCCATCCCGCCGCAGGCAATGCGCTCCCTGACGCCCGGATGGGTTAAATCGCACAAAACGTGACCGCTTTTTTGATCAATAACGGCGGTCCCCACCGGTAGCTGGATGATGGCATCGGCGCCATTCGCACCGCTCTTTTGGCTGCCCCGTCCGGCTTCGCCGTCAGCTGCTTGCCATTCACGCTTGCCGACGAGAGTTCCCAGGGATTGCAGGGAGGGATTGACCGTAATCCAGACGTCGCCGCCGCGGCCGCCGTCACCGCCATCCGGACCGCCGAATTCACGGTATTTTTCGTGCAAAAAACTGACACACCCCGCCCCGCCATGACCGGCAGTGACTACAATCTCGATTTCATCAACAAACTTCAAGGCGCGGCGTTTCCTTGCATGGAACAGCCAGTCTCTGCGTTGCCAGAGGACCGGCGATGGGCCTATTCTGCTGCAGAATGTTTTTTGCGCGCCGCCATTAGATTCGAGGTCCCTTTGCGATACATATACCCGATGCCGAAATCGAGCGGCTTGACATCCTTGCCGCTGTAGGCCTTGCGCAAGTCCATTTGGACCCGATTTTTGAACAGGGGGATGGGGGTGTGGTAGGAACCGTAAAAGCTGCGATCCCAGGTATCAGCCGGAAAGTATTTGAGCGGTATGCCCGAGTCATCTTGCAGCAGAAACTCACTTTGGCTTAAAACCAGATTGCGAATGATCGAAAAGCTGGCGTTATGCATCAGGTAAGATGCGGCTTTCAAGTAGGTATTGGTTGGTCCCTGGCTTTTGATAAAATCCGGAAACTGGCCGAACTCCTTGAGTCCGGCATCGGACACGTTAAAAGAAAAGAATAGCAGCTCCTGCAAACGCTCCGAACCGGGGCGCACAAAACGGATGCGCACTCCCGGGATCACTTTCCATTTGGCATTCGCTGCTGGCTTGTAGACCGGCAAGTCCTGCTTTTTAGGCGCGTAAGCGTTATCATCGTAGATGGCATAGAGTTTGCTGTCCTCAGCGAGGCGCACTGTAGTCAGATCCAGCACATGCATACCCTTGCGAGCCATAAAGGCCAAAAGCACCGGATTCAGACCGTCGAGGGCCTTGTTATTAAAATCCACCTGCATGCTCAGGGTGCGAAAAAAAGACCATTTCAGAATGGAATGCAGCGAGCGCTGCACATGCGCCAGAAAAGAGGCTTGTTCTTTCTCGCTCAGTTTGCTGATATCCGGTGGCGAGCCCGGGTTCTCAAGTCCAAAGAGAATGTAACGGCGGCTGTCGGGATACAGCGTATTGATATTGATAAAGTCCGGTCCGCTAAACGGGTAAAACACCGTGCGCCGCAGTTGATAGACGTCGCTCAACTCCGCACTGCGCCATTTTTCCATCGCCGCCAGCCGCTTTGCCTCCGGCTCCCAGCCTTGAGCGAAGGCCTTGCGGTGCGCCACGGCCCGGGCAGAATCATCCACACCCTTGAGCACACTGCCCTCTGCCGGCTCGAGGCCCGCCAGGTAGCGCGCCAGATCATTCCAATAACGCGGATAGTCGGTCGACAGGTCGCCGCCGGACTCCACTTCGATTTCCGGGGCCGCCTGGGATTCGGACACCGGCTTGCAGGTGGCTGCCAGCACAATGACCGCTAAAAAGAGCAGCACTAAAGGGCGCACGGCCGTTACAAGGTTTGATACGATCTGTTTCATAATCCTGGACACTTCACGCGCACTTTTCGGACGGGCCGTTATAGATCAAATAGAAAAAAAGCTGGCCCTGGCAGCCAAACCTGCCATATTCAGTTTCTGTTATGCTTTATTTTCTGTTCACCACAACGAAATGCAATTTGAAGTGCGCCTACTGCGAGGATTTTCCGCACAAGCAAATGCCGGCCAAAGTAGAATACAGCCTGAGTGATTTACAGCAATTCATCGCTGGCGATCCCGATCCGGTCTTTGTCTTTTACGGCGGCGAACCCCTCATTAATATCCCCTATATAAAAGAGGTGATGGATACCTTCGATGCCGACTTTGTGTTGCAAAGCAATGTTACGTTGCTCGATCGCCTGCCAGATGAATACCTGCAGCGGCTGAAAAGCATCCTGGTCTCAATCGATGGACGACCGGAGACCTACGATCAGTACCGGGGAGCAGGCATGTATGCCAAAGTCATGCGCCAATGCCAGAATGCGCGCGAGCGCGGCTACCAAAACGACCTGGTCGCCCGTATGACGGTCTCCTCCCGCTCGGATGTCTATGCCGAAGTGCATCACCTGCTGTACGATAGTCCGGTCCGCTTCGATCATGTTTACTGGCAACTGGACGCCGGATTTGACGGCGAGATGTCGATGCGCTGGGACAGCTTTGAGAACTGGCTCGACAACAGCTATAAACCCGGCCTGACCCGGTTGACCGACGAATGGCTCGCGGATATGCAAACGGAGTCTACAGCCCGGGGGATCGTGCCCTTCCTGGGCATCATGCATAGCCTCAATGCGGGCACGCCCGAACACCTGCCGATCCGTTGCGGGATCGGGCACAATGCCTTCGCGGTGGCAACTGACGGCAAACTGATGGGTTGCCCGGTGGCAACCGGCGATGACTGGAACCAGCTGGGACATCTGCACCACGACAGCTGCCAGGATCTGACTGGTCGACTGGAGCCAAAGGGGCCCTGCGAGACCTGCGATATACGCCACATTTGCGGCGGCCGTTGCCTGATTGCGACCCACAATAATTACTGGGGCACAAACGGCTTTGATCTGGTTTGCGCCAGTATTCGCCACCTGGTCCATGAGATGGAACGCATCCAGCCAGCTGTCCAGGAATTGGTCCAGACGCATACACGCATCGCCGATGCCTTTCAGTACCCCGCCACCCGTTGGAGCCTGGAGGTGATCCCCTGAACCGGAGCCGGACGGATCAGGGCGTTGCTATAACCGATGAGCATTACCAGTCAATACCGTAGCCAGCATGCTGAGCTGGCCGATCTGGCGGAACAGTTGTTGGCCATTTTGGATGCCGGCAATCTGGCTGAACGCGCTTTGGAAGTCACCCAGCTATTAACGCTTTTCGCGGCTCGCTTGAAGGTGCATTTATCCATGGAGGATCTGAGTTTGTATCCCCGTTTAATTCAGTCCGCCAACCCGAGCTGCGCTGAAACAGCCCTGCAGTTTCAATCCGCAATGGGCGGTTTGCAACAGGATTTTGAGCAGTACATGACCAAATGGTCCGTTGCCCGGCGCATCCAGGCAGATACAGCCGCCTTTATTGGCGCCACGCACACCCTGCTGCAAGCGCTACATACTCGAATGGATAAGGAAAACAAGATTCTGTATCCTCTGGCAGAGCAACAACCCTGAACCGAAGCAAAGCCCGCCGCAATACCACCCATCTGGCCTGATTTTTTTGGCCGGCCCGTTTGCGCGATGAACCGATAGTACTAACAGCCTGGCACCCAGGCAGTGAGGTCTGATCCGTGCAAAATTTTGATTTTTCAGCCCATCGCGGCTCGTTTAGCGAGGTCAAGGCCGCCGGACCGACACGCACCCGGTCTAAAAATCCAGAGCTGCAAAAACGCAACCGCTTGATCAGCTTCACCCTGGCGGCCCTGGTGCTAGTATTTGCCATGGGCTTGTACGCCGGGATTCGCATCGGTACTGTGCAGACCATTGAAGATCCGGAGTGCGTTGTCCGTTATCCGAACGGCACGCATCAAAAAACAAGCCCACCTGCCTCAGGCGGCACCGTATCGGATCCAGCCAGCCCGACAACGAGCAATACCGCTGCATCCCAAAGCCTGGCAAACGCAGGCTCCAGCCGCACCTGGATCATCAAGGTCGGCGATTTTGATCAGCCCACAGCCCGTAAACTGGCCAGCCAATTGGCCACCTTACCGGAGATCCGTCAGCTACAGGCCGCCAAATGCAAGGGCGTGCGCGAAAGTGACCCGGATCGTCTGCCCGTATTTCGGATGCAATCCAGTCAGAATGCGGATCAGGAAAATGTGCTCATCGGCTGCTTTCAGACGGCTGCGCGGGCCAATCATATTTTAGCCAGCGTACGTAAATCGGGCTTGCCAGGCAGTAGCCGTGCCACGCTATATGAGTACTAATGTTCCAAAAACCTCCTCGCGGCTATCTGGCTTCCGGCTGGAATATCGGGTTAAAACCGGACAAAGCTGACTTTGGTGTGGTCTATAGCCCCAGACCCTGCACCTCGGCAGCCGTTTTCACCCGCAATGTGTTTTGCGGACAACCCATCCTGGTGGGCCGCGAGCATGCCCGCAGTCAGTCCATCCAGGCCATTATTGTCAATTCAGGCAATGCCAATGTCGCCACCGGTCCGCAGGGCCTTGATCTGGTTTACGCCTGTTGCCGCCAGGCCGCCGCAAATCTGGGCCTCGAACCGGTTCAGATTTTGCCTTCCAGCACCGGCGTCATTGCCCGCCAGCTGCCTGAGCAACCCATGCTGCAAGCCTGCGCCCAACTGAAAGAGCGCTTGCTGGGACCGGATTTTGCAGCCTTTAACAGCGCAATCATGACCACCGATGCCTGGCCCAAATTTGCCGAGCGCGAACTCGGTGATGGCACGCGCATCCTGGGTGTGGCGAAAGGGGCTGGCATGATCCAACCGGATATGGCCACCATGTTATCGTATTTGTTCACCGATGCGGCCTGCCCGGCCGCCGATCTGCAACGCCTGCTGGAAAGCGTGGTGTCCAGGAGCTTTAATCGTATATCGGTGGATAGCGATACCTCAACCAGCGATACCGTGGCCTTGCTGGCCAATGGCGCCCATGCGAGCCAAATTCGATTTCCAGCCGCAGCCGCCCAAATGCTGGCCCGTATGAGCTGGCCCATCGATCCAGCCACCCTGCGGCAATTGCCTTTGGACCAGGCGTCGCTCGAGTTTGTACAAGCCTTGTTGGATATTTGTGTGCACCTGGCCAGGCGAATTGCGGCGGATGGTGAAGGGGCGACCACCCTGATTGAATTGCAGATTCATGAGGCCGTGGACGCCGCACAGGCCCTGGCTGTCGGTCGATCAATCATCAATAGCCCGCTGGTGAAAACCGCCGTAACCGGCGCCGATCCGAACTGGGGTCGCCTCTTGATGGCGATCGGCAAGACCTTTGATACGCGCTTGAAACAAGATCGACTGCGTATTTTTTTTGGTGATCTGGAATTGGCCGGTAATCTACAGAGTCCCGATCAGCTTCGAGCGATTAGCGAATATTTGCGGGAACCGGAAATTGTATTAAAAATTATGCTTGGCCTCGGCAACGCATCCGAGACTCTTTGGGGATGCGATTTGACCGGGGACTATGTGCATTTGAATTCCATGTACACCACCTGAAGTGCCGGACTGGCAGGCGCAGTTGCCGCTAATCCGATCGCTGGCCCTGGAAGCTATGCCCTACTGGAATCGTATACAGAATTACCTGAGCAGGTTTATCCGTGGCAGCCGGGTGCGCCGCTTCGCGGTTTCGCTTTTTTTCGGTATTTTGGTAGTTTTGCTATACTACCTGCTGCGCCTGATCGTACCGCTGGATTTTGACAGCCGGGAACAAATAATCACCCTGGCATTTATTCTGATAGCTGTACTGCTCCTGTTTCCAGCCCGAGAAGCCATCCTGGCGCGCATCCTGCCGCGTTACGATTATCTGACCTTTTTTGGCCATGATCTACACCACCTGGAATTGCTGGCGCGCCAGTTTAGCGTCGAGGAGCTGATTCACGAAATTCTGCCCGAATTCACAGACTGGTTAGGGGTGCGTGAGTCTATTTTAGCGGTTCAGGACCCGGATCGTAACGGCTATAATTATTATCACAGCAATCGCAATCACAGCACTAGTTTTAACCCACCGACCGAATGGGAATCCGATCTGGAGATTCTGATCCGACAGGCCAAAAGCCATGGGCGCCACCTGGACGCCCTGGATGAGACCTGGTCCGACGAAATTCGGCGCTTGCTGCAAGGCATGAATATGGCCATCTTGTACCCTTTCGTTTACCGTAAGGGATTGCCCGGCTTTATGATCCTGCACCAGAGTCCCCGCCATCCGCACGCTCACAAGGCCCTGCAATTCTTCGCCCATAAATCGGCGGTCGCCATTCAAAACTATCTGTTATCCCTGCGGGTCATCGATTCCCGGCTTTATGATCAGGAGATGAAAACCGCCCGCCGCATCCAGAGCATCTTTCACAAGACCCAGACCCCGAGCATTCAGGGCTATGAATTTCAGCCGCGCGGCAGCGGACGCACCGTCATTGAATTCTTCACTGCCCGCGAAGAGCAACACTATATGGTGGCCCTGTCGGCGGATCGCCTGAGCAGCGCTGCCGGCATCATCCTCTACGGCCTTTTGGGCCGCTTACACGCCCTGTTGTACAATCGGAAGGACATGAAAATCAATCAAATTATGACCGATCTGAAGGCCGATCCCGATTTCAAGCGCGAAGGCTATCGGGTGGATGTCCTGATTGCAGAGATCAAACCCGATTCGCCCCTGGTCACCATACTGCATAGCGGCAGTCATTACACTTTATACGATGCGACCGATCCCGGACAAAACTTGCTCAGTTTTGGCTGGCGCAACCTGCTCACACTCCAGGCAGATCATAGCTATGTGCTATCCTATCACTCCGTGCCTTTGATCACCATTCGCTTTGTGCCATTCAAAGGCGCACAAGACCAGGCGCAGACGGTGGCATCAGACTCGCTCGAGGAAGAGGACAATCACATGGTCACCCGGCCAAAGGATGGGTCGGACTGAACGCATGATGCTGAAGCAACTCTATAATTATGGGGCCTACCCGCTCTTTGCGCTGTTACTGCTGTTCGCTTTCTGGTTTCCGACACCCGATAGCGGTTATCGACTGCCTTTTTACTACACGCCGGATGGCGCCATTCTGCCGGTTCAACGGGGTCTCTTGCTCGAATCGGCGACCGTTCGTCAAATCAACGGCCATAGTCCCCTGCAAAGCCCGGGCGCCTTTACGCAACCCGGTTTTGCGGTAGTCATCACCGATACAGGCAGCTTTCATTTGCGCCTCGAGGCGAATCAACCCTGGCGCCTGCTGCTGGATTTTAAACTGGTGATCCTGTTTGCCCTGGTCAATTTATTAGCCGCGTTGTGGCTGATTGTCATGGCCCGCGACTTTCTGCTCGGGATTATGTGTCTGATCCAGACCGGCTTTGCCTGGCTGGCCTACCTGGTGGTCGTGAATCCCTCGCCCATGCTGCTGCTCTTGTGGCTGGGTAGCAGCATCTTTATGCCCCAGGCCCTGCTGAATGTCGGCTTTCGAACCACAGGCAAAGACATCCCGGCCATTGTACTGGTAACCGAAGTCATCCTGGGGCTATTCTTGCTGCTGGTATCCTTTGTGGGTCTGGACAATTTTGCGACGGTCCGCAAACTGGGCTATCTCAACTACAGCCTCTTTGCGTTGGCCTTGCTGATCACCCTGGCCTTGCAGGTCCAAAACGCGCTGGAGTTTAGTCCGGACCGCATTGAAAAATTCAAAAACCGGGTTTTGCTACTGGGGACCTTCCTCGGGGTCCTGGTACCCAGCAGCCTCTTCGGCTTGAGCTATGTCTGGGCCTGGCGCTCACTCTCGATTGACTGGATTGTACTACCGGGCATTGTATTCCCACTGACTTTGATCTATAGCACCTACCGCTTGCATTTTGTAAAGTTCCAACTGATTTTGACCCGCTCGTTAATGGCCGGTATTCTGACCGTCGGCCTGATTGGATCTTACGGCACCGTGCTTTTGATTCACAGCCTGCTATTACCCGAGCAGGGCGGCGAATATAGCTGGATTGTGAATGTGGTATTCATTCTGATACTGGTTTTCCTGCTCGATCCGGTCCGGCGCAGCATTTCCAGTTTTTTGGAAAAACGCATCTATCGACTGGATGAACGATTGACCGAATCCCTCAAGGTTCTAACCACCCTGATCGCGCGGCATAGCCGTATCCAGCCGACGGTGAACAGCTTTTTACAAGAGATTCAAAAAACGCTCGAAGTGGAAAAACTGAGTTTTTTGATCTCGGGGGATACCTTTGCCGAACTCAATATGCGCTCGGGCCAATTGCAGCGCATGCCCACCGAAAGCCCCGTCTGGCGTTATCTGCGACCGGGACAGATGCGCGTGACCGCTTATTTGGCCTACGCTGCCGGCTATCGCGGCGAGTTGTTCCAATACATGTATAAAAATAATTATTTGATCGCCCTGGGAGTCATTGACGACGAGGGCGGCAAGTTCACGGCCCAGCGCGCTAGCGGCATGACCAAACAGGCCCTCTCGGCCATTCGTAGCGCCACCCGCCAGTACCGCAGTCCAGCCACTTTGCGAGCGGCCTTGTTGGTCGGTTATAAACAGGAGCGCCAAAAGCTGCGCCTGAACGAGATTCGCTATTTGCAGGAAGCGGCTAAACTCAGCGAGCTATTGATCTACAACTACGCCCTTTTGATTCGTGAAATGGAAAAGCGGCAACGCATTCGTGAACTCAATCTGGCCGGTATCCTGCAACGCAGTCTGCCGGGACCGCTCGGCACCCATAGCAATCATTTCAATCTGGCGTGGTTCAACAAGGCCGCGGTCTCGGTTTCCGGCGACTACCTGGAGATCCTCGAGCTTTCTCCGGAACGCTACGCCTTTATCCTGGGTGACGTCAGCGGCCACGGACTGGGCACGGGCTACATCGTCAGTGCAATCCGCTCCATTATTCGCACGCATCTTTTGGCCGGCCAGAGCCTGGTGCACACCGTCAACAGCGTGAACGCCTTCCTGGTCGACCGCTATCGCGGCGGCGAGTTCATCACCCTCTTTGCCAGCATCCTGGAAATTGAAAGCGGCCGGCTGGAGTACATCAACGCGGCTCACCCGGCTCCGATAGTCTTGCGCCAGGGCTCGCCTCTACAAAGTCTGCTTTCCACACAAAGACTGATCGGAGTCTTGCCGACCATCTATTACAGCGAGGAAATCACCCTGCTGGCGAACGATAAACTAGTTTTGTATTCTGACGGGGTTACAGAGACCTTCGATGCAGACGATCGGGCTTATGGCGAGGAACGGCTGGAACAGCTGTTAGAGCAAAATAGCCGCCTCGAGGTGGCTGAGCTCGTCAGCTTGATCGAAAAGCGCCTGCTGGAATTTCGAGGCCAAACACAGCAAAGTGATGATACCACACTGGTCGCCATCCAGTTCACGCCGCAAATCGGATTGTTTCAAAATTTGCTCGATCTGTTCGGGATTGGCAAGCATGCTTGAAAAAGACGCAATTCAACACCATTTCGACGGCCACTGTGCTGGCGAGTCGTGGTATGGCCGTCTTTTCGCTCGTATCTATGATCCGCTGCTCGCTGCCGCAGAACGGGACAGTTTAGGCTGGCACCGCCGGCATTTGCTGAACCAGGCGGAGGGCCGGATCCTCGAAGTCGGTTGCGGCACCGGCGTCAATTTTGGGTTCTACCATCCCGACCGCAAAGTGGATGCCTTTGACCCTTCCCCGGCCATGCTGGCGCAGGCCGCAGAGAAAGCCCGCCTGGCACCGGCCCAAATCCAGCTGGAGCATTGCGGGATTGACGAGTATCAACCGGCACACACCTACGATACGATCGTCGCTACGCTGGTGCTATGCACTGTGCCCGATCTGGAACGCAGTCTGGCACGCTTGCAAGACTGGCTGCGACCGGGCGGCCGCCTGCTGATTCTGGAGCACATTCGATCACACAAAAAAAGGACTGCGCTCTGGCAAGGAATGCTACGGCCTGCCTGGGCTTGCGTGGGCCAGGGATGCCAGCTCAACCGGGCCACCGATCAGCACCTGTTACAGCATGCTGCCTTTCAACAACAGGAACTGGTGTATTTCCAGAACTCCCTGCCTTTTATGCGCGGCGTTTTTTTAAGGCGCCCGGAGCCAAAACAGGAGCCTCGGCTGCCGATACTGTAGGGAGTATGGTTGCATCCGGCAAAGAGTGTTCCAGGCGCAGAACGGCCTGTAGATCACAAAAAAAAGCCCGCCTGGGCCTGGCGATCAGCCTGGTGTTACTCCTTGGCGGTCGTCTTTCGGCCCAGGTTCTGCAGATAACCGATCTGGATGTGGCTGCCTGGCCCACGATTACCATGCAGATCCAGGTCCGATCCGCTCATCCAGTCAGCGCTGCGAAAAAAGCCTTGCAGGACCCAGAGCTAGCCATCTATGAGCTGTATATCGATCAGGAGCAGGAAGTACCGCAAATCGACCTGCAGGCCCTGGACCCGGCAGATTTACGCCTGAATCTGGTGCTGGTACTGGATCGCACCCGCTCGGTGAGCAAACACGATTTCAACCTGGCTCGGGAGCAGGCCCACGAATTGCTGCTGCAACTGGACAGCCAGGATCGCAGCGCGCTCTACAGCATCCAGGGACAACCCTTGCTGCTTGGCGATATCAGTTCCGATCACCGGGCCCAGGCGCTGAAGGTCAGCGGACTGAAACACACCGGCGAGCGCACCCGCCTCTATGATACCCTTTTCAGCGCCATCTACACCGCGCGCAGCATGGCCACTGATGCGCTGGAAAAAGGCGCCCAAAAAACTGCGGTTGTGCTGTACACCGATGGTCGCGACGAAGGCAGTTATTTAAACGAAAACGACTGTTTTGAATTAACCGAGCTGGGCCGTAAACTGGAAATTCCAGTGTATGTTTTTACCCAGCAATCGAGGTTTACTGAAACCAAAGCGGACCGCGGCGCAGAAACCAGCGTTACCAGCACCAATTTGCGACTTTTGGAGCGTCTGGCCCTGAAGACCGGCGGACAGGTCTGGTCGCTGCCGCGCGAGGAAGCGCAAAGGAAACGCGCCTTTGCGATCATCCAGAGCGGGAACAACCAAAACTATCGCCTGCGCTTCACCAGCGCAGCCAGCCAGGCAGATGTATGGCCCGGAGATCAAATAACCTTGCGCACACGTTTGCAGTCCAATGCAGGCGTCTTTCGCAGCGTCAGCCGCTATCGGGTACCGCCAGGACCCTGGATCCGCAACCGCTATGGCCGTTCGGCCTTCCTGATCTATCTGATTGTGGCCGCCCTGGTCTTATCCTTTGCACTGCTGGTGGGACTGCTGCTCTTTTTGTTGTACCGCACCCGGACAGCAGCACAAGCGGCAACGCCAACCAAACAAAGCGCAGACGAGGCCGACCTGGCCAACGATGAGCCACAGAAGCCCAACATCCAGGATTACCTGGATAAGCCGACCCAGTTCCTCGGGAGCGATACAACCGCGATCGATGATGACTTCAGACCCGGTCCGTCAGAATCCGTCCGCTCAGACCGGAATTTTGCCGCCGTTCATCCAGCGGCAGTCCTGATGGATGACGAGCGACGCCTGTATATGCGGGAGTACAACTATCGATTGCTGCAAATGGCCTTGCGGGAGGCCGGTCTCTACCAGACGGCCCGCCTGGTGCTGTTAAATCATCCCGAATCACCCCATGGCCGGGATTACGATCTATTTCTGGAAAACACAGCCATCGGCAGCGGTCGCTGGGCGAACATTCCGCTGCACGACAATACCGTCAGTCCGATTCATGCCCGCATCAAACGGGTGAATCAATCCTGGGTCCTTTATGACCTGCTCAGCGCGGGCGGAGTCTATGTCAATGATCGCAAGCTTTTACGGCCCCGTGGTCTGCAAAACGGCGATTTGATTCGCATCGGCCGCAGCCAGCTGCGCTTTTTGGGTCAATAAAGCGCTATAAGAGCTGGCTTTGGGTAGCAGCCCGGAAAACTGCGTCGGCAATACTGGTGTGCAATTGCTCGGCAAACAGATCCGCAAATAAATCGGCCGGCGCTGCCGGCAAGCGGGCCAGTGCCTGGGCGGCGGCAATGTACATCCGGTCATTAATGCGGACCGCTCCGGCGCGCATCGACCCTGCAATCACACCCGGATAGATCCGCGCCGCCAGGGTCGCCGGCCAGGTTTCGTCCGGTGCGGGCCATAGCGTCGGCAAAGCAGCGGTCGTTGGCGTCGCCTGGGCAAGCTCGCCTGGTTCGGCGGCAGTACTGATGTCGCGCAGATCGATCAACAAACTGCCAGCCGGCAGGTTTTGTTGTAGCCTGGCCAGCCAACCGGGTTCAGCCGATTCAGCCCGACCTCCCAGATGGATCCAGACATTGCTTTGGCGGGCCAATTCCAGCGCATCCCCCTGAAACCGGGTGCGGTTGCTAACAGCGGCCAGTTCCGCTAAAACAGAAGGCTGCACTAGATCCGCGCGACCGGGGTACAGACAACCCGCCTCATCAATCACCACGACATCGCCTGGTGGTTGCAGACCCGGCTGATCGCGCTCCAGGTAGAGCAAGGACCGGGCCATGGCCGGCAGTTCGCAGCCCTTGCCCTCCACCACTACGCGCAGATTGTGGCCTGGCTGTTTGCTGAAATACAGATAGCGAAACCAGGCTGCCATGGCCAGCACACTGGCGCAGCTCTGCTCGAGATGCATCACCGGGATACCTGTGAATTGCAAGCGCTCACTGAGCTCCAGAGCCCGTTCGCTGGCAATGCCTTGCAGCAAAACCGCGCCAAAACCGCCCGTCAGACTGCGCGCCACTTGCAAGATTTCTTCATTATTCTGGCTGCGAATACCAAGCGGCCAGCCGTCCAGATGCGCGAAGCGTTTCAGCAAAATCGCCGTACTTTCCAGCCAGGGAACAACAGCGATCGGTCCAATCGCACCCAGGCCGCGTACTTCCGACCCGTCGCTCAGGATGGCAACGCTGTTCGCCTTGAGGCTGCCCGCCTGCCCGGAATGCGGGTCGTGCATGATGGCCATGCTCCGCTCCAGGCTGTATTCTCGCAAGAGCTGCCGTAGCTCCCGATGATTGCGCAGCAGACTGCGGCTGCGTACCTCGATCCGGCCTCCCCGGCGGGTTTCGCGAGGCTGCATTAGAGCATGCTTTCCAGTTCGCTAACAGCCTTGTCCTTTTCCTTGATCCCGGTTTTTTTCACCGCTTTGCGAAACACATCCACCCATTTTTTCTCGGGCAAGGCCTCTTTCATTTCTTCCAGGATTTCCAGAATGCCTTCATCGGAAGAAATATTGAATATTTCATTATGATCAAATAAAAAGGCAGCGTGTAACTGGTTGATATAATCACCTACCGACCCGTTACGCACGCCGCTATCCGCTAGCGTCTTGTCTTTTTTTTCCTTACGCTTGATTTCCCGTTCAATACGATCGATCTCTGTTCGTTTCATACATTCCTCACTAATCAGGCTCACCAGGGCGTTGTGCCAGCCAAAGCGCCGCGCAGGGGCCGCCTTGCAAATCTCACTGTCACTGATTCTGGCCGGTCCCGATTGTATGCAAGGGTCTAGAACAACACCTTGAATATTTTCAGGATTCCCTGCTTCCAGGGCACCCGGTGCGATATCCCGGAAGCATTTTGAAAGCTGTCCAGGTTTTCCAAATACCATTTGTAATTCCGAATCAAGGCGTCCTGATTCGAATGGACTGGATTATAACCCAGGACCTGCTCGGCCTTCTCAATCGAGACAAAAGAATCCTTGGCTGCGGTTTCATAGACCCATTTGTACAAGGGAGACAGCTTCATTAACTCTAGAACGCGCAAAACCATAATCAGCGGCCAGGCGGGAAAGGCGCGCACCTTTTTGCCAAAACCGGCGTAGTCCAAAACAGCCTGAAAATCGGCCTTCATGGTCGAAAATTCACGCGCCCCGACATTGAAGGTATCATTGACTTTCTTCGCTGCTCCAGTCGCACACAGATAAATGGAAGCGCACAAATCTTCTACATCCAGCAGTTGATACAGGTTTTTGCCGTTACCGAGGATCGGAAACCCGTGCCCGTCCTTGGCCCAGTCGTAAAACAGGGCAAAGACCCCCAAACGCTCCGGTCCAATGAAGGACTTGGGCCGCACAATGGGAACGATCATGCCTTTCTGACGGAATTCGAGGCAGACTTCCTCGGCCTGAATTTTGGCCATCCCGTAGGGTCCCACACCGTCGAGCTGGTCATCTTCTTTCAGCGGATGGTGATCCGGAATACCGTAGACCGCAGTTGACGAAACATGCACAACGCGCTTGATCTTGTTTTGCCAGGCCGCCTCGAGCACGTTGCGAGTCCCGTCCACATCGGTGGAGAAGATTTCTTCGGCCGTGTACAGGGGCAGGGCCGCCGCGCAATGCACGACGATGTCGACCCCCTTCATGGCCTTCTTCATGGCATCCAGATCGCGGATGTCTGCCTTGATGATTTTGACCCGTTTGTCGTCCTTTTCGGGATAATCAAATTCCGCTACGTCGACAGAAACGCACTTATGCTTTTTATCCAAAAGATAGCGAATTAAATTGATGCCTAAAAAACCGGCCCCACCGGTTACTAAATACGTTGCCATAGCGCCCTTCCTGAATGTCCTCTTCTATACTTAACGCCTTTATAGATTTTTTTTTGCAACCCTTTCTTGACCACGCACGTCGAATAATAAAATCGGAACAGCGAGCGCTAGTCCCCTGCGTGTAAGCCTCCCCAATCTAAAAACCATGAAATCTATCTCGATCACAACCCTGTCCCGGATCTCTTTCGCCGCCGGTCTCTTGTTCGTTTACAGTGCGGTGCCCCTGCCGGCTCAGTCGCGCGGAGAATGTCGCGATGATGTAGCGCGCTTTTGTCAAAATACCAGGCCCGGGAACGGCCGGGTGATGAACTGCCTGCAAAGCCATGCCAGCGATTTAAGTCCAGCCTGCCGGGCGCGCGTGGAGAGCTGGCAGAAAGTCCGTGCAGCCTGTCAGGAGGATGTGCAGGCCTTCTGTAAGGATAAAAGCGGGGCCGAGCTGCAGGAATGCATCAAGGCCAATCGCCCCAAATTCTCGAATCCCTGCAAATCAGCTGTCAAAACTGTGCGCGGCATGTAATCCTGACCGAATCGTGTGCCGGCAAAAGGGCCAATCAGCTGCCAGGTCCCGGGAGCGCTGGATCCAAAAAAATCTGATTGCAAATGTCGGACCGGGCAACCAGGCTTGTCCAGATACAGGAGAAAACTTTTATGCTAGCTTTTTTGAAACAATCTTTGGCCCATCCGGCCCTTAAATCCAGTCCGCGCGCCCGACGCTTGCTGAGCGACGCTGATCGCGCTGGTTTAACCCTGGTGGAACTGGCGATTGTGATCCTGGTCATTGGCATCATTATGACCATTGTCGTTATGAACCTTGATTTTTCGGTGGTAGATAAAGGCAAGATCCTGGCCGTCAAAAGTCAACGCATGAACCTGATGAACAAACTCAAAATCTATGAAATGGAAAACCCGCCTCTGAATGAAGGCGATGACCTGGGTTCGATTGACGGTGTCAACGAGGAGATGCTCAATGATCCCTGGAGCCGACCCTATTTCATCTGCCGTGCGGACAGCGGTCAGCGTCACATTTGCAGCTACGGCGCCGACGGCGAACAGGGCGGCGAGGGCGAGAATCAGGATTTTTATCTGACCGGCAATCCCAAGGAATGGCCGGCCTGGCTGCGAGGCAAGAAAGAAGGGGAAGAGGAAGAGGGACTGTAATCCCGGGGCGCCTTTGTCGCTGGCCTGCGCGGGTGACAGAATAGAAGGCTAAAATTCGATGACAGCCCCTGTTCGTAGAATCAGCCGGGCGCGGCGCCGCGCTGGCGTCGCCGAGTGCCGGGCCGGTATGAGCCTGGTGGAGATGGCTGTCGTGATTATTGTCATCGGCCTGATAGCGGTAATTATGATGCCACTGACAGCCGATGTCTTCTTGTCGCTCAGCGATACAAAAAAAGCCAAACAGCTGGCGGTGCTGCTAGATCACGCCCGTAACACTGCCATTAGCCGTAACGCCGATATCACCCTCGAATTCGAGTTATCTAGCGACCCGGATGAAAGCGACGCCTATACCGGCTATGTGATGGATCGCGAGTCCGATAGCGCCGAAAAAAAAGTGATCTTTGAACGCACCAGCATCCATCTGGGCGGCATTCGCAGCGTCGGTAGTCCCCTGATCGACAAGGGCAAGGTCCAGCTGGTTTTCCTGCCTTCCGGCGTTTCTGAGCAGGCCTGGTTTTATGTCGGAGATCGCGAGGATCAACCGGAGGCGGTGGTGGTCCTGGACCGTTACCTGGGAACCGCTCGTGTTTTTGAAGACCCCGCTGCCATGCAAAAATGGCAGGACGCTGACCTGAAGGACGACAGCTGGCACCATGATCAAAACTAGACTGCGCAATGGCTACAGCCTCGCGGAAATGGCGCTGGCTGTCATGGCCGTCAGTTTGTATTTAGGGGGGATCATGTGGACGATCGTCGGCGGAGTTGATCTGGTCGTAAAGGCCGACAACCGCACCATCGCCCTGGCTCTGGCGCAGGCCAAAATGTCCCAACTGCTCAATAACCCTAACCTGAGTCCCAGTCGGGGCGAATACAGAACCATCAATAATTCCGGCATCTACAATGGGTTCCGCTGGCAGGTGGAGATCAAACAGGACAAGGTCAATCTGGCCGAGGTTTCCGAGAAGGGCAGCATGGCTCCTGATATCGATGATCAACTGCCAGCCAGCGTGCAAAATCCGAGTACACGCGAGGAGTCGGCTGGCAGCAGCACGTCGACTGTCACCGGCGGCGATATTGAAATTCTGCGCATTATAGTGTCAATCAAACCGCCCGAGGCAACCAGCCAGGACTGGGTTTACCGGGTGGTTTCTTTTCAACCACTGCGTACCAGCACCAAAAAAGACGAAGAGCAAATTTAATTGGCGACTTTGGGGCCGCATCGGTCCGGCCTTAAAGTCCGGGCCAGGATTTTTTTTTGACAGACGCATAAAAACCGGCCAGTCACATTAGTAGCCGTTGCTGGTATAGCGTACCAGATACACGCTCTTGATGATCCCATCCGGAATCAGCCCCACTGCCTGATAGGTGCCGTGTCCCTGGTAGGCGCCCAGATTCGGGGCATATTGGCAGATCTCATATGATTCGCAAAGGCCGTTTTCATTGCCATAGGAATCGTTCAAAACCTCGATCGCGCCGCGCAGTCCGACTTGCACGCACTTATTCAACGTAGTCCAGTCTCCGCCGGCCCCCTCGCACAAGGCCTGGGTATTATATCCGGGCAGACTGCAGGCATTGCCAATCCAGGAGGCGCCGGCATGCTTCAGGCAATCAGCGCTGTTACCCACATTGCGATACAGCGGCATAGCGACATTGCCATCCGTCGGCTGGGGGACATTGCCACGCACAACACTGACTGTATTTTTCATATTAAAATCATAAATCCGACACGCAGCAGCGCCGATACCAGGACCGCGAGTGGTGGAGTTTAGAAACAGGGCTCCATCCTGCCCCCAGCCGCGCAACAGGCTCTCCATGCCCAGCCAGTCCGTGATTGTGTTGCAGGTGGCAGAGCCATTGGCATCGGATGAGTTGGCGGTGTCATCAACAATGATCTTGCCGTAATAATCGTTGATCAAGCTTACGACCGGGACAGGCACAATGATGGAGGGTCCCTCGGCCGCACAGGCCGCCGTCAAGCCAGGCAACACTCCGCCGACCACCGCGCAATCGCTGGTGTTGTTCCCCTTGGCCAGAATGCCCAGATAGAAATTATTGGAGCTGTTATTAAAATCGTAACCAACACCACTATGGGCCGCAACGACATGAACGATGGAATTGCGATTGGCATTGCCCAGCATAGAAAAGCCGGTCGCGCCGTTGATGGCAGCTGTATTGGCAATTGTATTGTAGGTCGCGCCATTCAATTGAATAGCGGCTGCGCCGCTGATATTGACAGCGTTACCGGCCAAAAGCAGATTGGAATGGCTGCCGTCTATACTGATCCCGTTGATCGTGCTGTGAACCGAGACAAGCATTAGCGTATTAAAATCACTGGTATTATTTAAATACAAACCGGGCCCCTGACCATTGCTCAAATACACATTGCTCAGCGTATTCGCTTTGGAATTATTGAGCTCGATTCCGCCCACGGCCTGCCAATTGGCTATGCGCACGTATTGAATTAAATTGCTATCCGAGTTTTGCAGGTATATGGAGCGCGACGCGCTGCTTTGAATGGCCACGCCGTTGATGACGCTGTACTTTGTGTTTTGAAACTGGATGGCGGTATTATCAGCGGCGGCATTGATGACGAAATTTTCGATCCAGACGTAGTTACGATTGGAAGCATTGATCGATATTCCGCCCGCGCCCGGATCGCCCCGTAAATAAAAGCCGCCCTGGCCCACCACGGCAATCTGATCAGCCAGAATGTTAATATCCTTGTCCTGGGATGCGCTAAAGATATAGACAGTGCCGGCTGTGTTCAGGTCGATCGTGACTCCGCCGACCAGGTCTTTCACTATCGGATTCGTCCACAGCTGCATCGGGTCCGTAGTCACGCTGCCGGCATCCGTGTTGATCGTTACCGTCAGGCTCTTCCAGGTGCCGCTACTAAAATCAATCGCCTCTTTCAGCCCAAAACCGGGCGCAAAGCCAAGCGACACAATCTCGGGCGACCCGCTACTTTCGACGCAACCCCAGACCATCAGCGCAAGCGAATCTGCGGCGGTCACATTGGTGCAGCTGCTCGTGTTGGTTAGCTGGATCCGCCGTTGCAGGGCTCCATGGATGCAACCGCCGTAACCGTACTGCGCGGTCGCAATGCAGGCAGCGCCGCTAGCCGAGAAACGGTTGATTCCGTCATTGGCGATATAGGTATTGAACTGATTGCCGTAGGGGGAACTGACGCTTGTTATGGTCGGCAGCGTACTGCCCGGGCCTGTGGTCGTCTCGCGTCGCACAAATGGTGCCACCAGGAATACATTTTCCAAAGCGGAGGAGTCCGGCAATCCGGCCACACAGTGAGACAGCCCCAGCCCCGGCAGCATCGCCGTCAGAAAGACGATGCCTGCCCCAAGCAGGTTTCCCGGCAGCCACAATCGGGCTGCCAGGCTGCGGTTTTGCTGCTGTGATGCTGCCATATTCGCGGTCCGCTGTCGATCAGACAACATTGCCCTGTCTGAGATAACAAGGCAATCAATATTATTGGAGCTATTTTTGGCCGATCCAGACCCCAGGTCTAATTATCATCATCATCGTCGTCATCGTCCTCGTCGCCTTCAGCCTTGATCGCGTGATTATCCCCGGATTCGCTATTGTTCGTCGCATCCAAAGCCCCGTCTGGTTCGCTGCGAATCTCGGTATGACGGATTTGACCGCCCAGCATGGCCGCGCGTCCAATCAAAAAACTGCCCGGAATCATGACCACAATCTGGGCGACCGCCAGCCATTTACGCAGGTTCTCCGACTGGCTTTTCACCAGGCCCGCAATGGCCAATACTGCCGCCAATAGCAGGGTAAACAGCCCCAATTTGGCCGCATCCTCATGGTGATGAATCAGCTGCTCCGAAAAACCGGCCATATGCTCGACTACATGCTCGGCCCCGTCGCCACTTTTCATTGCCAGCATGGCAAACAGACCGGCTGCCAGCACAATGCCAAAGGCCAGACGGTAGAGGCTGGTATTCTGCGCCAGCAAGGCGATCAAAAGCACCACGATACTCATAAAGCCCAATACGATGGGGAAATGAATTATCATTAAATGAAAATGGGTTGCGTTCATACAGTTTGTGTCCCTCGAAAACTTTTATTTGGAATGCAAAAACAGGTCGAGTATAACCGCATTGCATACCAATTGTCAATAGGTCAAAAGTCCTTTTCTACTGGGAAGAGGCTTTCAGCGCTTTTTTCTGCCGCTCTTTTGAGCAGATAGACCAGCCGGCCGGTTTTGGAGCAAACGAGGGCACTTTACGCACGAAAGAGCCGGACCTGATTTTAGCTTGCGCTCTCAGGCAGGCCGTTACCATTTTACCCGGACCTGGCCGTGAGCAGGAGTAGCTTAGGCGCATCTCTGGCTAGCTCGACGCCGCGGGGCGGTTCACCGGTGCAAGGCTTAAACAAAGGCCGTATA
Source organism: Leptospiraceae bacterium (assembly GCA_020441005.1). GTDB lineage: Bacteria > Spirochaetota > Leptospiria > Leptospirales > Leptonemataceae > JAGRNA01. The sequence continues at coordinate 26,356 of JAGRNA010000018.1, forward strand.
ACCCGTGCAATGGCCGGTAGTTAAACTAGCACAGCCGAAAATTTGAATCATGTCACCGCAATCTGCAATTACCATATACGAAGTCGGACCGCGTGACGGACTACAGAATGAAAGCGCATCGATTGCCAGCGCCGATAAAATCGAGTACATCAATCGGCTATCGACCAGCGGCCTTACACGCATTGAAGCGACTTCCTTTGTGCGCGCAGGAATCATCCCCCAGTTAGCCGATGCCGGCGCCGTTATGGCCGGGATCAAACGCAATCCGGCAATTCGTTATGCAGCCCTGGTACCCAATGTCAAGGGGCTTGAGCATGCCCTGGCGCACGAGACCGATGAAATCTGCGTTTTCACCGCCGCATCGGACGCATTCTCTCAAAAAAATACCAATGCCACCATTGCCGAAAGCCTGCAACGGATTCGGGCCATCCGCAGAGCCCTGACAGAGACAGGACAACAGCGTCCGATCAGGGGCTATGTGAGTACGGTGATCGAATGCCCCTACAGCGGCCAGGTTTCTGCCGAGCAGGTGCTCGAGGTGTGCAAGCAGCTCCTCGATCTGGGGATCTATCAAATCTCGCTCGGAGAAACGATTGGTACGGCTGTTCCGGACGAAGTTGCCCGCTTGCTGGATCTCTTGTGCAAACACATCCCGGCCGAAAAACTGGCCGGTCACTTTCATGATACGCGCGGCACAGCCCTGGCAAATGTAATGCGATCGCTGGAGTATGGCCTGCGCAGCTTTGACTCCAGCTCGGCCGGCCTGGGTGGCTGTCCCTATGCGCCCGGGGCGGCCGGCAATCTGGCCACCGAGGATCTGGTGTACGCCTTGCACCGTAGCGGCTATCAAACCGGCGTCGATTTAAACGCACTCCACGCCGCGAGCCGTTTCATTATGGACCGAATTGGCCGACCGGCAGCCTCGCGGGTCTACCAGGCCCTGCAAAAGCGCACAGCATACTAACCGGTCGAAACCTCAGGCCCATAAATTGAGTTCGCTGGACTCAGCCAGGCCGCGCGTTTCAAGCTGCAACAGATCAATGCCTTCTTTTTGCAGCAGCTTTTTCAAATAATCTGCTTGCTCATCCAATTGAGCGGCTAGCCTGGCCGGCTTGACTAGCAGCCAGATGCTGAGCTGACTGAATTGTGGATCAGTTGACAGCGCTGCGCCGGCAATACTCAATCCGACACCGTCCTGAAACTGAAAGAAATAGTACAAAGGCGCTGCCGCACTGCGACCGATCGCCTGCATTTGCCAACGCTCTGGCGCCTGCCTGGCATCTGGATTCAGTTGCACCAGCCAACTGGCCACCAGACTCTGGTCGGGCATGTACTGCGGGCTGATTTCATCACCGCTGATCAATTGCACCAGCTCGCCCAGAAAGGCCCCTCGCATGCCGCTCTTTTGTAAGTGCCGCGCCATTGCGCGCAGGTTCTTCAGGTCCCGGGCCTGCAAGGGGCTCTCCTGCCATTGGCTCGCGCTTCCCTGCCGTGATCCATTCAAAACGAGCCAAAATAGATTGGCCAGACGCGTCAAACCGCCTTGTGCCGAAGTTGCGCTACCGGCTTGTAAACCAGGCCAGCCATTCTGGACCAGGGTGGAGGGATCCAATACCACAAGCTGCAGGCTATCCTTGATCTGCCTGACCAGTACCGCAATTCCCTGGCCGGATTGCAGGCGAACCCCCTGCAAAAGGGCCTCAAAGCGCTGACCGGCAATGCGCAACTCGGCTCGCTGGCCATCCGCTGCAACCTTGAGCACTTCCAGATCTACCACCTGACCGATTCGGGCGCGCAACAACTCTCCCAGCACCTTGCCCAATTGCACCGGTTGCAGCTGCTTTGTAGTGGGTCGCGACACCCGCTGCGAAGCATCGGGTGGTATGCCGCCGGTTCCTACCATCGAAAGCTGCGCCTGTGCAAGGGAGTCGGTCCCAGGGTCTGAATGGCCGAACGATGGGCCCGCGTGCCATAGCCCTTGTGCTGCGCCAGGCCATAACCGGGAAACAGCCTGTCATACCGTCGCAGGCGCTCATCGCGCGCTGTTTTGGCCAGAATCGAGGCCGCCGCCACATGCAGTATTTTTTGATCACCCTTCACAATCGATTCAAATCGGGTGGCGGGAAAACAAGCGTACAATTCATGAAAACGGTAGTTGCCGTCAATCCAGACGTGATCGATATGCAGGGCACTGCGCTCGGCGCGCTGCAGGGCATGCGTCATTGCTTTTTGGATGGCCCCGTTGATATTCAGTTGATCCACCTGCCGGGCGGGTAGATGCACGACGGTTGTAAAAAGTGCCAGATGCCGGATGACAGCGGCGTAGCTTTCCCGCTCGTTGGTCTTGTGTTCCTTGGAATCGCTTAGGCCCTGTAATGCGGCCGGAATGCCACTGGCGAATAGCGTCGCTGGAAAAACAACCAGGCCAACGCTAACCGGACCAGCCAAAGGACCGCGTCCGGCCTCATCCAGTCCGGCAACCAATGCACCTGGTCGGTCTGACCAGATGCGCTTTTCAAAATCAATTGTCGCCGGCACGAATTACGCGGTCCGGGGGTCCGGAAAACGGGCCGGACTATTTCCGGGCGGCTGTTTTCTTCTTTTTGGAAGCAGTCTTTTTGGCCGTCTGCTTCACTGCCGCCTTTTTGGCGACTTTTTTGGCCGCTTTTTTAGTGGCGCGCTTTTTCTTCGACTTGGCGGCCTTGCGGGCTTCACTCTCGGCGTCGAACTTTACGGCTTCCTTGATGCGACCTTCCTTGCCGGACTTTTCGCGCAAATAATACAGCTTGGCGCGCCGAACCTTGCCATAGCGAGTCACGACGATCTTCTCGATCATCGGCGAGTGCCAGGGAAAAATCCGCTCCACACCGATCTCGTGCGAGATCCGACGGACAATAAAAGACTTGCCCATTCCCGCTCCGCGAATGGAGATCACGTTGCCGCTATATAACTGCACCCGCTGCTTGTCGCCTTCCTTGATTTTATAATAAACCTCAACTGTATCGCCAATCCCGAACGCGGGCCATTCCCGTCGCTGGGCCTGCATATCGACCGATGTGGCCACCAGGCCGCCTGCAATACGGATTTGCTCCTCTACTACGGGCGCCGGAGTTTCTGCTACTGCAGCCGCGTCTGTTTCGGCAGCTGCCACTGCTGCGGTCTCTTCATTTTCTGCCTGTTCATTCTCAGCCATTTTCTTTATTCCTGATTGCCGTTATCTCTTGCTGGCGCTCCTGGCGCCAGACCCGGACAGCCTGATGGTTTCCACTCAACAGAACCTCCGGTACCGCCCATTCCCCGTATGTGGCTGGACGGGTATACTGGGGATATTCCAGCAAACCGTCCTCGTTGCTCTCTTCCAGGTGGCTCTCGTCGGACCCCATATACCCTGGTATCAGCCTGGTTATGGCTTCTATCAGGCACAGGGCCGGCAGGTCACCCGAACCGAGCACAAAATCGCCGAGGGAGACCTGGTAATCGACCAGGTGTTGCGCCACGCGCTCATCCACTCCCTCAAAGTAACCGCTCAGCAGGGTTAAACCCGGCAGTGCGGTAAAAGCACGCACTTGCTGCTGATCGAGTCGCCTACCACGGGGGGTAAACAACACAACCGGCGAGCGTTCCGGCAGGGCCTGCAGAGCCCGATCGATGGGCCCGACTTCGAGGATCATCCCCGGTCCCCCGCCATACGGCGCGTCATCAATCCGTCCCTTCCGAGCCGGATCGGCAAAATCCCTGATATTCAGGGTATAAAGCTCAAACAGCTTTTTGGAAATGGCCCGCGCTGGCAAGCCTGATTTGGTATAATCAGCAAAACGCTCGGGAAAAAGTGTCAGTATTTGAAATCGCATGCGGCTCCAGTTTCAGGACAATATTGGATCAACGTCTTTCTGACCACTACAAAGCAAGGTGCGGGCAGTCCAGCCTCGCGGTTGCCCCGCAACGCGGCGCGATTGCCTGAGCTACACGGAACTCCGTGTCGGCCGGCGACTGCCAGGACCTTTTTTGCGGTCACCGCGCGGCGCTTGCTTACCCCGGTAGCCCCCATGGGGCCGGCTCTGCTGCTGGTGGTCTTTTTTAGCTGGTGCTGCTTTGCTTTGCCGATTCAGTTGCCCTGCCGCTGGCAGGGGATGAGTGGGCTTGAATCCAGGGGCTTCGCGGCGCTCTAGCGCCAGGCCAATCAGGCGTTCGATACTCTGCAGCTGCTTGTATTCGTCCAGACACACCAAAGAAACAGCCTCGCCTGGACTACCGGCCCGGCCTGTGCGTCCGATACGGTGTACATAATCCTCCGGAACATGCGGCAGATCAAAATTGACTACCTGCGGCAGCTGATCTATATCGAGCCCGCGGGCAGCTATATCCGTGGCAACGAGAACCTGGATCCGTAAGCTTTTAAAATCGGCGAGGGCCTTCGTGCGCGCCGCCTGGCTTTTATTGCCATGAATGGCAGCGGCTTTGATCGCCTGTGTTTCCAGAAAGCGAGCCAGCTTGTTGGCTCCGTGCTTGGTGCGGCTGAATACCAGCACCTGATTCCAGTGATGCTCGGCGATCAAGTGCTGCAGCAGCCTGGACTTCTGATTCTTGTCCACGGCATAGACCGACTGGGTCACCAAATCAATGGTGCTGTTCGGTGGACTGACCGAGATTTCGGTCGGATCGATTAATATGCTTCGCGCCAGCTTGCGAATTGGGTCCGAAAAGGTAGCCGAGAACAGCAAAGTCTGCCGGTCTTTGGGCAGCCGGGCCAATATTTTGCGAATATCATGGATAAAGCCCATATCCAGCATCCGGTCAGCCTCATCCAGGATCAGCACCTCCAGGCTTTTAAAATGGACCGCTTTTTGCTGATACAGGTCCAGCAGCCGGCCGGGGGTGGCGACCAGTACATCTACTCCCTGGCGCAGCTTTTTGATTTGGGGATTGATATTCACACCGCCAAAGACGACGGCGGCGCCTACATTCAGGTAGCGGCCGTAAGTCTCTACGCTGGCATGCACCTGCGCTGCCAGCTCGCGGGTGGGAGTCAAGATCAGGGCGCGCACCGGCTGCCCGGGCGCGCTCGGGCCGGCGCTCAGCTTCTGCAAAACAGGCAGAGTAAAACCGGCTGTCTTGCCCGTGCCGGTCTGCGCTGCAGCCAGCACATCCTGGTCTTGTAAAATGGCCGGAATCACCTGCGACTGGATCGGGGTGGGACTAGTATAACCCTCATCCGAGAGTGCTTTTTGAATTTGGACGGAAAGTCCCATTTGATTGAATTGCATTGCGGGGGAGTAAGTTCGAAAGATCCGCATGCTGCGCTGGCAGCGAATCTCAGGAAACTGGGTGAAAGGTTGCGCCACTGTTTCCAGGTCCCCCTGACAGACAGCAACAAAAAAACATGGCCCACGCCTTTCTGTTGGGCCCTGCCCCGCAGTTAGATGCCGCTTACAACAGGCTGTTGAGCGATAAAAGCTGCAGCGGGCGGGATTGTTGCGTCAGAGTTCATCTTCAGCCAGCACAATCAGCGTATCCATTGCATGCGGTCTGATCCGCTCGTTTTTCGGCAGATTGATGCGCACCCCAAAGTTGGCATGCACGTCCTGAATCTCCTGGTAACGCCGGTAGCCGATAAAAACCTCGCCCCGTTTTTGGGCCAGTTCGATCAAATCGGCGACGCTCAACACCTCCGGCAGTGACTCCAGATAAAGATGCAGCGGTTTCAAATAGATTTCCGACCCGGCATCAGAGAACAGCACTTCGTATACCGCCAGAATATCCGGGTTCTCGGCGACTTGCGCCATGATCTTGGAAATCATTTGATGCGAGATAATGGTGTCGTTGACTCCGGTGCGGGCGACCAGCTCCAGGTTGTCGGAATTCATGACCTCCGTGATCAGCTGGGTATGCACCCCATTGCCGCTTTGGCGGCTGTAATCCGCCAGAATTTCACGGATCAATAACAGGCGTGTAATCGTTTCGGAGTCCAGCTTCTCGGTATCATCCTCAATTTCATTTAATAAAATTACATTGTTGTACTCATGAACTTGCAACCGGCGCAGGTCTGATTCCTTAAGAGAGTTGGCCGCCTTGAATTCGATCTGAATAGCCGGATTGGCCTGGATCAGAGCTTCCATCTCCATCTGCCGGGCCTGCGCACCGGGCGGCAGTACAATATGAATCATGGAACCCGGCAAAATGTAATTAGCGTATTCCTGGATAATGATCGGACATTTGGCATTCCAGCCGATGATCAGTTCCTTTTCGATCGCCGGCTGTAGCCGTTTGGTGCACAATGGCAGACCGCCGGGCACGACGGCATTCTGCGGCGAAAAGCGGATCGCGGAGTCATCCCGGGCAATAATAATCACCGCATCATCGGCCTGCATGGCGTAATCATTGTCCGGTTTGAGGCTGCACTGCCCGTCGCTATGGCGCACACCGATTGGCACTCCCTCTACAAAGCGGTAGGCCAACTCGGCAAAAGTAAAAGAGCTATAGTTTCCTTTGTGAAAGTAAATTTCGGAACCGTCAAATCCAATCAGCGTGGCATAAACAACAGCCAAACCGGAACTGCGCGATGTCTGCACGATGATCCGGGCAACGATATCACGCGTGTTGACCATCGTGATGTTATCCGGGGCCAGATTGGTCATCACCTCTCGTTTGGTCAGATCGTGCACCTCTGCAATTATATTCGCTTTGGATGCATCGTCTTTAGAACTGGCTACAACCGCCAGAATGGCTTTCAGGGCCTTGGCATCGCTGGTCGCTTTTTCACCTTCCGGAGCGGCCTCATTGGCCTCGGGTAACACGATGACCGACTTGCAGTCGGTGACAGAAACTCGCGCCAGTGAATCGATAGAACTGATCTGGCCGGTGCGGGTGATGATGCGTGTATTGCCTGTTTGGGGCAGACGTTCGTTCAGATAGGCATCCATTTCTTCCTTGGGTTCTTCTGCTAGAATCACCACAGCGGCATCGCGCCTCGAAGCGTTCGCTTCAATCAGTTCGCGAACGATCTCCACAACCATTTCGCCCCAGCCCAGGATCAGGATGTGCCCTTTTTCAATCACGCGGCTGCGGCCCTTTTTGAGATCCGCTATGCGCTCATCGAGCTGCGTTGTGATGAATGCGATGACTGCCGAAAAAAAGATCAACCCCAGAAATACAGTCAGCATGCCTACCAGCTTCATGACGATTGTGTTTTCGCCATCCTCGGCCATCGCGCCCGGGTCGGTAATTTGCAGGAAGCTGAGCCACAGATCGTTGAGTATCACCGACACTGCGATACTATGACCCAGCGCCGACTCGACTATGACCCTTAATATGGCGGTCAAGACGAAGGCGGCCAGAAACAGCAGCAAGAGTGATAGAAAAACCGACCGCGGGCCGGATGCCATAAAATTATCGAAGCGATAACGCCAAATGTCTTTCCAGCTGTTCTTTTTCATCTGCATATTCGGGCCTGCTCCCTGTAAACTCACTCAGCACCGCTGCCGCCAAACTACAAACCGACGTATCGAGCGGCATGCACGGTTCAGCCTGGCAGATCCCGCATGGCCTGGCAAGCCAAATCAGACCAAGAGTGCAAAAAGAGACGCTTATCTCATTGACCCCTGGCAACCTGTGCTCCAGTCTGGACCTGAAGTCCATGAACAACTCCGTTTTATTTATTCAATTTCGTATACCGGACAAGGTGAATCGCATCCGCAACCTGGCCTTTTTGCTGGGTTTGATCGGCCTTTTGGCCAGCCTGCCTTCTGCCGAGTACAGGACGGACACTGGCCTGGATCAGCTGGAGCTTGGTCCGGCCGAGCTCTATGGGGCAGGCCGCCCGACAAATATGGTCGTCTGGGACGACGGTCAGGCCAGCATACCCGCTGTCGAATTCCGGATAGACCGCAGCGCAAGCGATGCCGCCGAACTGGCCAAACTCGATCAAATCTATCGGGTACGGACTGGCAGTATCGAGATTCGCAGCAAGGCCGGCTACGGGGAAGGCGCAGTACTGGGCAAGGCCTGGCGACATGCTCTGGTAGAGCTGATGGATGAAAGTGCAAGCAATCCAGATCAGGCCCGGGAATCCGGCTGGTACGCCGTGCGGGTCCTCAATATCAGCTTTAATGCCGAAGGCAATGTCGACGACGAAACTTCTATCGAAGGCTTTGTGCCAGTGAGTGCTGTCCAGAGCCTTGCCGGTCGCGACAGCTTTACCCTTCTGGCTCATGATGTAGATTTTAAGGATATTTATGAATATAACTACCTCAGCCTGGTGGCCTGGCCTTTCCGCCTTTTGGTTGTATTCAATGTCATCTGGCTTTTGTACATCTTTGCCTTTGTGATGATGCCGGTTTACATTCTGGTGATGTATATTGCCGCCCTGCTGAACTGGATCTATGCGGCGATTACGGAGCGCAACAATATGGAACTGGTGCAATTTATGATCCGCGCCGAACACTACCGCTGGAAAATGATGTGCGCTCTGAGCGGGGCAGTCGATCACATCCCCCATATTGATATTTATGCCCGTGAGAAACGCAGCTTCCCGCTTTCTTTTTATGCCAATCCCGACGAAAGACTGAGCCGGGTCGGTGTGCTGGTACGGGCGGCTCTCTTGCCGGCCTGGTTTTATGCCGGCAGCACCCTGGCTGGTCTGGCCGGCGATCTGATTCATGAGTACGCAGCCTATGCGGTTGGCTTTCTGTTCCTGCTGCCCTTCCTGATTCTCGGACTATTAGGTCTGGCATACTCGCTTCTGCAGCTGACTGCGTGGGTTTTGCAGGCCGCCACCGGACGCTCGGCTTTGGGTATTCTCAACGCCATGTTTGCCATAGCAGCTTTGTTTACTCTGCTACAGGCCCTGTTTTTGGGCTGGAAAAGTGATTTGTCCGCCTTGCAGGAATTGTGGTCCCGACCAGTGGAAAGCGGCGATGAAGAAGGCATGGATGATGAACCCTATGATCAGGATCCGGACTGGTATACTCCAAACGACAGCCAGGAGATAGAATCAAGTTTGTTAATTATCTTCCTGTTGGTTTATTTTACCTTCCCGCTCTACTTTTTTATCTGGATCGCACGCATTATGAAGCTAATGGGCGATGATCCCTTTACCCACCTATTGCTGATGATTCTGTCTGGTATGTTGTACGGCAGTTTTCTTTTGCCGCAATACTACCGCCGCTCGGAACGATTACAGAAAAAAGAGCCCGCGGTTTTATTTGAAATTGTACTATTTATACCGGTGATCAATATTCTATTTGCCCCGTTTATTATTCAGTATGGACTAAACCGCTACGACCGGGCCCGCCGCAAGCTGGCCGGAGAATAGATCGCAAGTGGCGGTGATTTGCAGGAGAAAATCGGCGGATTAAACCCGGAAAAAACGGACTTTCTGCCGGGTGTTCTGCACAGAATCGTTCAGCGTTTTGATGGTTTCAGTGATTTTCTGCGAGCCGCCGGCAAAATTCTGGGTCCGTTCATTCAGTTCCTGGATGGCGCGCGCGATTTCCAGCACAGCCTCTTTTTGGGTCTGCATCAGCTGCTTGATGGTATCGGCAGCTTTGCGGACTGATTCCGAGCGCTGGTTCACCTGCTCCTGGCTCTGCGACTGCTGCTGCACAATCCCGTGCAGTTCAGCGACCATGCCGCCGGTTTCCTCAACATAGTCAAGCATGGACGCAATGACCTTGCTGGCCTGTTCAATCGCCGCGCTGCCTTTTTGCGTTTCGACAGCGCTCGATCGAATTAATTCTTCGATATCACGAATGCTGCGGGCGGTCTGATCAGCCAGCCGGGAGATTTCTTCGGCCACGACCGCAAAACCGCGCCCGGCGTCTCCGGCCCGGGCCGATTCGATGGATGCATTCAATGCCAGCAAATTGACTTTTTCTGAAATATCATTAATAATGCCGGTGGCCGCTTCCACTTCGTTCACGACCGACTGGATCCGCTGCATACTGTCTTTCATATTCTGCAGCGCCCCGGTAGCCGTAGCGCTTTGGTTGGCCATAGACTGTGCCATCCGGGCCGTCTCTTCAAACTGGGCGCTCATTTGCTGCACAAGTTGGGCAACAGTATGATTTTCCTGATTCAACTGGCCGAGTTCACCAACCTGCCCCTCCGCATGATCACTGGCAACAGCCAGTCCGCGCGCAATTTGATCCGTTGTCGCCTGGATTTCTTCTGCAATAGCCGCCTGGCCCTGGGCGCTACTGCTGAAATCAATAGCCTGATCCTGCATACTACTGCCCTGCACCGTTTGCGTTTCGACCAGCTGACGGATATCAACAATCACATCCCTGATTCTTTCCATAAAAGAATTAAACTGTATTGAAAGTTTATCTAGTTCATCATGGGTGTCTTCGCGCACCGGCAGGCGCACAGTCAGATCGCCCTCACCCTGGCTCAAATCCGCCAAAGAATCGGTTACCTGCAGAATACCGCTGCGAATACGACGCACCCCGCGCACAATAATGGCAAAAGTCAAAAGGCCGACCAGCAAGACCATTACACCCAGACCAATCTGCAGATTGCGCCCCAGGGCCAGCAGTTCTTTTTCATTACGACCCAGCAGCACCTTGCCGATCACTTCTTTTTTGTAATCCAGCAAATCAATCGCATAGATGTACATTTGACCGGTATGCCGGTATTGACCATCCTGCATTTTTGCCAGCCGGGGCCGGAACTGAATCTGGGCCTTGAAATCGTCGTTGGATACTGCCACCACCTGATAGTCACCCAGAGCAAACATTTTTGCCTTCAATGCCGGTTCATTAATAATGGATGCCGGGTCGGGCTTGAGCAATACGGCCAGCCGCTCGGTGGGAGCCAGATCATCAAAGAGCTGTTGAAAACCAAACAATAGCTCTGCCGATCCGTAGTAGCGTCCCTGCCGAATCACCGGTGCCAGTCCCCTGATCACCAGGCCCCCGCGTCCGACCTCCACACCGCGGATGGATTTCTTGTTCCGACTGACGTCCAGCACAGTTTGCCGAAAGGCCGAGATATCATCGCCGCCGTCTTTTTGGCCCGGTTCGCGCCACATCCGCAGAAAGCTGCGGGCTGGCGGTTTATGATAATGCAGCTTGATCAGCTTTAATCCTAAATTTTGTTTTATATCATTATATACCGGAGTGACCTTATTGCGCAAACAGCGGCGACCGGTATCTTCCGGCAAATCATAGCAGTCTTCTACACCGGGATAATCAGCCATGATGGTGGCCACCCATAGCGCCTGATTTTGCAGCGCCTCAATAGACCCTTGCAGCTGCCGACCCCGAAATTCCAGATTTGTGCGTATATCGCCCTCGAGAATACTGCCGGTAAACCAGCTCATTACCGCCCAGGCGACGACCCAGAGCGGCAGACTGAAAATTGCAAGGGGGACAAGAAAGCGGGTTATAATGCTTGAGAAATGAAAATTAAAAAATTTCATATGCTGTACTGCAATACCGGCCCAGACGGCCAGTCAGTCCTGACAAAAGGTTTTTACCTGTCAGTGAAGCGGCAAGCATATTTTCAACACACTCTGGATTGACGCAATTGCCGGCGAGAATTACAGAATTCCAGCGCGCTTTCCAGGCTGCGATTCACGATCAACTCCGGGGGGAAGTCCATCGCGCGAATCAATTCCAGGACCTCTTGATGAAAGCCGATCTCGGCGGCAGCATGCGCATCCGAACTGACACTGATCTGACAATCCGCTTGCCTGGCAGCCGCGAGCAGCGACCGGATCACGTCCGTTTCGATCCGTTTATAACGCAGATAGGAATTGTTAACCTCCAGAGCCACACCGGCCGTTGCAGCAACCCGAGCCAGAGCAACATAATCCACCTGATAACGACGGCTGTAGGGATGGCCGACAATGTCCAGCGCCGCCTGCCCAACCACCTGCTGCAAAACCGCGTTTACATCTTCGCGACCGGCATCAAACAAGTGCTCAAACTCATGAATAGAAGCGATCACCAGATCCAGCTGGCCTTCGAGTCCCGGCGGCACATCAATCCATTCCGAGCGGCCGGTTGTGACCGGTCCCAGAATATTACATTCGATACCCTTAAATAATTTTAGTTTTATCTCCGGCGGCGGAGCATAACGACTGAGCAAGGTGTGAAAATAATGCTTGTCGGGCGCCTGTACACGCTCCAGGTCCGCTTGCAAATCCGCCTGCTGGAGCCGGGCCGCGAGAAGGTAAATGGTATTATCCAGACCGGGACTGTGATCGGTCAGAGCGACGGCCACCAGGCCCCGACTGGCAGCGGCCCGCAGCATTTCATCGATCGAATTCTGGGCGTGATGGGAGGCGATCGAATGGCTGTGAAAATCTACTGCGAGGCCAACTTGACTCAACTGCATAGCTTTGCAGGCTGGCGGGCCAGCTCAGGCTGTCCAGTGGAATTGCCCGGACGCGCAGTGCCCTGTGCCGCATTTATGTAGAAGCGATCCCAAAGCCCTCCATGGTATGGGGGACGCAGAACGCAATTTGATCGCAAAGCTCCTAAATTGCTAAATTTCTATGGAGATTTCGCCAGTGGTAACACATCCTGTGTTGCCAGAGACTGCTCGGGCACAGGCTCCTAAATTGTAATATTCTCCATTGCTCTTTCTATATGATCCGCAATTTGAGCCGCAGTTTGTGAACCCTGCCGGGCATACAGCTTGCAGGCTTCCTTGATTGTCTTAAGCTCGCTGAAATTCAGATTCGCAATGGCGAATTCATTGTCCGGATTCATTTTACCAACTTTCACCAGTAAAAACTACTGTCGCGCTAACCGCTTGTCAATGATTTCCAATCATAAACAACGCTGCGGCTGCGAGTTGGGCCCGTATTCCGCCTGCTGCAAACGCTTCAGCTATAGACCAACTGCTTCTCCTGATGTGTCATACAGCCGCACTCCCTTTCCCTAATCCTGCCTACAAGTCGGGCTGCATCCTCTTTTGTCTTTTTTTGCCCAAATCAATCCAAAAATCATTGACTCAGCCCAATTCGTGCGAAACTATCGGCACCGGGTCGGATTTCTGTCAATTTGTTTCTCTTTACCCTTCGACAGGCTCAGGGACCAGGGGGCTTTGACTCAAATTTGCCAAGGGATTTGGGGCGCGCTTTTATTTATGAACGCGCACTAAATTCCTGTATAGTATAGAGAGTAAATCTAATGAGAAAAGCAATTCCATTTGTTTTTGTCTGCCTGGGTTCACTATGGAGCCGGCCAGTCGTAGAGTTAACACATTTTAATGATGCTCGTGATTTTCAAAATGGCCGTGCACGTTTATCACTATTTGGTAAATATGGCTTGGTAGACCGACGGGGTATTTGCAAGTCTCGCTTTGACTATATATTCATTGATAGATTTAGCAACGGTCTTGCTCCGGCTTTACTCAGAGGTAAATGGGGCTATATTGATCGCAATGGTCAAACGATAATCTTACACCATTATAGTCAGGCCCGTCCTTTTTATCAGGGTCGGGCAGCAGTGGCTAAAAAAGAAAAGTGGGGGTATATTGATTTGAACGGCAATCTCCTGATTGATATACAATTCCAGGAGGCGCGTGACTTTCACGAACAAATGGCTGCCGTTAAACGTAATGATAAATGGGGATTCATTGACACAAATGGCTCCATTGCCATTCCTTTTCAGTTTGAAAATGCATGGCATTTTTCAGAGGGTTTGGCTGCAGTACAGGTAAAGAACAAATGGGGATTCATTAATAGTGCAGGTCAAATAGTTATTGAGCCCCGTTTTAAAAATGAGACGAAGCATGGCGTTCAAGACACTCCGTCCTACAAAAAATACGTATTTCAAAATGGTGTCGCACCAGTTTCAGTAGGTGTGAGAATTCATGGCAATATTATTGAACAACATGCCTTGATCAATAAGGTCGGCGCTTTTGTAATCAAGCCGTCATTCCAAAAGGATTTCTATCGTTTTTCTGCCGGACTAGCTCCATTCGAAAGCAGCGAAAACGTATGGGGATTTGTGAACCACAAAGGAAAGATTGTAATCCCGCCAAAGTACTTTTGGGCTTATCCATTTGCTGAGGGTCTGGCGCAGGTAGCAGTGAAGCAAAAAGCAGGTGCTTATAAATACGGTTACATTGATCCCAAAGGAGAGATGATCATTCCGCCGGTGTTTGATAATGCATACAGTTTTCAGGAAGGACGGGCTTCAGTTAAGTTCAATGGACGCTGGGGTTATATAGACAGAACAGGTCAATTTTCTGTGTTGCCCAATGCCCGACAGGTCAAAAAGTTCAAAGAAGGCTTTGGCCGCATTGATTACAACGACTCCCGTCAAATTAATAGTGTGTTTTTTCCAACTACAACGTTTTTGCCTTCACATTCAGGTTTTGTCGATCGTTCCGGCAGATTATTTAAACTCCAGCATTCTGTTACAAAATGCGGACTAAATAGTGAAAGCAAGTCGCTCATTTTTGATGATGTCAAAGAGTTTAGCGAAGATATGGCCGCTGTTCAAAAAAACGATCTATGGGGATTTGTACACCGCAGTGGCCAGCTGCGAATCCCTTTTCAATATGAAGCTGTAGGTACAGCCTTTAATCAGGACAGGATGGCAGTTCAAAAAAACGGCAAATGGGGGTATATCAACCGCAAGGGCTACCTTGTCATTGGATTACAATATGATGATGCGAAAAGTTTTCAGGAAGGACTCGCAGCAATCCAAATCAATGGTAAGTACGGCTTTATTGACAAATCAGGAAAGATCCTTATCCAGGCACAATTCGAAAGCGCACAATTCTTTTCCGAAGGACTCAGCCCGGTCAAAATAAAGGGCAAGTATGGTTATATCAACAAAACTGGTAATGTTGTGATTCAGCCGAAGTATGTGTGGGCGTATCCATTTAGAGGTAAGCGGGCTGTTGTTCTGATGGACTGGGATTCATATGCCCTGATTGACAATAACGGAAATTATGTCATAGAACCCGGAAATACAAAAATTACCGGGTTTGAGAGTAATTTGTCAGCTTTTCAAAGCAAGCAACAAGGAGCCGGTTTCATAAATCCGGATGGAAAGCTGGCAATTCCAATGCAGTATAAACAGGTCGGCTCCTTTAGCAACGGATTGACGAATGTGCAGCTTACAGACGGACGCTGGGGTTATATTGATCGCAATAATAGTATGGTGATTCCACCGCGCTGGCATGAAGCCCATAGCTTTAGTGAAGGATTTGCCCGGGTAATGCTAACGGTTCTGAATTTAGGTCCGCGCTATGGCTTTATCAATACACAAGGAGAATATCTTGTGTTTCCAGAATTTGATGACACTGGTTCTTTCAATAACGGTTTTGCCCCGGTAAGGAGCGGTCAAAAATTCGGTTTCATTGATACTAGAGGTCAATTATTAAAGATAGAGGATAGTAAATTATAGGCACCGGGTCGGATTTCTGTCAATTTGTTTCCATACCCTTAGACAGCGGTTATCGAGCGAAGTCGAGATGCAGGGACCACGGGGCTTTGATTTAGATTAGCCACTTGTACTGAGCGAAGCCGAAGTGAGGGATTTGGGGCGCACTTTTATTTATGAACGCGCACTAAAGTCCTGGAAAATTAGATAATATGCTGGCTTGTCACGAGTAAAGATTTCTAATTTATATATTTTTTTATAAATAAAATGCAACCTGATTCAGATGGCTCGATTATTTCCGCGACCTTGATTCGGCTCGTCTCAACTCCACTCGCATCAACTCCAGACTATGAATTTAACCGCAAAAAACGGGTGACCGACTGGAGCAACCGGATAACAGTGCGCCATGATTATTCGAAGGGCATGTTTGTCAGACGAGTCCTCTATTCATGCTGTATTGGTTGAGTCCTACTTTGAATTTGCTGCAAGAATCGGTTCGGATAACTGGACGACGATGCGTTCCCGACTGGAAAAGGCCGCAGAATATGCCGGTCTGGAAACATTTTATTTAGCTGAAATAAAGGTCCATTTGGTTGGTTTGATTTCCTATGCAGCGCCATTTAAAGGAACTACACCACGAATTCCAGAGGATTGGGCTTCGATTCGTTTCCTGGGAGTTTTGCCATCTGCACAGGGTCAAGGGATCGGTCGCCTGCTGACCGAACAATGCATAGTAAATGCCAGGGAAGACAGGGCAAAGTCAATCGGTCTTTTTACCAGTGAGGCCATGATTGCCGCCCAAAAACTGTATACGAATCTTGGCTTTTGTCGCGTATCAGAAATCGATTCGCATTTCGGCTTGCGTTACTGGTTATACAAGCTTGATTTATGAGCTTTGTATGTGCTCAATACTTGAAAATCCGCTGAAACAATACTCTCAAATCCTGGTCCAGGCTATTGACAATCCTGGTATAGCCAACGCGATCGCCTTTCAGGACTGGCTGTATGTTCCATTCCAGGGGCCAGTCATTTTGCAAGCCGCAAAAACCCTCAAGATTCAGAACATTTCTTTTGATCTGCCAGACCCTGGTCTGCAATTCACCGCCGGATACGGTGTTCAAATACTTTTCGTCCTGCTCCAGTTCAGGCAGGATCAGATTTACTATTAGCATGATAGTATTCAGATAAATACCGGTGTGATAGCATAACTCGGAATCTCCCCCCTTACGTTCCAGGGTTTCAGAAAGCGGCATATAAAGAAAACTGACCGAAGTGGCTAATTCAGAAAGCTTTGCTGATTTGGCAAGATCCTGGGCGGGATTGGCGTGTAAAAATCCATTGGTGCAAAAGATGATTAAGAGCCAAACTTGAAGATATTTTCTGAACATGCCGAATTACCTGTTATTGCAAATAATGAATGACCGAACTAATGAATTTATATCGGCCAATTTTACAATCCCGTTTTGGACTCAGACAAAATAATGGTTTGTTACCAGAATTCCCTGAATTTATTGATCAGCTTATCGATTCGACATTGACAGGCATAAAAAACAGGGATAGTAACACAGACTTTTGCTAAAGCCGGCCAAATCCATCTTACTATCAGGTAAATTACAGGCGCCGTGTCGATTTCAGGTCAGTTCTTTTCTCTTTAGGAGCATTGATCCAGATTGGCCAGGGAATTCGGGGCGCATTTCAAATAATGAACTCGCACTAAATTCCTAGAAAATCGGATGATAATAGATTCGACATTCAGGAAGCGTTTGGGGAAACTGAACTGAATGAGAGGGACTATGCGGTATTCTATAGCGTTGCTGTTCATGGTAATCGTGCTGCTGGGAGGGTGTAATCCGGCGGTAGCTGAGAGCTACGCAGTTGTGCGTGATGGCTTGCCATTTTACGAACAAAAGACGGCCGATAGCCGCATGCTTCGGCTGATACCTTACGGTGGTAAGGTCGAACTCGTCGAAAAAAGCGGCGAATGGACCGAGATCCTTTTTTACGGCGAGTCAGGGTTTGTTCGTTCATCTGGCCTTTCTAATAAGGTGGTTTATTCTGAGCCCTTGCTGAGGGGAACGTATTTCGAGCATCACGAAAAGCTCGGTTCGGGAACGCAACTTCTTGAGCTGCGGCCAGATTCTCAAGAGTTCAGGTTTACGTTGAACTTCTGCGGGAGTGGCGAGGATTTGACCGGTCGTTACGAAATATATGCGCCGTTGTGGCATTCCCCCGACCTCTTCAGTCTGCGTCTTGTCCACACCAGTGCGCGGGTACAAAATCCGATTCTCTTTGAAATCTTCGGAGAGAATCGATTGAAACTGATTACGCCGATCGATTCTGCCTGTGCGCTGCAGGGTGCGGAATATGTCAGGAAGCAAGAGTGATGTAAAATTATAGGCACCGGGCCGATTTCAGGTCAATTCTTTTCTCTCTAGGGCATTGATCAAGATTGGCCAGAGGATTTGGGGCGCACTTCAGCCACTGAATGCGCACTGAATTCCGGGAAAACAAAGCTTTAATACATAGTAAAACCTAATGTAAAGTCTTAAGAATTTAAAAGAGTGCTGGGCCAGACATTCTGCCTGGTGTGAATAAAACTTGCCAGTTATTTTGAATTACAGATACTGTTTTTTTATGAAATCAATATCCATATTAATTTTTTGCATTAGTTCGGCTTTCTGCGGCTTATATGCTCAGGAGCAAGGACCTGCTAATTACAGTCAGGCTTATGATGTATACTGGCAAGCACATAAGGCCTTCGCGCAAAATCAGCACGAAAAAGCCATGCAACTGCTGAAAAAAGTTGAAGCATATACTGAAGTAAAGCCGGAGCATAAAAACTTTTTCGATCATGGTTATCGCAATTTTTCTTTAATAGATATGGTCGAAAAGCATCGGGATTTGGGAAAAATCCAGGCTGATACGATTCACAAAGTTCTGGTTTTGTATATCATGAAAACTGACATTAAATTTCGTAAGCAGCATATTCATAAGTCTTTCACTCCGGAGTTGAAGGACACGGCCTATATATCGCAGGAAATCTGTAAGAAATATATGGAAGTCATGAGTGGGGGCAAACTGTCCCTGGAATTTGACCGCATGGATTTGAATTCTGTTTTAACTGGATTGGATGCTTTTGGCTATAAAGGTCCAAGTAAAGCTCCTATGGAGACGGTGCACTCCAGATTGGAATCATTGCAACCTTATCCCGGTGAGCTGTTATTAGAAAAGTATAATGAATACGACACCTTTATGTTCTATTATCACAGCGGGGGATTAAGTCTGCCCAATGGCGGAGGAGCAACAGCTGTGGGCGGCAGTCTGAATTTCTATTTTACTCCCTATGGTCTGAGCGGACCGCGACGTGGTCGCCTGATGGTTTCCGAAAGACTGATCAATAAACCCGGCACCCTGTTTCATGAGTTTTTTCATACCATAGAGCAGCGATATGGAATTCAGCCGGGTCATGGATTCTGGCCACATTTACGTAAAAATTTTCCTGAATGGAAAGGCGAAGGTGAATTTGATTACTATCGCTACCACTTTGGAAAAATCGCAAAAACTGCCGGATTTGAAAAATTCGAATTTCATGAAAGCTGGCCATCGAATGCTACCAAGACACAGTTTTCAGAAATGCACCAGAAAATGCGTCGGATCCCGATGACTGATTTGCAGAAAGCCGAGTCCCTTTTTATAAAAGCCCAGGAGTCCTATGTTCATGGCAATAAGGATGCCAAAAAATTGCTCTATCGAGTCATCAAACTGAATCCTTATCATTACAGAGCTTTGTATTATCTTACAATATTGGAAAACACAGATAAAAATTCCGATCTGGCATTTGAACTCATCCGGAGAGCATATAAGATTAACCCCTATGACAGTCTGATCTGTTACTGGATGGGAGTAAAACACTTTCATATTAGGGAACTGGACGAATCTATAAAGTATTTGTCAGAATCTTTAGCAAACGATCCTGTTTATGATTCGGCCTGGCAATACAGGGGTTTTGTTCATTATCAAAAAGGTGAATATAATCAGGCACTCGCTGATTTCAAAAGCTGTCTGGAAAAAAGCGATCGTTTTCGTAATTGGATTACTGAATTTCTCGAGGGAAGGCAGAAAAGTGGAGATTTGGAAGCTGGGGAAATGTTGGAAAAATTATCACTGTAAGAGAACAGTATATCAATAAGGCTGAATGATTCTCTCCTGCTCAGAAAATAACCAGGAAAATTATTAATGATAAATTATAGGCACCGGGTCGATTGTAGGTCAATTCTTTTCTCTAAAGGGGGCATTGGCACTTCGACGAGCTCAGCGGAACTCCAGATTGGCCAGGGGATTCGGGGCGCACTTAAGATACTGAACGCGCACTAAATTCTTAGAGAATACTGAAGGAAAAACCAAAAATATCATACAAATCCAGGAAAGCTTATCGATCGCGAAACTCAATGCTCAGGACATCTATACTTTTTAGCTTTATTATTTCTTTTATAGTATTGAATAACGTCGGTCCGCTTCATGCTCAATCCTCAAATTGGGCACAGGCCTACGCTTTCTTGAAAAAAGGCGACTGTGAAAATGCGATTCCGCATTTGCAGCGCGCCGTTGAGGCCCAGGAGCCAGTGACTCATATTTATATTAATCTGCATGCCTGTTACTATAAAGCCGGTCGTCATCATGAGAGTGTAGCGGTGGCTTTATCGGGTACCCAGCGTTTCCCTGGGGACGAGTCCATGCGCAAATATCTCGCTTTGGCCAGGCATGGTCTGGGATGGCAATACATGCGCGAGCAAAAGATCGGCCTTGCGCGTGAGCAGTTTGCTCAGGCTCTTGAGTTGCAGCCGGATCATGCGGACATCATGGCGGCCTTTGGCATAACTCTCCTGCGGAGTTCCGATAGCAGCGACGTGCACCAATCGATGGATTTGCTTTACCAGGCTCGCAAGAAATCACCGGATACCGATTATATTCAGAACAATCTGATGGCGGCCTATTATAAGTCGCTGCAGCTACACGTAAAACATAAAGAATATGACGAGGCCGACACTTTAATTGATCTAATATACAATGATCGATCAGAGCATCCGGAAATCTATTTACGCGGTGCGAAAAGTGAGCTGGCAGTTAGCGATATGCTAGATGAACTTACGGCTGGTCCCTTCATGATCGCTGCGCGAGCCCTGGAGGATAAACATTCTCTAACTGAGCTAGCCACCTGCATGCAATCGGTCATGGAAAAATGGCCCAATCTTTACCGATTGCGCCATTGGTATGGTGTGGCAGTAACCAAGGCTGGCGATGCCAGGCGTGGCCATGCCCTGCGTAAGCAGGCCTATGGTGATTATAGGCGGATAGTTCAGCCAAAGGAGCACCCTCTACTCCTGGAAGTGCCGCTGCGTGGATGGATATATCCCTGTACAAAACCCGATTCAGATTTGTTTTCGCATTCGGGACTTTTTCAAAACGCTACGGATTACACCCATGCCACCGAAACAAGTTTACAGAATCTATCATATGAGAAGCCGGTTTATGCTCCCATTGACGGAGTTTTAGTCGAGGTTGATAACACTCACCCAACGGATGCCAGGGTGATCATCCAAATTCAAAGTGGTATAAAAGTTGAGCTGATCCATTTGAAAGCTGGTAGTATTAAGCTCAGGAAAGGAGAGCATGTAAAAACCGGGCAATTTTTAGGCCTCCTGGGCTGGAAAGAGAATGCCCATCTGCATATGCACGTTTGGGGTCTGCATGGCGTGACTATTCCTTATCGCTACAAACGCTTTCAAACCAAAAATGGGCAAGCAAAGAATAATCAAAGCCCCAAGCGATTAGAATTGTTTTACTATAATAAGTAAATTACAGGCACCGGGTCGATTTGCTGTCAATTTCTTTCCAAAAACGGGTCCTTGACTAAAATTGGCCAAGGGATTTGGGGCGCACTTTATTCATGGATGAGCAAAGAATTCCTGTAAAATTGAAATTGAATAGTGAAATAATCAGACTCTGCTGTCTTGTGCATGGTCTGCTAAAAGCAAAGAAACAACTCTAAAGACTATGAAAATGCACCAACATTATATTCACTTTATTACAGTGGTAATTTGTGTATTTCTGCTCTCACCTGGATTAAATCTGCAAGCCCGGGATTTTCAGGATGATTTTTCCAGGGATGAGCTGACGAAAGATTCGGCTTACATTCGCTTTGGGCATCCAGAGTTTCATGTTGCTAAAGATGTATTGCAATTAAGGCATGAGGCTGGAAAGTCCGAGATTTTGAGTTTGCTTCCTGTACTGGGCAAAAAATCGGAAATCACTTTTAGAGCCCGCTGGACAGATGGGGAAGCTGCTTCTCTGGTTGTTTATTCGGACTGGCGTTATCGCACTAATGGTTTTTACCATCGCACATTGATCTGGTTTCACCAGCAGTATGTCTATTTTCATTACAACGGCGCCAAACTGATTTACAGCCCGCTGCCGATAAAAAAAGGAGAGTGGATTAATTTTCGCATACAACGTATAGACCGCCGCCTCACTTTCTACGCGAATCAAAAAAAGCTTCTGGAGCAGGAGCTGCCCTTTCCCAATGACACTGCCAATGATTCATCCGAAAAAGAATACGGCGGCTTTGCGCTCGGCAGTGAAAATTTTGACAAGCCCTATTCATTGGAAATCGATGATCTCAAAATTAAAGGCGACGCATCACCAGTTCAGTTTCATTCGCAGTACAAAGAATATACAGTGAATGACCAAAAGCATCGTATCACTGTCGTTTACACCACTGGTAACGAAAAATTTGCGCGTGGCCAAATCGATCTTTCGCCTGAATATCTGATCTTTTGTCAAAAGCTGTTTGACACAGCACCCATGGTAAGTCACAGCATGATTGTAGAGGCCCGTGGTACCGCCTTTTTAAGGGCTGGTTTCAATAATGGCGGTATCATCACTGGTGGCTCCCCAAAAGACCAGAATCCCTTTTTAAACTGGCACGAACTGGCACACAACTGGGGGCATCTATACGCACAACGCTGGACCACCGAGGGATCGGCCGATTTCGCCGGCGCAATGTGGCACGAGCAGCAATCCAATTCCTTCACCCACGCCCTTGGACTGCAAACCGAAAATGTCGGCGAGTTCATCAAAACACAACAAGCGCTCTATCTGGATGAGCTCGAAGGCAACGATGTATACAAATGCCGCTGGAAAAACTCATTAATATTTATATATCTTTATCGGATATTGGGGCCGGATCTGTTTCGTAAGTTGCATAGCGAAGCATTGATGAGCAAAAACCCGTTAAAATCAAAAAATCTGCGTGAGATTGCTGAACGCCTCTCTGGTCGCGATCTTGGCCCGATTTTTGACGGATGGGTCTTTCAAAAAAATGGGACGCCTGGAATGAGCCAGGCCTTCAGCGACTCCGATGGTGATGGATTGGGTGATCTTGATGAATGGGTGCTGGGAACCAATCCCCTAAGCCGGGATTCCGACAAGGATGGTTTCGGCGATCTGGGTGAGATCATTGGTGGCTTTAATCCACTCTCGGCCAGCGACCCTGACTTGAGCAAGAACGAATTGTTCATACTGGCTGATGGAAATGGATCGGACTGGGATGGGGTCCCGGCAATTTCCGAAGATGCAGTCGACCCCAATCGGCCTGATGATCTGAAATCAATTCATATGCTACATGATGCAACGAATCACATGCTGCACATTCGCGTCGACTATTATCGTCCAATTGCCAATCCGGCAAAGGTGACCCTGACTCTGGACTTCAGCCTTGCCGAGTCCTACAAGAGTTATTACAGAATGAATATAAACCTGGGAAATACTCAAATCAGTTTTTATGAGCAGGATAATGATCAGGTGAAAGGCGCTGATCGAGCTCCGATCAGGTACATTCCCATGCAAAGCGGCAAGACGATGGTCGAGCTTTCGATCCCATTGCAGATCATGCCCAAATGGGATGGAAAGCGCTTGTATGTTTATTCAACATCCAAAACTGGCAGCGAAGTGATGGACCAGCAACCTTTTCCCCTGCCTGAAGGGCACAATATGCGGAAGCTCCCGATGCGCTTTTGGCTACCCAGGCGCGATTGAATAGAAAATGCCCTTAGGGAGCCTCCTAATGCAGATTGATTCTCAAAATAGCTATGTATAGGGCTCCCTTAATCCATTTACAGATCTGATCGTGATCAATAACTTTTATCTGGCTGATTTTTTCTCACTGAAAAATATGCCATGCGGTCAAAAAGATGGTGAGTCAAATGGGAATCGATAGTCCAGTAACTGGATAGAGATAGGTCATTGCAATCAGCATTACCCCGGAAAAGTCTCCTGAGATAAAAAAATTGACATAAATCCGGGTGCGCACCTCTAATAACTTGCAGAGCGACGTAAAAACAGATACCAGAGACTGAAGCTTGTTCCTGGTCAAAATGCCGACTGGATTCACTGATCCAGTTGCAGCGCAAATACGGCTTTGACAGAGCGGGGGATTTCGATGACCTTACAAAAAGCGAGACTACATATAACACTAATAGCCCTGCTCCTGGCCGTATCCCCGGTGTTTGCCAGAATCAATAATTTTAGCGATGCGGTCCTGTACAACGACCAGGCCAGCATCGAACATTTTCTAAAGCAAGGTGCTGATATTAACCAGGTTGTCTCCCAGGGGATGACTGCCCTGATGTACTATGCCGAGAATCGCAATTACAAAATGATGCAGTTCCTGATTCAGCGCGGAGCAAAGGTCGACCAGACCACCAGGCTGGGTAACACAGCTCTGATGAAAGCCATGGGAATTTCATCCGAAGTAATCGAACAACACACAACGCCGGCAGATAAATACCGCATGGCAGTGCTGCTGGTCAACGCCGGTGCCGATGTCTCAAAGACCAATCAGCATGATTGGACAGCCCTGCACGATGCCTTGCTGGGCAAAACCGACCTGCAGCTGATTACTTATCTTGTGTCCAAAGGGGCCCTGGTGAACCAAAAAGATCAATCCGGGCGCACTCCTCTTTTCCTGGCAGCTACCAGACTCCATCCTGATATTGTTGCCTACCTGATTCAGCAGGGAGCCGCAGTACAGACGCGAACGAGCGATGGAGACACTGCCTTCCTGGAAACCATAGCGTTTCTCAGCAACAACGGTTATAATCAGAAAATACATAGCAACTATGCTGCCAGTCTGCAGATCCTTGACATGCTGGTGAAAGCCGGTGCCGACCTGAACGCCAGCAACAAACAGGGCCAGCACCATTTTCATAAGATAATAACATTTAATGCGCCCCTCATTTTGCACCTGGTGGAGATGGGGGCGGATGTAAACCTGAAAGATAATGATGGAAATACCGTTCTGGCGCTAGTGGAAAAGAATTACCGGGATGGGTATATCAAGGAGCCGGAGTACAAAAAGATCAAAACCATCCTGCTTTCTGCCGGCGCCAGGCCGGTAGCGCTTGCCAATAATCAGGACCAGTATTTGTTTGGCGCCATTACCAGCGGCAGCCTGGACCGGGTCAAACAAACCCTGGCCGCAGGAGCCAACATCAATGCCTATGACTCGATGGGCCAAACTCCACTGATTGCAGCCATCAAAGCGATGAACTATCCGATTGCGGTCTATTTGCTTGCCCATGGAGCGGATAAAAACGGCCAGACTCGTGATGGATTGCCCCCCCTGCAAGCTGTCCAGGGACTCGAGTATAACCTGGTGAGCAATTACCAGACCACAAAATATTTCACGCTTTTACTGCAATCGGGCAGCGATGTCAACGCGGTAGACAGCCAGGGCAGAACAGCGCTGATGTATGCCGCCAAAACAAAGGACATGGATGCGATCCGACTCCTTTTGCAGCACCGCGCCGATACCGGCCGAACAGACAAAAGCGGCAGCTGTGTCTTGCACTACCTGGATTTTTACGGCACCGTCAGCGCAGCCGAGCTGCTTATGCGCAATGGGGCCCAGGTAAACTGCCGTAATGACAAGGGGATTACGCCGGCGATGGTAGCATTCAATGATAATAATCTGGAACTATTGGCATACTATCTCCAGAATGGAGCCGCTGTGACATTGAAAAACAACAGCGGGGAAAGCCTGGTAGATATGGCAACCAGGCAAAAGCAAACAGCCAGGTTCGATAAAGAGTTTTACGAAAAGGCATACACCTTGATTACGAAAGCCGCCGAGTAGGCCTTTCATCGTGCTCCATTTAAGCCAACAGCCAGTCGGCGCTTCGACGACGTGATTGGTGCACTTCGAGAACCTCAGTGACCGCTTGCCGAACCACAGCGACCTTGGCGCAGCGTCAGCGAGTTGGGCCCGCAATTTTCTTGCTGCAAATACGCCTGTATGGACAAACCGGCCCCCGCGCCAGGGATGCGCAGGGCCTGGTCTGCCACAGGCAGACCGCAGCGCTAGCGAAGTGCTTCGACAAGCTCAGCAACCACCCGTAGCAGCCCGGTGCCGGTCGGTTTTTTTTAAACAAATACACAGTATTTGATAGACTGCATGGGTGCGCTGTGAAGCCAGGTGGACAGGCGGATTGCCTGTTCAGCGCAGCGTCAGCGAGTTGGGCCCGCAATTTTCTTGCTGCAAATACGCCTGTATTGACAAACCGGCCCCCGCGCCAGGGATGCGCAGGGCC
>JAGRNA010000175.1 GCA_020441005.1 Leptospiraceae bacterium
GCTACGAGGAGGCCGCCGCGCAGGGTTTGATGGCCGGCATCAATATCATTCAGCACAGCCGTGGGGCCGATCTCTTCATCCTTGGGCGCGAGGAGGCCTACATCGGTGTCTTGATTGATGATTTAGTGATGAAGGGCGTTAAGGATCCCTATCGCATGTTCACCAGTCGGGCCGAACATCGGCTGCTATTGCGACAGGACAACGCCGACCAGCGCCTGATGCCTCATGCCTGGCGCCTCGGTCTTTTGGATCAAAAAATCTACGAGCAAATGCAAACCCGCTACCAACACACGGAGCGCCTGTATCAAATGCTGCTTAAAAAAGGAATGCGCCCCTCGGCACAGTTGGACGCGGTCCTGGAACGCAAGTCCATGAACGCCGGACGGGGCATCTTTGGCAAATCGCTAGCCGCTTTCCTGAAAAGACCGGAGGTTACTATTGAAGATCTGGTGCATCTAGAGCCTGAACTGGCAGAGTTAAACGAGAGTCAGTTACGGGTGCTGGAACTGGAAATCAAATACGCGGGCTACGTGGATCGGGAGCGCGAGAATGCCAGGCGGCGCGAGGGTGCGCGTAAAGTCAAAATCCCGGACCATTTTGATTATGATAGTATTGCCGGACTGAAGAGTGAATCGCGCGAGAAACTGAAGGCAGTGCGCCCTCCAGACCTGGCTAGCGCCCAATCCATATCGGGCGTCGATCCGTCCGACATAGATTTGTTGTTTATCTACCTGAAACGACAGGTTTAGCGCTGCAACGAGCCAGACTCTTGATACAATTGCATTATTGTCTGGATCAATTCCTCGTTCTGATAGGGCTTGGGACAAAAAGCCTGCATTCCGGCCTTGAGCGCCGCGCTGCGCTCCAAATCGGAATCGCTGGCAGAAAAAGCCACAATGGGGACCTGGTAGCGAGCCAAAATCTGGCGAGCCGCGTCATACCCATTTAGCACCGGCATCTGCAAGTCCATCAAGATCAAATCAAAATCAGCCGGATTCAACAGGAATGCGGCAACCGCTTCACTACCATCGTTGACAATCTGAACCAGGGCCCCCCGCCGTTCGAGGGTGCGCCGGATAATCATTTGATTGACCTGGTTATCTTCTGCCACGAGAATCCGTATTCCTTTTAGAATGTTTACATCAATTTGCCCCTGGGCCTCTTTACTAATATCATCCCGAGCTGGTTCATCATCCAATTGTTCAACCGGTAATAGAACTTGAAAGTGGCTACCCTTACCGACGGTGCTGGTCAGTCGAATTTCGCCCTCCATTTGTTGGACCAGGGTTTGCACGATATTCAGACCCAGGCCACTGCCGCTGATTGCATTGGCTTTACCGGACGCGGATTGATAAAAACGCTCAAAGATCCTTGTATGGGCCTCGACAGGAATGCCGCAGCCTTGATCAGTCACATTGATGGTTACAATGCCACTATTGAGAGCAGTCGCTTTCCATTCCAGGTACACATCAATAGTGCCGCTTGTGCTAAATTTGATCGCGTTGCTAATCAAGTTTAAAAGGATCTGCTTGATGCGTCCTGGATCGAGCGCCAGGCTTTGCGGTACATCGTCGTTACAGCGTGAATCGAGGCGCAACCCCTTATTGCTGGCCTGGGTAGCCAGAATGGTTACTGCTCCCTGCACCAATGCGCGCACATTGCAGGCCTCTTTGTGAATCTCTAAAAGACCGACCTGAGCCTTGCTCAAATCCAGAAAATCGTTGATCAATTGCAGCAAACCCTGCGACGCCAATTTTAAGGAAGCGATAGATTCTCTTTGTTCATGCACAAGCAAACCCTGGCTTAATTCATCCGCACTGCTAATAATTGCATAGAGGGGAGTTCTGAGCTCATGATTAATTGTGCGCAAGAAATGATCGCGAGTTTGCAGAGCGGCATGCGCTTCCTGCAAGGCGTTCTGTAACAGCAGTTCCTTGCTGCGATTCACAAGCACCAAATGCAACACAAACACAATACTGATCAGAATCGAGGTAATCAGGTTCAATTGAAAGACAAGGTGGCTTGAAAAACCCCGCAAATCATAGAAACCCGGCAATGCATTTTGAAACTGTCTTTGCAAAAGAGCGCCTCCGGCGGTTAGAAAAACTGCCAGGATCAGAATCCAGCGCTCACGCAGCTCAAAAATGGTAAAACTGACGATGACCGCCACGACATGGAATAGATATAATCCGATCTGAAAGCCCAAAATCCAGGAGAAGACATGGATTTGGGAAATGCCGCCGAGCAAAACCAGGACGCGCGGGGTTTTATTCCAGCCTAGGCCAAATAAGGACAGTATAACAAACCACAAAAACAGGTAGCCAATGGCAAATTGAACCGCAAGCCACCATTGCATCCAGATATAAAAAAGACTATAGATAAGAGTCAGTACAATCATGGTAATACAAACCCGCCGGGCAATACGGATTTGACTGGAAGCCAGAATTTCAGGATCTTTCAGCGCTTCGTTGGGATTAAAAATAGGCACACAAATGCTATCCCGGGGCGGAAAAAAAAACACATGATTGCAACCCGCCCGCATTTATACACTAGTCTAAAGCCTTGAATAAAGCAATGACAATATTTTGTGGCCTGATCCGTTGCTCACCCGTACTGCGAAGCAAAAATTGCTCCGGAATGACTGCCAGATCGTTCGGCACCCGAAACCAGACCATCAACGGTATATGCCGGTAGACAACTTGAATTGCTGGTCTGTCGCCAATGGCAAATCCAGCAAAAAAAATTCCCATAAGGGCGCAACATACAGTTTATCAGTGACCATTTACAGTGTGCAGATGCAAAACTCTTTATCAACACCTGAAATCGCATACCGATGTGTTACATCCAGTAGCTTGCTGATTCCCAAGCACTTGTTGGAATACTTCACCAAACGCGTACGCTTTTTTCAGGGTACCCGGACTTACTTCGAGTATCTGACTGTGAACTATGGCCGCCAGTTAGCAAGCTATGAGCTCAAGCTGACCAGCTCCAAATGGAAGCAAAAATATCAGGACCCGGGTCTGGATCTACAGGTTCGAAATTTCAGGCCCGATCCCGAGCTCTGGGAGGAATTCCGACATATCGCCTTCGCCTACGGTCTTGCTATGTGTCACCTCTTCGTCGTTTTATTGGAACTGGAGTATAGTCTCTGGAAACAAGCAGGTTCACCCGCGATTTTTTCCAAAATAAAGCCCTCCGGAACAGCGAAGCATTATCCATGCGTGAACTCAAGACACAGACTCTCAATAAAGGACCGAAAACAACTGATGAATTTATTATCCAGCACCAAGTGCACTGTTTTAATCAGGTCGATAGATTTGCTCAGCCAAAAATTGCACCGGGTGTGCCTGATCAATTGATAAAAGGGGTGCTTTAGGACAACAATTACGGGATAACTATATCCAAAGCTTTTTGCTGAATCCACCCGGATTTGAAGCGGGGATGATTCAAAGACTTTGCAGGTACACTTTGGATGATGCCGGACTGGTGTCCCATCATGGAGCAGGCCTCGTCCGGCATTATAAAAGAACTTTGACAACTGGTGCCGCCACTCCAGCAATACCCTGGAGGGAATTTTTCAATGCCAGTCGAATTGATTACACTGACAATCTACGCCGTTTGGACCCTGCTATTGGGCATGGCGGTTGTCTGGTGGCGGGCCGTGCTAGTGCTGCAGGGTAAAAGCCAGTCCAATGAGTTTGCATCAGGCCAAAAGCACGGTTCAGACCCGTACTGGCGTTTGAATCGAGCGCATATCAATGCAGCCGAAAATCTGCCAATTTTTGCTGTCGTTTGCGGCCTGGCGGTCTATTTATCTGTGTATGAATGGATCGAAGCGTTGGCCATTGTTGTGGTAGTTGCCCGCCTAATACAGAGTACGATCCACATCAGCTCCAATCACGTTTGGGCAGTGAATCTGCGCTTTAGCGCCATGCTTGTCCAGCAATTTGCAATCCTGGGCATGGTCTATCGCATCGTTCAAGTTGTCCTGGACGGCTTATAATAGTTGTCTCTTTTTTCCTGTTTGTGCTTTTTACGGACAGACTGGACCTGCGGAAAGACAGTCCGCCGGAATAGCTGTTCAAACTCAAACAATGTTGTTCCGGTGCTGCGTTCAAATTCACGTTCAAATTCAGCGGGATCATTCATGCGTTCCATTGTGTGAATCCCGGTGTGTGCCCCGTATCGGGAGGCGAAAAACAGGTAGGCTAGTACAGATTCGCCAAATACCTGGTTAGCATCAACCAGCAAAGCGCTCTGCCACTCCTTCTGATCCTCGAGGCTTTCCAGAGCAAAGGCTTGATCGGGATCAAAGTAATAGCTGTAGTAGTCAATCATGCGAGCATGCAAACGTGAGCTTTCCTGCGGAGCGCTGCCGATGGACCATGCCAAATAGGCTGCCATACCGGTCTGAAACCAATAGATGCCGTTGTGACTCCATTTACGCGCTTTTTGCTGAACTAACTGTGACGCAAATTCCTGCAGCACCAGCCGTTGAATTTGCTCCAAATCTGATGTAATCGAAAAAAGGATGATTGTGTTATGACCCTGCTTCCAGACTCGGCGGCGCTGCAATTCACGAACATCGGGAAGCGTTGGATTGCCACTGTGGCGAATGGCCTGTTGCATGGCCTTCACATCGCTGCAAATCCAGAAGGCCGGCTTATGGTCAAGACCATGAATACCGAACAAAGCCTGCAGTTGGCGCATATTCTCCGGTAATGTCTGCTGCAGTTCAATAAACTGTCCTTCTCGGTCCGGAGTAAAATGGAACAGCGCGGTGCTGGTATCATGCTGGTAAAACAGAATGGCCTTGTTATCCGGCAAAAAATGGAGTTCCTGTTCGGCCTGTAGACCGCAACCAGACAATAGCACAAACAACAATCCCCACACAGCCCTTTTGTTCATCACCTTCCGCTTCCCCCACTGATTATCGTCAGATATGGCCTGATAACTGCGAAAAAGCAGTCCCGAGTATGGCTTGACCCGCTGATTTCAAATGCTTGAATGCCCCCGTGGCTCGCCGACCTTCGATCAAACGCAAGAACCCGTGGATGATTCTGTCCTCGATCTTGCTGCTCATCCTGGCTGCCTTTGCGGCCGGCGGAGCGGCAATTATCATGACCGGGGTCCTGCTCTTACTAGTGCTGTTTTATCCTTTTTTTCTGGGTATCTGGCAGAAGTTGTATGGAACAGTCGATATTGCCGATCAACTCTTTTACGCTCACACCAAAGACGGCTGGAATGTGGCCATGCACTTCCACCGTCCAGACTATCCCCGGCCAGGGGCGTATCCGGTCATATTGTGCCACGGCATTGCAGTCAATAAATTCGGAGTGGACCTGGATCGGGCACACAGCCTGGCCTATTATCTAAAGCAAAATGGATTCCCGGTTTTTGTACTCAGCCTGCGCGGGGTAGGTAAATCCTATCATTCCTCCAAACACCGTTACCAGGATTTCAGTTTTGATGATTTGGTTACCCAGGATGTGCCGGCTGTCATTCAACGTGCTTGTGAACTCACCGGCGCTCCAAAAATCAATTGGGTCGGTCATAGCATGGGCGCCATGATCGCCATGGGCTACATGGGTCAACGATTGCCATTAACCGAGCGCATCGCTTGCCTGGTTAATCTAGGCGGTCCGGGCAAGCTGGATCATGCCCGTCAAACACTATGGGGCATGCTTTCCAAATACCCCTGGATGAACCAGATTGTTGACTTTCGTTTTGGTGCCCAGGTGATCTCGCCAATTAGCGGACGTATCACAACACCTTTTGAGGAATTGGTTTTTAATCGCGAGAATGTAAATGCACATACGATTCGACGCATGATGAAAAACGGCATAGAGAACATAGCCAAGGGACTCGCCACCCAGATGATGGGCTGGATTCAGCGCGGTGATGAGGTGACACTTGATGGCAATTGGCGCTACCGGGACGGCTTTCAGTTTATCAAAGCCCCCGCCCTGTTTGTGGCCGGTTCGCGCGATCACATTGCCGTACCAGCGGCAGTTCAATTCGCCTATGAAAATTGCGGCAGCAAGGTAAAGGATTTTATTGTTTTGGGTCTGGACTCATCTGCCCAGGTTGAGTATTGCCACACCGGTCTGGTTCTCGGAGATTATGCCATAGAAGATGTGTATCCCCTGGTGCTCGACTGGGTAGAACGCCACGGCATTGTAAAAAAACATAATCGTCTATTTTCTTTAATCAAAAAAAGAACAAACCGGGTCCGTAACCGCCGCTTTAAACGCGATCATGTTCGCAGCAATCGCGGCCGGGTCGCGCGGGAAGGTTCTATACAGGCCTGATTGAAAGCCATGCGTATTCCATTGCGTTTTGCAGCGATCCAACGAATCAGTCGATGTGGAAACTACGGGCTGGCTCTGTTGTTCACGTGCAGTCTGTCAACTTGTCACAGTGCTGCTTTCGGCGCGAGCAGCAATCGCCATGATTATTACGCAGATGACTTTGCGTGCCAGCAAATGCAGTCTGATCTCCTTAAGGAATATAAAAATTATCTTACGAGTTATCAAGCCCAGCGGGTATATAATCAGAATACCAATCAGGAACACAAGGTCGCCCGGGCTGTCATCAGCGGCGATTCGATTGCCGGCCTGTTTCGGCCTCATTTATTGCAATCGTACCTCAGACCTTTTAATATCATCAATACCGGTGTAGGTGGAGATACCAGCGATCTGTTTTTAACGCGACTGCAGGAGGATGTATTGCAATATCAACCGCGTGTGGTCATTCTTTCGATTGGAGGTAATGATTTACTACGCCGACGTTGCCTTGATGGTATCTTGCAACGTGTCGATCAAATTTTGACAGTTATCCATAACGCCAGACCCGATTTGCCTGTTTTACTGACCAGTGTCCCGCCAGTCTATGAAAAACGCTTGAATAGTATCATATTGTTTTTCAACCTGCAAATGCAGTATCGCGTTCAAAACCACCCGAATGTGTATTATATTGATCTGTGGTCCCGGCTGTCAGATCCAAAGACGGCTCGCTTGCAAGAGCGCTACTGGATAGAGTTGCCAGGTTTGCGAGTTGACTCGGTGCATTTTAACGCTGAAGGCTACCGCCAATGGGCTGATTTACTGAAGCCATGGCTAGTTCGATTTAAGGCAGGACCGGCTTCATGAATTTTGACAACCTGAAACGAATGATGATCTGGAACCCCAGGGCGCTTTGGAAACTGGTTCAGCAGTGCTATTGGCTCATGCAACGCAATCGCTGGACTGTGATTGGCGTTAATCTCTACTTTCTACTCGTCGTTACAGCCGGGCATTTCATTATGATACCGGTCGCAATGGAAATCAGCGCCCATCGTCGCTGGCAGGATGTTTTGCTAAGCCTGTTGAGTCTGCCTTTAACGGCTTTCGCCGGCGCCGGAATGATTCAATATTATTTGCATCTGGTTCGTTTTCAAAAAAGCAGTCTACAGCAGTTGTTGCCCGGAATTTCGCGCTATTTTTATAATCTGCTTTTTTTAATTGCTTATTATATAGTCTATTTATTTCTAATTAAATACATTTTGTATATTGAAACCGAACTATTGCTGGAATCTCTGGTAGCACGCCTGCAACTCTTCCTGGGCACTCTTTTATTCATTTTCTTTCTTTCACGTTTTTTGTTTACACCGGCCTATATTATGGACCATGACCTGAGCACGAAAAGCGGATTCAAGTACTCCCTGCTTTTAACCAGTGGCAGAGGAGTAAAAACATTTATTGTAACCTTGACATTCGTGCTCATCATCGCACTGGGAGCAGCACCGGTGATACTGGTGCTGCTGCTGTGGTTGTGGCTGAATCTGGGTCTTTGGTTTCTGGCGCTGCTTATCCCGACCGTCTTATTGATGGCCTGGTCGATGGGTCCAGGAGCGATTGCCTATGTTCGCATGTACGATTTATATCAGCAATCCATGCCGGAACTCAAGAATCTGGAAGCGCCGCCGCATCCGGTATTGATTCGACATGCCAATCCAGACGAAGAAGCGGCCGAGGAGCAAATCGTCAAAAAGACAATCCAGCGACGCAAACGCAAGGCCCGCAGGGAGAATGCAAAGGCTCCCAAGAAAGCATGAACCATGTCAAGGTCGCGTTTTGTAAATGGTTTGTATTCCCGGAGTTATGGGAGCGGCCAGGCACATCTGGTCATCCTGCATGGCCTTTTTGGGTCCGGGCGCAACTGGCATAGCGTAGCCAGAGCCCTGGCATCGCAGCATTTACAAGTTCACTGCCTGGATCAACGCAATCATGGGAACTCGAGTCATTTCGCATCCCACACGCTCTCTGATCTGGTCGATGATCTGAAATCGTGGATAGAAAGCTGTCGTTTGAACAATGCCATGCTATTAGGTCATAGCATGGGCGGCATGGCGGCGATGGCCTGCGCCTTGACTCATCCGGAGACTGTCGGCGCCCTCATTGTGGTCGATATAGCCCCGCGCCCCTATCCCCCGCATCATCAAAAAGAGTTCGCCGCTTTGGAAGTGGATGTGAGCGATTTACAGTCACGCCAGGCCATTGATACTGCGATACAAGCCATCCAGCCCGATGCGGCTGTACGTCAGTTCCTGATGATGAATGTAAGTAAAGAGCCCGATGGTCGTTACGCCTGGAAACTAAACGTCCCGGTACTCAAACAAGCAGCCTTCACCGCTCGGGCCGTTTTTCAGGGGGCTTATCAAGGCCCCTGTTTATTCATCAGAGGCGCTCAATCAAACTATATTACTGATGCAGATGGAGCTGTAATTCAGACGCATTTTCCAAAGGCAAGCATCGCCACAATTCCGGCGGCGGGGCACTGGTTACATCACACTCACCAGCCGGATTTTATCCGCCGAATCATGTCCTGGATGCAATCACAGGCCGACTTTAAGATACTTGCCGAACCAGGTCTGCAATTTGATATGGATCTGTAATCTGGCCCTGGCAGCTATGCAAACTCCCGAAACAGAAGCTGAAATCCTGGCCCAATTGCGACGCCAAATCGATCAAACCGATCGTAAAATTGTAGAGCTGATTATCGAACGGGCTCGATTGGTGCAGAGTGTCGGACAAACCAAACAAAACAGCGGTAGTGCGATTTATCGACCGGACCGCGAAAAGCAGGTCTATCAAAACATCGAACGCTATGTGCAGGAACTGACCGGCGACGAGGAAGGCATGCCCGTTTCGGTCTTCAAGCATGTATATCGCGAAATCATGTCCGGGTCCATCGCTTTGGAAGGCGGGCCGTCCGTAGCCTATTTAGGACCCGAAGCCAGCTTTTCCCATCAGGCTACTCGCAGCCGCTTTGGTAACTCGTTGCGTTTTCAACCTGTTTATAGCATTTCAGACGTCTTTCGCAGTGTCGAATCCGGCCAGGAAGCCCGTTTTGGAGTTGTGCCGATTGAAAACACTATTGCCGGCACCGTAGGCATGACCCTTGACCGCCTGTTGCACACGGAGCTGAATATTTACGCTGAACACTATACGCATATTCAAATGAACCTGTTGGCAAAATGCCACATGGAGTTGCCAGAAATTCGCAAGCTGTATACTTTCAAGGTTGCCAGTGAGCAGTGCCGCGAATGGTTACATAGTCATCTGAATATGGGTAGTATAGAGATCGAGGAAACCCCTAGTACGGCAGATGCCGCCCGCCTGGCTGCTCTGAACGGTGATGGCGCGGCAATCGCTTCTGAATTTGCGGCCGAGACATATCAATTGCGGACACTGCGTTCTCATATTCAGGATTCGCCTTATAATATCACCCGCTTTTTTGTAATCGGTTTTGAGCAATGTCCGCCTACAGGAGATGATAAAACTTCCATCTATTGTCGGGTTAAAGATAATCCCGGCAGTTTGTATGGCGTCCTGCAGCCCTTTCAAAAGGGCGGCATCAATTTAACGCGCATTGAATCCCGAACCACACGCCGCTCCTTTGGAGAATATAATTTCTTTATCGATTTTGCAGGGCATCGTAATGATCCCGAGGTCCAGGCTATCCTGAAAGAAATTGAAGCCAGTACGAGCGTGCTGCGCATCCTTGGATCCTATCCGCGTATGGAGCTGCCCCTTGCCTGAAAACGCGTCCGCACCATACCAACGTATTTTAATCTACGGCATGGGCATGATGGGCAGCTCGCTTGCCAGCGCTGTACAGCGAACCTGGCCAGAAACATGGATTGAAAGTGTTGTCCGATCAGAGAGCAGTGCCGCTTTTATTAAGGAATTTCGCCTGGCAAACGCCGTCCAGGTGCATACAGATGTCAGAGCCATTCAGGACTTTGACTTGCAATCTTTTGATCTGGTAGTCTTGGGAATACCGCCGGCAAAAATTATTGAAATGGTACCCCACTTGCCAATTACGCAAACCCTGATCACTGATATGTCATCCACGCGTAGACAGGTGCATGCCGCCTTTGACCAACGCCCCGCAATCCATTTCATCGGCTCGCACCCCATGTGCGGCTCGGAAAAGCAGGGCCCCCAGGCGGCACAGGCCGACTTGTTTCATGATAAACTCTGCCTACTCATCGAAAATCCCTCCAGCGCAGCCACTACCGTTGACCTGCAGCTACTGAGGCGTTTTTGGTCCGGCTTGGGCATGCTACTCTATACAATGAGTAGTGGCATGCACGATGAGGTATTGGCATACCTGAGCCATGCCCCGCATTTGATCTCCAGTCTATTAACCCTGTGGGCCGGCAGTAATCAGCATGTAGCCAGCGCAAGCAAACTCAGCCCCATACCGATTAGCGGCGGGGGATTCAAGAGTATGTCCCGCATCGCCGGTTCGAACCCTGAAATGTGGAATGATGTGTTGCAAACGAATCGTGATCATATTCTGGGATCATTACAGGAATTTCATTCGCAACTGGGTCGCTTGATTCAACTGATCCAGGATCCCGAATCCGGTCATGACTGGCAAAGCTGGTTTCAGAAATCGCGCCAGGAGCGCGATCAGCTATGTAATTGGGACTAGTCCCGGGACTGAGGTTGCTGATTAAGAAATTGCTTCTCTATCACAGTGGCAATTTGGCGCGCCAGCAATCGGCTCAGGCGCTGTAATGCGCTTTGTTCACTTTCTGCAACCCCTTCGGCTGGAGAAAAAGAGACTCGGGCGCTAAGCTCCTCTGAATGCACCAGACTACGTTCATTTTGCGTTTGCTTGTAAATTCTGAGACGACATAAAACCAGAAATTCCAGTCGGCTGGGATTGCGGAAGTCGTCATACATCAGACCCTTGCGCCGGAAAGCAGTGATCGATCCGTAAACAAACCATCGCGCGGCCGACTGGTCTGCTTGCAGAAAAAAATTGTGGCGCCGGCTGATTTCATCTCTGGTCGCCAGAAAAGCCAGTCGGTTTACATCCGGCTCAAAAGAATCATTTGTAAAATTGAACAAATATGCTGTCCGCTCTGCCTTCGGGTATACAGACAAATCGACTGAACGGCAGGCGCCTGTTCCAGCCAGACCCAGGGCCCAAAGTAGAATCAAGAATCGCCGCACGAAATATGAGCCAGGTCCAGAAAGCATCAGTGATTGTGGTCATGCTGATCGGCTTCTCTGAGCGGTCGACTGCTTTGTGCATGCGAAGGATCCGATGGGATCCCATTTAGAATTGCCCGTGTGGAGCGCAGTATTTCGGCCCACTGGTCCTTGCTTGTCAGATTGACAAATTCATCATTGTCGGTCGCCAACCACACATAGGATTTTTGATCCAATGCGATGGTTTTGTCGGGCTGATACAGCCATGCCCGGTTGCGAGTGCCGTCCGACAAGCTTGCATCCAGTTTGACCCCGTTTTGGATAACTTTCTGACGCTCCGGTGTTGGGTAGCCATTGGCTGTCAGCGTTAGCTCATCTCCAAAATGGAGGCTCTGAATTTGCTTTAGCGTGCTTTCCAAACGGGTAGCCGCACCTTGATCCACTTGTACAGCGTCACCATTCGACTGCAAACGAGTCCACTCAACCACAGTCGATTCACCCTCCTGCTTTGCCGTGTTTTGCAGATACAGCGTTGTTGTCTCTGACTGCGCCGTTTGTTCAGGCATATCGGCATACGCCGCCCGGCCGT
This sequence comes from Leptospiraceae bacterium, assembly GCA_020441005.1. Lineage (GTDB taxonomy): Bacteria > Spirochaetota > Leptospiria > Leptospirales > Leptonemataceae > JAGRNA01. The sequence continues at coordinate 12,079 of JAGRNA010000175.1, forward strand.
CAGAATCGATTCTATGGGCCTGGTTTTGCCAATTGCTGATTTCTAACGATTTTAGACTGGTTTGGGCCGGAAAATACAAAAAACGACGGTCACGAAAATGATTCAGATCGAACTGAAATTTACTAACCAGGAATCCAGGAATTACAGCTAGTACGGGCGGGTCTTGCATCTCCTGAATTTTTAGTAAATAATTCCCGTTCTTCAATTTTGGACTAATCCAGATCTGGACATCAGCCTTTGCTTTGGTGGGATAATCAGCGTAGAAGGATACCATGGCCAGGGGGCGATCAAGGCCCATTCGGGACTCTAGTTCCGATTCGGCCTTATAAAAACCCTTATGCTGCGGTTTACGCCAGTCGCTAAACAAATTAGCAGCATTAGAATTCGCGCGCCTCTTTTGGGGGTCTTGATGCCCTTTTGATGCGGGGGCTTCGACAAAGTAATCATCTGCTTTGAGACCAGGTTTTCGCATAAACCGTATCAGGGCCTCGGGACGGCTGGAGGTTTCCGTAGCTGCGTCAGCTTGCAACTGTTTGTACTCGATCATCTCCCAATCACGATTCCAAAGATACGCATTCTGCCTGTCCTCTTCCGTGCGCGGTCCCCAAAAAACCAGCGCGGCCAGCGCCAGGCAAACGACAGACAAGATCAGCAGATATTTCCGTCTCGCATTCATGCTAGTTGATAAACTTACGCTTTTTACGATACAAGCCGATCGCCACTGCCAGTCCGCCACCCAGGAGCAGCGGAAACACAATCACACCCAAAACCATCAAACGCAGCTTGATGGCATCGGTTAATTGAATGGACTCAATGGCGGCATCTTCGCTTACCAGCTCGCCAATCAAGGGATTCTCGGTCATCCACAGCAAACTATCGGTCGCTAATTGCATATTACTATTCAGAAACGGCAAATTCAGGGCGGATTCGCTCAG
>JAGRNA010000176.1 GCA_020441005.1 Leptospiraceae bacterium
TCACATATCTCCCCGGGTTACATAGCGTTCCCCTGTTCTTTGGTGGACATAGGCAGGGAATCCCCAATCTCGTCTGCGAGCTGAAAATCAATTGTCCGTCCAACCTTTGTATACCGACGGACGAGATAAATTTGCAAGCCCTGGATGAAATTCTCACGCATACTTTCCAGATCATGCAGCAAATCGATCTTTTCGCGCAACATGTCCAGACCAAGGCGGACGGCTTCTCCGAGCTGATCCAGGTCGGCAGGCGCCAGGGTGTCTTTTTGCTGCAGTTTTTGAGATAGCAGGAAGGCGTCTGTTAATTTGGCTCCGAGGTGATCGTGAATATCTCGCATGATACCCTGCCGCTCCTGTTCTTTCTCCACTTCCAATCTATGGATGTACTTGTTCGTATTGCTAAACGAGATGTACAGGAGCACCGCACCGGGGATGGAAAATAACGGCGCTATTCTTTGCATTTGAATGCCATGCCAGAATACGGGTAGAATATTTGCAAATAGCAGGGACAGCGTGCCTACCGCTACAGTCAAGGCGATATATAATATTTGGACTTTTATAGTTTTATCGCGCGTTCGATAGTAAGTTTCACCGAGTTTTATGACACTCAGCAGGATAAAGAGTAGCAATTCGGCACTGTGGGCATAACGCAAAAACCACAAAAAAGCAAAGCGCGTATAATCACGCAGCAGAAAAGCAGTATACACTGCCTGCAGTTCCATTCGATCCATTGTCAGGAATATGATCGTTAGTAGCGTACCGAAGCTGCCAAACAACAGAATTAGTTGGCCGGATGGGCCAACGTGCTGGCCGGGCTGGCAAATTGTACGAACGTACAAATAAATGAGCGGACCAAAATAGCCGGACAGCAGCATACTCATTGCAAGCATTCGCGGTTCGGGTTCAATAAGCTGGCTAAAGGATACCGTCAGCCAAAAACACCACCAGGCGCCCGCCAGCAGAATTCCGGAGAAATACAGGCGTGCCTTGCGTGATTGCGTGGGCACAGCTAACCCGAAAATTCCCAGATAAAAATGATTCACAGCTGACACCAGTCCGACGGCCAACAGTATAAAATCCCAAATTGGCATATAGCAATCTCAAATCTTTTTAAAATCAATGCATTATAGCTATGCCAAAGCAAATCTGCGCATTTGGCAAGCACAAAATTCAAGGATAAAAGAGACTGCAAGCAGTTACCTCAGGGCATGGTCTGGTGCTCGTCGCAATTTGACAGGGTGGCCCAAAAATAGCCCATATAGGCTATTGACTTGCTTATCAGACTCTGGTATAGTTCACACCGAATCAAACTGGACTGCAAATCAGTCATTTCATGAGCCCGGAGGGAAAGGTATGGCAACAAAATGTTTCGCCACTCAAGGCAGAGCGCAGAACAGGCGTGTCTGGCGCTACACAGCCTTTGCAGCGGCTTTTGCTCTGGTGCTTCATTCTGTTCGTATGTACGCGGTGCCCACCACCGGTGAAATCACATCCGGTGCCTGCCAGGCTGCAACCCTCGCCAGACAGGCTTGCGAGGCCCGAAATTCCTTTGTGGGCAGTTTTATTCCCGGACCTGGCTGTGACCTCGAAAAAGTTAAACTGGCCGAAGCTGCTGCCTGTCTCGCCAGGGATTTGACCAATGATGAACAGCAGGTCGAAGACAAGGAAGTTGCGCCTGATACAACCCGGAAGCTTTTTGAAGACGTCCAACCGCAAACCCGCAAAGAAGCCACAACCAGTTATGATTCTGATTATAATTCTTCCAATGGCTCTGATGGGTCCGGCGATGGCCTGGCGATTTTTGGCGGCATCCTGATGCTGGGCGGATGGATCCTGTATTTGGGAGCAGATGTATACGGAGCGAGGTATGATTACAACTCGGCTGTCGAAAGCTTTTATACCAGTCAGTTCATCTTGTTTCGCGGACTGCCTGCCCTGAATGTCAACAGCTTGATTATATATGATGCATTGCTCGATATTCCAGGCAAAAAGGCTGACTATAGTGCCGCAGTGAATCAGGAGAACTCAGGTGTGGGACTGATGGCTTTCGGATTGGTTCTCTTGATTATTGGGCTTTCAAGCGGCTCCGAAACGGCATATGAGCAAGCCACCGATCCGGAGTCATTGGCCCGTCATCAAAAAAGCGATCATTTAGAGCTGCGAATGGCAAATGAAGGCGACTGCTATGCCCGACAGTCAGGTAGCAATAGTGTGTTTGCAGACCGCGTTGATCTGCAGTATATAATTCATTACTGAGGCGTGACATGCAATTCAAACCAGAAAAGCCCGGTTCACAACGAATATCTGTCCAACGTTGTGATCGATCAAAAATGAACCTGTTCGGATGTGTGTTGCCCGCCCACCGAAAGCAGTCTGGCATGGCGCAAACCATATTCGTTATAGAAAAGCAAAACAAAATCCTGCAAACCATCGCACAGTGCAATGCAGCACAACCTGTAATAGCAGATTCCCGTATGAGCATTTATGGAGGAGAATATGAATAAACTTTGGAGCCGAATGATCGTGAGTCCCAAAACCAGATTTATCATCCTGTTGAGCTTTGGCATTACGATGGCCTGCGCCAATGTTGAGGATAATGATCTGGATCCAGCGACTGGTCAGGGTTTTCTTGTTTATTGGCTGTTATCCGGCGGTGCCAATAGCAACACAGGTGGCACCGGATCGGGAGGCAATGGCTGTTCCAGCGGCTACGCCGCAGTCCGTTTCGATAGCTATGTCAGCACCAGTAAATACATGTATTTATTCACCGGGTCTGGCTGTACCAGTACGTACTACTCTTACGCCTATAATCCGGTGACAGCATATGCAACGGATCCCTATGCCTGTCAGTATGTGGGCACCAGCGGACGCACCCTGTACACAGCGCAAAGCACTGCTGGCAGCAGTTGTGCCAGCTCGGGTTTGTTTATGAGTTCCGGTTCTTGCTATACGATCAAGGTATATTCATCCAGTTATAGCTATGTAAACGAGGGTACAAGTTGCAGCAATTAAGATCCAGCTGCATGGCAGTCCAGGCGGGTGCTTTGGCGTGCCAACCTGCGCTGATTCGGCAATCAGACAGCGGACAGCAGACTCGCAGGCTATTATTCTGCGAAGGGCGCCATAAATCAGGCCGGCGATACTATATCGACCAATGGAAAGGTGATCAGCCGCTCGTTGCGCATTAGCCCTGTTTGCGATAGCGAATGACATGACCGCGCAGTCGATACACAAATACCCGGCCGATGATACCATAATAATGCACTTCATGCCAGGCCTGCATATCAATCACATTGTCACCTTCCCGCATCTGGATCGCGCGTGATAATGCGTAGTCTACATCCAGCGGCGGCGTTACTGGCAGCATGTTAAATAGAAAGAAAACACTGCTTTGGCTCTCCACCGGACAATCATTCTGATACTCGGCCGGGGAGATATAGCGAAAGGGCTGGACTTTTGCGTCGACTTGCTCTGCGGCCGGCCCCGCGTTCCCGGACTCTGTCTCCGGGCTAGCGCTAGTAACAGTATTCTGACAGATATAATCAAAGGCTACTGCGTTCATGATGGCCGCTTCGCTCTGCCACTGGACGGCATAGGATTGTCCGCCTTTAACCACCAGACCGCCAAAGAAACAGCCGTTTACACCAGCGGTTGTTATCAGTAGCACAAGCAAAAACCGGATCGAACGACCGGACGGCGGCCGGTTCGAGCGGACGACACCATAATTCAGGGCCGCTATGCTGCGAGAATCATTGCTCATTTTCAATTCTGTCCAACCGACGTATCGCCCGGGCTTCCATTACAAGGGAATGCCGCACAAATCCAAATAAAAACCGCATCTGGCTTTCGCGCCATCTTAGATGGACCAGGGCATCAGCGCGGCCGCTTTTTTCCTGCCCCAGCATCTGCTGTTCCAGTTCCGTCAGAGGTGGTTCCGTCAAGGGCACTCCAATAAAACCAATATCAAAACTCCACCAATTGACGCTACCCTGAACCGGCCCTAAATCAGTATACGGCTGTCCATTTAAAGCCCGATTACTGGCCTGCATTCCGAGCCCCGCTGTTACACAGCTATTCATGAAAAGACTACAGAACAGTCCAATCAAGAGCCATGGTCTGCCCCCGGAAAGGGTCAAGTTATTGGTCCTAAAATGCATCAAAATCAAACCGACCGGCCCATGTTTTTTCTGCAGCGCTACAATCTGTGTACCCTGGTAATACAGCCGCTGACATTGTTCCATAGCGACAGCTGCTTTGCAACAATAGACTGCCATCCTTCAGGGCCTGCACAATTCCGCGTTCATAATCATCAGCCGCCAAAGCATGGTAACACTCGTTTTCACCTAGTTGCAACGCCTGAGTCAAGAGCAACCCGCGCGGAGATTTGGCTAGAATAAACGCATCTTGAATTAATAGACTGGATAATCCGCCTTCAATAACCGATTCGCAAGCAGAAACCGATTGTAAACGATTGTTACTTTGCGCAGTTTGCTGATCGCTCGTACTTTTAGTCTTGAGTCCCGGTAATGCCAGGGTCACTGCGGCAGCGGTCTGGCAGGCTGGATGCTGATCCACCAAAAGACCAATCTCGGTTGTATAGCGCGAACGCAAACTGGACGTAAAATACAATAAACCGGCTGGATCGTATTTTTGACCAAACTGACAAGCATAGTAGCTGGTTCGGTCACAGTGCAAGAGACCAGCGTTGGCTGCAATTTTTGCACTGTGCAGGCAATTCCCGCTCCGCGACTGATAGAGTCCAGCCAAAAGCCAGAATTCTGAATCCGGACTGCTATCTGCTTGCTGACGGGCCGGAGCACACGCGGAGCTCAGAATCAGCGACCCAAACACCAATCCGGCAACAGCGCTCTGCAAACCCCGGGCAGGCTTGCCAGAGGGCGCAATAGCCAGTATACGAGCGTTGGCTTGCAACTCTCGTATGGCTGGCAAGCTGCGTATTATAACGCCGCCCAGAAAACTGATAAAGCAATAAAACCAGCTGTGCATTTAGAATTTGATCTCCATGCCAACGTTAATCAGCGGTCCTGGCGGACCATCCGATCCCCCGTAGCGGATAATATTTGCCTCGCGCCGGATGGATGGATTCGTATGACGACGGTAGGGCTGTTGATAGTTCCAGCTCTCTTCGATAGCATTTTCACGGGCATACACGTTAATCAACTCCACAAAGTAATTTGCATAACCCCATTGATACCGTTCAAAATGATCCAGACGCAGATCCAGCTGATGATAGGGATCCAGTCTGGTTGAATTATAGAATTCACTATATACAGGAAAATAAACATTAAAACCACCGGCATTGCCAAGGTCTTCATCATCCTGGATGGGTGTGATGGGAGTATTGCTTAAATACACATATCGCAGGCCGAGTTGCCAGCGGCTGTTAAAACTGTAGCCTAAAACAAGGCTGACCTGATGGGTGCGGTCATAATCATACAGCTCCGGGCGGTCGTTATCGTAATAAACATCCATTTCGCCGGTATCATAAATCAACGTGGTCCAGGGGTCAGTTTCCAGATAGGCCATGACGCGATTGTTGTTACGCTTGCTTAAACGCAGATTGTTTGCCTCCTCGGAAAGACGCGGCTGGTGGTTATTGCGCTTCGTGAAACTGAGCGTGTAACTGATCCACCCGAAAAAGCCGGCCGTCTCGCTGGCCCGGACTTTTTTAATCAGCAATTCAAAGCCATAACTTTCACCAGTCCCGTCATTCGACCACTCCAGATAGCGATTTTCAAAAGGATCCAGCGCAATTGCGCTGCTGTTCTCCGCCAAATCACGCGGGTGCGTACGTAAACTCCAGGGCTCCACAATAAAATCATCAGCGACTACCAGGTCCTGAAACTGCTTGCGATACCCCTCCAGTTTCAGACTCCATTCCCGACCAAACTGTTGATCAATTCCGACTGCCGCATGATCTGCGGTTTCCATTGCCAGATGCGGATTACCGGCCTGCCGCGAGAGAACATTCTGCTCCAGCGGCAGACTGAAGTGGCGGCTGGCAGCAGCGAGCAAGGTTGTGCCGGTTTCAGGAATCGCGAATTCAAGCATCAAACGCGGTCCGACGCCACGACTGCCAGATAAACTCCAATAATCACTGCGCACGGCCGGTACCAGCCGCAGCCGCCAGAACTGCATTTCCAGCTCGGCCCAGGCTGCATTGGTAAAAAATGTATTTGCATCTCGATCGTATAAAGCCCTAAAAGCCGGACTGGTATCAAGCAAGCTGTTAATGATATCGTCAAATGCTTCCGTTAACGTATTATTCGTTTGACGCGGAGTCAGGTCCCGCAGCCCGATATGCCAGTCATACAACCAGGTCTCCGCTCCAATTTTAAGAATTACATGATTCTGCCAAAGGGCCATCTGACTTTCATTACGCAGGATGGATTCCGTGCGCTCATCTTCGACAAAAAAATCGAAAATAGACTCACCGGTTGCCGGTGAATCAAAACGCAGTTCAAAATCCTCCCGAAAGTGACTGGCCGATATTGTCAGCCTGTTTTGAAACACCGCACCGGCGCTGGCCTCGTAGCGCAACCCCTGGCTGACAAAGCGGCGGTCCAGTCCAACCGGCGGCCGACCGTCAGTATTGGTATTCCCGGGATTCTGCACAAATCCCAGCAAGGACAACAGATCGCCGTCGCTGCCGTCCAGTTCATCCACACTTTTTGTATAGTTCAATAAATCACGGGCAGCCAGGGAAAGAAACATCAAACTGTGGCGCGGCGCCAGGCGCCAGAGTATTTTGAACTGCCCATCGGCGTAATCGGCAAACTGGGCATTGTCCGGCACTGCATCAGGAACCGCTTTCAAGAGCAGAACATTCGGATAGGATTTCCGGGCTGTTGCGATGGCAAAGGAATTTTGTGAGAGAGGCATCTCAAAATACACGTCACTTAAAAACAAGGCGATATTGATATGACCGCCGGGCTTCTTGACTTCCTCTGCCGAGTTGAGTGCAATGATTCCACCGGTAGAATTGCCATACAAAACAGGGAAACTGCCGGTGTATACATCAACGCTTTCTATAAAATCATTATTAATTACACTGGATTGATCGCCAAGGTGATATGGATAGTAAACCGGGATACCGTCCAGAAAAACACGGCTGGAACGCGGACCACCGCCACGAATCACAAGGTAACCGCTGCCCACTGAATTGCTGTATGGCGGTCCGATGGTAACGCCAAAATCAATAAAGTTTTGAAAATTTATATTACTGGAGGGACCCACCCCGACGGATGGAGCCCGGCTGACTCCGGGCAAACTTTCTATCCCGCGCAGGCTGTCACCATACGCTCCAGGCAAGCGACGAATGTCGCTTTGGGACAGGCGATGACGGGACAAGCGGGTAGCATCCCGGCTGCCAAATACCCTTATTTGGCCACTAGTTGTGTACGAATCATTTTGATCCTGTGGATCAGCGTTTTCAAGATCACTCTTTTGCTTTGGCGTTTGCGTTTCTGCTTCCGACTGCCCAAACAGAATTCTGATTTTTTGGCCGTCATAGGCGGCGGCAATGCGCTGCTGCTCGAGTCTGGAACCGACAATGACCCGAATCAAATAGCGCCCAGGACCCGGCAGCAGCAGATCGACTGTGCCGTCAGCGGCACTGCGCTGGCTGCTGCGTGTTTCAGCCACAATGACCCGCGCATTTGCCAGGGGCTGGCCGCCGGGCGCCTCTAACAGTTGCAGCTGCACACGCAGACTATTTTGAGCACCAAGCCTGCCCCACTGATTGGGTAGCGGGCCCATAGTGCCTAACAGCAGCAGAGCTAAAAAGCTGAACCCAAAAAACGGCCAACGCGGTCGCCGGGCAGCTCCTTGTGCACGGGGGACGGGGCGCCAAACCGCATCCACTGAAAAGGGGTCGGTGATGGCCAACATCCATACTCTGGAACCGGGGACATACATTGGATGTGTGGTATAAAGAGCCGCTACTCTTTGATTGTCAACTGTTCCCGATACAATTTCTGGCAGTAAAAACAGCGGCTTTCTGCATATTTGCCTGAAGAGAATTTTTTTTTGCAGCCTGGGCACTTTGCCAAACAGTAAGGTAAAACCACCCGATTGCACTGCATAGTCCAGCCGGCCCGCAGCGCAAACGACACGCATGCGGCAGGAAAGATTGCCCTGTAAAATTTCCCGGATTGCATTGCATGCAAGGCTGCGCCAGGTTTGCGAGGCGCATCGGCAAAGACTCGCCGGTTAGATAAATATGAATCCTTCTAAATACAGGGCTGCCTGCCCGCTGATCAACAAACTGTCACTGCCAGTGAGCTCTAGTTCGGCCTGGCCGCTGCGACTCGAAATCTGCTGCACTATCAGTTTTTGTTTGCCTAACCGAGCAGACCACCAGGCGGCAACTTGTGTGAAGGCCGAACCGGTTACGGGATCTTCATTGATCCCGAAGCGTGGCGCAAAGAAGCGCAGCACAAAATCCGCCTGCCCGTCATCAGCCGGCGCCGACACGATCACTCCGCGGCGGTCCAGCCGCAGCAAGAGTTGCATATCCGGCTCAAGATTTCGCAAATCAGCGGCACTCTCGAGAAATACGATGTAATCCATCGCTGCCTGGCATTGCTTGATTTCGACCCCGAGAGCCTGCTCCAGCGCCGGTGGCACGGCGCACCCCTGGCCATTCAGCAGGGGAAATTTCATCTGGATTTGACGGTCCCGGCGTGCTACTCTCAGCGGTCCACTGCGGGTATGATAGCACCACTCCCTGCGCGCTTCGTCCAGGTGATGCGCTTTGAGCCAGGCACTGGCCAGCGTTGCATGACCGCACAAGTCCACCTCGGCCACCGGTGTGAACCAGCGCAAATCATAATCCTGATCTGCGCGTTGAACCCAAAAAGCGGTTTCAGACAGATTATTTTCCCGGGCTATCGCCTGTAGCATTGTATCCGGAAGCCATTCCTCTAATGGCACCAGTGCCGCGGGATTGCCGGCAAAAAGCTGGTCGGTAAAAGCATCAACCTGATAAACAGGCAGCCTCACAGGCAGGCCTGAACGAATTCACTGGTTAGCCTGGACAGGTAGAAACCGGCCTCGGCGCCGTGCTCGGCGATCAAGGATTGATTACGGCTGCCGACGATCACTCCGTCCAGCTGGTCCCGTAGTGGCTTTACCTGCTCTGGCTGGCTGATGCCAAAGCCGGCCAAAACCGGTACACCGGATGCCGCCTTGATTTGTTGGACGCGATTAGATATATCAGGCGGCAAAGTAGTACGCATTCCGGTCACACCAAGGCTGGTCACATAGTATATAAAACCACTGGCGACCTTGCTGATTTTATGCAGACGCTCGGCACTTGTATTGGGTGCAATCAACTGGATCTGATCAATTCCCCGGGCTGCAGCTTCCTGGCGCAAAACCGGAGCCTCGGGCGCATCGAATGGCAGATCCGGTATGACCAGTCCGCGTACACCATTTGCCTGGCAAGCATCCAGAAAACCGCGCATGGCCAGGGCGATGGCATCGGTCGAGAAACTAGCCGCTCGCAATTCCGCGTGGTCCGCTGCGTTAGCGTCCCGTTGATAGCGGCTCATGACCGGGTTTAAATAAGTCAAAAAAACCAGTGGCACTGCCGGCCTGGCGCGATGGATACGACCCGCACACTCAAATACCTGCGCCAGACTAAAGTCCTGCCTGGCAATCGAGCGCACCATCGCTGCCTGGATGACCGGACCATCCGCCGTGGGGTCAGAAAAGGGAATCCCCAACTCCAAAATCGGGGCACCGGCATCGATCATTTCAATGGCAAAGGCCACCGAGTGCTCAAAATCGGGATCACCCAGGGTAATATAAGGCATATACACCAGGTGACTGGCGGACTGGCGGCTTTCGATATACTTTTGTAATGCAGACATATTACAACTCCCGTCCGCTGAGACGCGCAATCTCGGCAACATCCTTGTCGCCCCGGCCGGAAAGACAGACCAGAATATTGGCCTCCGGACCCATACTGGCAGCCAGTTCTTTGGCGAACGCGAAGGCATGGGCCGTTTCCAGAGCCGGCAAAATGCCTTCCAAAGCACTGACCTCTTTAAAGGCTTCGATTGCCAGGCTGTCACTGGCACGGACATAACAAGCGCGGCCACAGGCCGCCAGATAGGCGTGCTCCGGACCAACTCCCGGGTAATCCAGGCCGGCCGAGACACTGTGAACATCGTTGATTTGACCGCCGCCGCGTTGAATAAATAACGAACGGGTACCATGAAAGTAGCCCGGCTCGCCAAAAGTAATACTGGCGCTGTTTTCACCAGGATGGTCACTGCGTCCGCCCGCCTCGACTCCAAACAATCGCACAGACCGGTCCTGGACAAAACCATGAAAGGCCGCCATTGCATTGGAGCCGCCGCCCACACAGGCCACAACGGCATCCGGCAATGCGCCACTGCGTTGTAGCAACTGATCGCGGGCCTCACGAGACACAATCGCCTGCAAATCGCGTACTAACAAGGGAAAGGGATGGGGCCCGATCACAGATCCAATGATATAATGCGTTTCGGCGACATTGCGGGTCCAGTCCCGCATAGCTTCGTTGGTCGCATCCTTGAGTGTGCCGGTACCGGATGTCACCGGGATTACTTCGGCACCCAACAATTCCATGCGGTAGACATTCAGTTTTTGGCGCCGAACATCTTCCGCCCCCATGTATACACAGCAATCTAATCCAAAGCGAGCGGCCACTGTGGCGGTAGCGACACCGTGCTGACCGGCTCCGGTTTCCGCAATCAAGCGCTGCTTACCCATCCGCAAAGCCAATAACGCCTGACCGATCGCATTATTCAGCTTATGTGAACCGGTGTGGTTCAAGTCTTCCCGTTTCAGCCAGATATTCGATTTCCAGGCAGCACTCAATCGGGGAGCAAAACTCAGTATGGAAGGCCGGCCGACATATTCACTTAACAGCTGCTCCAATTCCGATTGAAATTCCGGGTCCTGCCGGGCAGACTGCCAGGTCGCATCCAGCTCTTCCAGGGCCGGAATCAGAACCTCCGGACTGTAGCGTCCGCCGAAACTGCCAAAGTAGCCCGGGACACGATCATAATCAGATTCAAAAGCACCAAATGGATCGCTATTCAAATAATCGCTTACTGTAGTATGGTTCATGGCCGCTTTCCGGTTTCGGGCTGCAAGGTGTTTTGTAGTTCTTTTAGATGCTGGATCAACTCTGCATTCGATCCCTTGAAAATGGTTTTACTGTCTTTCTGGCCCGCATCACGGCGCAGCTGAATCTCCAGCTCTCCCTTTTCAATATAACTTTTCCCGGCCGTCAACCGGACCGGATAACCAATCAATTCGGCGTCTTTAAATTTAACTCCCGGGCGGGCGTCACGATCGTCGTAAATGATTTCCAGACCGGCTTCCAGCAGCTCTGTATACAAAGCATCAATACGCTCGGCATCCTCAGGCCGCGAGCTGATGCCCACCAGCACAAAGGCATAGGGCGCCACACTGACCGGCCAGCAAATGCCATACTCATCATGGTTTTGTTCTATGATCGTCGCCATTGCCCGGTTGATCCCGATTCCATAGCAGCCCATCAGCGGCGTAACAGCCTTACCGTTTTTATCCAGCACCTGGATATCGAAAGCCCGGCTGTATTTTTCACCTAGTTTAAAGATGTGGCCCAGTTCAATGCCACGCATTTCTTTTAAGGTACCTTGACCATCCGGAGATGGGTCGCCAGCCACAGCCAGGGCCAGGTCAATGCTTTGTCGTTTAGCCGGCGGGGTATAACCGCAGTAGTGATAATCCTTTTGATTCGCACCAATTACATATTCCTCTCCGGTAGTTAACGAAGAGTCCCAGAGCACCTGCACGTCCGGAGCCAGATCCAGGGGTCCGATAAATCCGGCGACAGTGCCAATCGCTTCGAGCTGCATATCGGTGGCGGCAAAGAGCTCGCTGGCTTTCAGATAATTGCGCAGTTTAACTTCATTTAATTCGCGATCTCCGCGAATAAAGACCATCACCGGCTTTTCATCGGCGACCATGGCCACTGCTTTCATGGTCTGCTGTAAACCCTTTTTTAAATGCTGGGCCACTTCCTGAATCGTTTTAATCCCTGGCGTGTGCACCTTTTCCAGCTCGGCACTGGAAACTGTATCCGCTCGGCTCTGGCTGGCCAGGGTAGCGCTATAAACAACAGGGGTTTTTTCCTGATTGCTCTTGTAATCAGAGGCATCGCTGACGAGCAGCACCTCCTCGCCAATACTGGAAGCGACCATAAACTCTTCAGATGCCGAACCGCCCATAGTACCGCTGTCAGCCTCGACGGCGATCGTATCCAGACCCATGCGTTCAAAGATGCGTCGATAGGTCTGGCGCATCAACTGGTAGGTCTCTTCCAGACCGGCGGCATCCAGATCAAATGAGTAGGCGTCTTTCATGATGAATTCCCTGGAACGGATTACACCGAAACGAGGCCGGATTTCATCCCGGAACTTGGTATGTATTTGGTAGACATTCACCGGCAGATCCTTCCAGGAACGCAAGATGCCCCCGAGTAGCTGACTAAAGGCCTCCTCGTGGGTCGGTCCCAGGGCGTATTCGTTATCATGCCGGTCTTTCAAGCGGAACATTTCGCGTCCCATAGCATCCCAGCGGCCGCTTTTTTGCCACAGCTCGGCTGGAGTCAGTATGGGTAGCAAGAATTCACGCGCTCCAGCGGCCTCCATTTCAGCGCGCACGATCGCTTCAATTTTGCGTAGTACCCGTAAACCCATCGGCAAAAAATTGTATAATCCAGCCCCTGAAGAACGCATCAATCCGGCGCGCAGCATTAACTGATGGGAAGCCACACTGGCATCCGCCGGCACATCCCGCAGGGTATCAATTATCATCCTGGAAGCTTTCATCTTCTTATCCTGATTTCAAAATCCGGTCACAACCCAAGGGACCAAAGCACGTCTTTATACATAATGAATACAAACAACATCAGCAATACCGACATGGCAACCCGGTAGATACGGTCGAGCCAGGCTGCCGGGAGCGGACGACCAGCCACGGCCTCCCAGGCAAAAAACATCAAATGTCCGCCGTCCAATACCGGAAAGGGCAGCAAATTCATCACAAAAAGGGCGACCGATATGGATGCAAAAATCCGTAGATACATGCGCCAGTCCGAGCGGGCCACAATGCCGGCAATCCCGATGATTTTCACCGGTCCGGCGGCGTTATCCAAAAATGACATTCGACCAGCAAATATACTGGCAAAAAAACGGGGATATACAGCCACACTGGAAAAAAGATCCGACCAGGCATACGCCAGGCTGGCCAACAGGCTCTCATGAGCCGGCAGGTACTGATTCACTATGCGCACCGAGGGACTAAAACCGAGCAGTCCAATCCGGACGGCCTGAATTTGGCCCCGATATTCATTACCGGCAATTTGTAAATCTACGACTGCTGGCTCGGCAAAGCGCGTATAGAGCGACTCAAAGGATGCCGGCCGTTCGGAATTGATCTGCAGCTGCTCCAGGCCACGCTGGTGCTCGGGAACATAGGAACGCAGGCTGATATCCGATACCGGAGTATTATAATATAAATCAACCAAATGATGAAGATCAATGCGATACTCAGCGGTACTGGGAATGTCAATTGTGGTCACATGCGACCATCGCCAGCTGATCCAGGGCAGGCTTTCGCGACGCAAGCGCACCTGAACAGTCTGGCCATGATGCTGTCCCAGGATCAGTTGAATCTGTTCCACGGACTCGACCGCCTGCCCGTTAATGGCCAGGAGCACATCGCCGTCTTGTAGATATTTCAGCGCCTTGAGTCCGGTCTGGGGCTCCACCGATCCAAAGAGAGACTGAAAGCGGTACCAGATCACCTCGCCAAGCGGAAAATTGACCTGGATCTCCATGGGACCCGCCGGACGCACGCCGACATAGGCAATGCCGCTGTCATCGACCACCGGACGGATCGTGGTTTGCAATGCCTGTTTCTGGCCGTCTTTACCTGGCCGTTCTACCTGAAATAAAAGGCTTTCCCCGCTGGATAAGTGCACCTGCTGGCTGATGTCTTCAAAGGACCGCACTTTTTGGCCATTGATCGCCAGGACCCGGTCGCCGGAGCGCAGGCCGGCATCCCTGGCGGCGGTAATGTACTGGTCATCGACGTGCACGACCGGTGCGATTGGACCACTTAGCAAATGAAAGGCCAAAAAGATGAGCGCACCCAAAAACAGGTTGAAAAGCGGCCCGCCCAGCACCGGCACCATGCGCCGCAGGGGACCAACGCTAAAAAAACCGCCGGGCACATCGGCGTTGTGCTCATAAATATCATCGCCGTAAAACTTGACATAGCCGCCGAGCGGAAAGGCAGTGATTTGCCAGGTTGTGACCCCGATTTTCTTTTTCCAGAGCCCCCGACCGTAGCCGATGGAAAAAATTTCGGCCTCGACCCCGACCAATCGGCCGAAAACATAATGACCCAGCTCGTGGATAAAGATACACAGGCCCAGCATCAAGGCGCCCCAAAACAAAAGTTCAAGCATAGTGCATAATTATGATGCGCGTCTTTTCGTCAAGTCAAGGGATCAGTGGGTATCACGCGCAAACAGGTCCAGGCCGCGATCGCTGGTCTTGATGCGCTCCACGACCTGCTGCATTAAATTGCGGTAGACGATCATGCCTATGCGGGGCTCATCGTTGGCTAACACTTCCAGATCAATCGCCGATAAAAATACCAGCCGCAGATCCCGGGACGAGCGAATAGAGGCGAAGGCCGGGCTTTGGTCGAAGAGCGAGTATTCGCCAAAAGAGCTGCCGGGTTGCAACCGGCCCAGCACAATTTCCGTACTGCGTTGACGATGTGCAGAATCACGCGGCAAAAAGGCCTCGACCTGTCCATCCAGGATGATGAATAATCCATTCGCGCTGTGGCCCTCCTCCAGCACGGTTTCTCCGGCCTTGATATCCTGCACCCGGCAATGCTCAGCTAGCTGAGTAAGTTCAGCGCTGTTCAGTCCCCGCAGAACTGCGGCCCGGGCCAACAAAGCCAGATCATCTTTCTTGAGCCTGTTTTTCCATAACATGATAGCATGACAGATTTTTAAACCCCGCAAGTCAAGCAAAGGCGCTGCATTCCAGCTCCTTGCCGGCCAGCTCTGGCAGCGTCAGTAGCCCTGCCAACACAGCCAGCATCACCCTCAGTGACGGCGTCGATCTCGGTGGTGCAACTCAAATGTCGGCAAGCACAGAACCAAATCATATGCACAGTTCGTCGAGTAATTTCGGGTGCGCTCGCGCGAACGAAATTGTATCGAGAAGCACACTCTGTCAATACAGCAACAACGCCTGCGCCAGGCATTCTTTTCAGTCTGCTCTACCTGTTTTTTGCCGCCAGAATCGGCTGCTCGGTCATGCAAATATAGATACAGAGTACTCCAAAAAAGATATATAGGGATTTTATTTGTATTGACAATGCCATCCGGCGGCGCCATGCTGTGACGTCTCTGGCAACCGCGATGCTATTCAGCTTCATGACAATCACCAGCATGGCCAGTTGGGTCAACATTTCCGACGCATCGGACGACAACCTGCTGCCCGGCGACTTCGGCGATGCCACCAACGACCTGATCGGCAGCTACTTCTTCATATCTAATCATTTGCAAAGCAACTACCTGGTGACGGCCAAAGACGGCACCGTGGTGACGCGTTACGTCTACCTGCCCTATGGCCGACTCAACCGCGATCTGACCGACACGGACGCGGATAACAA
>JAGRNA010000019.1 GCA_020441005.1 Leptospiraceae bacterium
AAGCATACCGGCCAAACCGCTAGTATATATTTAACGGATCGTATAGCAGAAGAGAAGGGCCGCACCCAAATTGGTTCACTTGTTCACACAGTGGCCTTGAAGCAAGGCCCTGTGTTCTTAACAGCGGTACCGGATAATAAACAAGCTTCTATTGCACCTAATTTAAATTGGTTACCATACGGTAGTGTGGTTATGGCCGACCAGGGGTTTCCATATCTAAGGCGGTATCGTAATTTGCAATACCGCGAGGTAAATCACTCAGTAAGGGCGAAAGATACCAAACGTAATAAGTGGGGACGTAATCGTTGGTCCCGCAATGGAATTAACAACCAGGTAGCTGAAGGTATACAGCGGACCCTTAAATACAGTGTATTATCTGCTCATGGTTACATAAAGCCGGAGAACATGCCGCTGTATCTGGACGAGTTCTCGGCCATAAAGGGTGTCAGGCATTTCGGTATAGATAATATAGCTAATTGTATAAATAACAGTATGAGTTTGGGGAATATGAGCCTCAAATAATTTTAAATTTTTTTTTTACATTTCGCAAGCGATAATAAAAGCCCTGACAACAAGCTATATAAGGGTATCGTCCTCTGAAAGTGCAGACAGGAGGCCTGCATACAGGGCCTCTGTGGCTCATCTATCAGGCATTACTGCGAGCAACGCAGTGCTAAAAGGGTAGACTCAGATCGGCTGTTTTATCCAAACCCTGGTGATCACGGTACTGCCAGGTGTAGCAGGGGATACAAACTGCCTCAGGAGCGTTATTACCACACTTATGCCGCACCCATCAATTTCTGCCGCAACAGCTGAATCTGACTCAAATAGGACTTTCCAGTCTGCCAGCAGTGTACCAGATTGTCACACCCAGGGCCTATAATAACCCATAAGGGCATTAGGGAGCCTGAAAACACCGACTCTGGCCCGGAATCAGGCGCATCTACAGTAAACAAAGCTTATGGCACGTAAGAAGAAATCATCCAGTAAGAAGACGGCGAGCAAGGCTGAGGAGCCGTTTGAGAAGCAGCCTCTCGGCAGGCTCGAGGTGGCACTCTGGAAGTCGGCTGACAAGCTGCGCAAGAATATAGACGCGGCTGAATACAAACATGTCGTGCTGGGTCTGATCTTCCTGAAATATATATCCGATGCCTTTGAAGACCTGTATAACAAGCTGAAAGCCGGCAAAGGCGATTATGTCGGGGCCGATCCCGAAGATAAGGACGAATACAAGGCCGAGAATGTGTTCTTTGTGCCGGAGTCAGCCCGCTGGAGTTATCTCTTGAGCAAGGCCAAGCAACCCGATGTCGGCAAGATCGTCGATGCGGCTATGGACGCCATTGAGAAGGATAACCCGTCACTTCGGGATGTGCTGCCCAGGGTCTATGCCCGTGGCAATTTGGACCCGGCTAACCTGGGTGGCCTGATCGACCTGATTGGAAACATCGCTCTGGGTGATGCCAAGTCCCGCAGTGCCGATGTGCTGGGCCATGTGTTCGAGTATTTCCTGGGTGAATTCGCGCTTGCAGAGGGCAAAAAGGGCGGTCAGTTCTACACGCCCCGCAGTGTAGTGGAACTGCTGGTGGGCATGCTGGAGCCATACAAGGGCCGCGTCTTTGATCCCTGCTGCGGTTCGGGCGGTATGTTTGTGCAGTCCGAGAAGTTTGTCGAGAGCCATCAGGGTAAGGTGAATGATATCTCGATTTACGGGCAGGAGTCTAATCAGACTACCTGGCGACTGGCCAAGATGAATCTGGCGATTCGCGGCATTGACAGCACTCAGGTCAAATGGAACAACGAGGGATCGTTTCTGAGCGATGCCCATAAAGACCTGAAGGCCGACTATGTGATCGCCAATCCACCCTTCAATGACAGTGACTGGTCGGGCGATCTGTTACGCACCGATGGTCGCTGGAAGCACGGCACACCACCGGCCGGTAATGCCAACTACGCCTGGATTCAGCACTTCCTGTATCACCTGAGCCCCAGGGGCACTGCCGGCTTTGTGCTGGCCAAGGGATCGCTGACTTCCAGGACATCCGGGGAAGGCGATATCCGCAAGTCTCTGATCGAGGCCCGGCTGCTGGACTGTATTGTGAATCTGCCTGGCAAGCTCTTTCTGAATACCCAGATACCGGCCTGTCTCTGGTTTCTGAGCCGCGACAAGGCCAGTGCTTCGACTGGCTCAGCAACCCATTCAAAAGTCAATCGCACCAATGAGATTCTGTTTATCGATGCCCGCAACCTGGGCCATCTGATCAACCGCCGCACTCTGGAATTCAGCGCGGAAGACATCCAGCAGATTGCCGTGACCTATCACAACTGGCAGAACAGCTCGAAGAAGTACGAAGATGTGAAGGGCTTCTGTAACTCGGCCAGCATAAAAAGAGTCGCCGAGCTGGATTACGTGCTGACCCCCGGTCGCTACGTGGGCCTGCCTGATGAAGAAGACGACTTTGACTTCACCGAACGCTTCACCAGCCTGAAGGCCGAGTTTGAGGAGCAGCTCAAAGAGGAAGCCAAACTGAACAAGGCGATTCTGGACAATCTGAAGAAGGTCAAGTTGCCAAATTAACAATGAATAGTGAATAATGAAGAAAGAAGCTATCAGTTCAAGGTATGAAATAAAATCAATCTATCATACTTTTGGGCCGTAAAGTAGGATAAGGAAAACAGAATTGCAGTTTCACCCCGTTAGGTAGGATATGGAATTCTGAGCACTCAAATGGACATCAAAGAGTTTAAAGCCGGTTCCCTCCGCAAAGGCTATGAGTATGAATACTTTATGCCAGAAAAGATCAACCATGGCTTTGTCTGGTCGGACGATGTGATCGGCGAACAATTAGAAAAGGCCTCATTGAAACTCGGTGAACTAAATTCATTCTCACAGTTGGTGCCCGATACGAGTCAGTTTATTGTAATGCACGTCTATAAAGAGGCTGTTGTTTCCAGTAAAATTGAAGGGACACAGACTAATATTGAGGAGGCCATGATCGATGAATCCGAAATTGCCCCTGAACGACGGGATGACTGGCAGGAAGTCAACAACTATGTAGAGGCGCTGACTACAGCCATTGCAGAATTGAATTCTATACCGTTGTCCAATCGATTGCTGCGTCAGACTCATAAACTGCTATTGTCCAGTGTCCGGGGTGAACACAAAAGTCCGGGCGAATTCAGGACATCCCAGAATTGGATTGGCGGTAGTAACCTGAATGATGCTATCTTCATACCGCCTATTCAGGATTCAGTTCCCGAGTTAATGTCTGACCTTGAACTCTTTTTGAACAATCAGGATATCCGAATTCCGCATCTGATCCGAATCGCAATCGCCCATTATCAATTTGAGACCATTCACCCGTTTCTGGATGGCAATGGCCGCATTGGCAGATTGCTAATCACATTGTATCTGGTTGCCAATGGTATAATGGACGAGCCATTACTGTATTTGTCTGAGTTTCTGGAAAGAAACAAAAACCGGTATTATAGCAAGCTGATGAAAGTCCGTCAGGAGAATGATTTGGTCGACTGGATTCAGTTCTTCCTGGCCGGGGTGATTGAGACAGCTGATACTGCAGTCCGGACTTTGAAAGCAATCATGCAGCTCAAGAGTGAAATTGAAGGCGAAAGAATACTCGCGATGGGCAAACGAAGCAAGACAGCTATGGTATTCTTACAAAAACTATTCGGGAAGCCGGTAGTATCGATTCGCGATGTAGAAGCGATGGCTGAATTATCCAACAAGGCCGCCAGCGATCTGGTCAAGGCCTTTGAAGAACATAAGATACTGGTTGAGACAACCGGGTACCAGCGCAATCGAGTCTTTGTCTTTCAGGAATATGTGAGGCTGTTCGGGTAAAATTCAATGGATGATTATGGACCACCAGAGTTCCATTTTACTGTAGCTGAGCTGATCGAGGCCCTGCAGCACATGCCGCACGATTTGCCAGTTGTGACTACAGGATATAATAACGGTTATGAGAACTTCTTTGAACCCAGGATTCGGCGATTAAAGCATGAGCCGGAAAACCTGTATGTCGATGGCGAGTTTCAACCAGCGGACGATGGTAATGGCGATGTGTTAGATGCAGTCATTCTGGAGCGAGTTGTGCGCTATGACTGATTATATGTACATATCAGAATGTGCTGACGGGAGCTACTATGTTGGTAGCACTAACAATCTTGAAGCGCGATTGTATCAGCATCAGACCGGTGATGGTGCAAACTACACCAACAAGCGATTGCCAGTTGAGCTTGTTTATTGTGAGGAATTTGACCGAATTGACGACGCCTTTGCCCGTGAAAAGCAGGTGCAGGGCTGGAGTCATGCTAAGAAGCAGGCCTTGACTGATGGGCAGTATGACGATTTGCCGGAATTGGCTGTAGCATATAGAGATAGGCAGCCGGATTCTGAGTCTTCCCATCAGGACCCTGAGGTTCTCGAAGGGTCCATAGTTTCTGGTGGCTTCGAGAGCCTCAGCCACCGAAGCTCGACGCACATTGAAAGTAGCCAAGCGGGCGATGAGCAGACCCTAGCGGTCGTTAAGCCTGTCGAAACGACCAGCAAAGAGTAGCTGCCTTGAGGGGATTTATGTACATATTAGAATGTGCTGACGGGAGCTACTATGTTGGTAGCACTAACAATCTTGAAGCGCGATTGTATCAGCATCAGACCGGTGATGGTGCAAACTACACCAACAAGCGATTGCCAGTTGAGCTTGCTTATTGTGAGGAATTTGACCGAATTGACGACGCCTTTGCCCATGAAAAGCAGGTGCAGGGCTGGAGTCATGCTAAGAAGCAGGCCTTGATTGATGGGCAGTATGACGATTTGCCGGCATTGGCCAAGAAAACCTTTCACCCAGCGGCTTCGATACACTGCCTTCGGCAGCACTCAGCCACCGGCGTGGATGACTCAGCCACCGGCGTGGATGCCTCAGTCACAGGGCTAGATTCAATTACCAGAGAGCATTCAGTCGTTGAACAGACTCCAAAGTGTGTCAAGCCAACCCCGTCGGTCGTTGAGTGTTCCGAACAGAGTGAGGAACGTATCGAAACGACCTTACTCCAGAAAGAAGCCAAGCTGAACAAGGTCACTTCGACTCCGCTCAGTGACCGGCATGGTCTCAGTAACCGGTCATCGAACAATGCCCATAGGTCCGTGAGCAATGTCTACAGGTCGTTGAGCGAAGTCGAAACGACCAACCAGGAGCAATTGCCGTGATTGAATGTAAGCTGTCAGAGATCGCTGATGTCATTGATTGTGAACATAAAACGGCTCCGCTTGTATTAGATGGTGATTATTATTCAATTCGCACAACGGATATATTGAATGGGAAGCTGGATTATAATAATGCGAACCGGGTGAATGCAGAAACCTATAAGAATTGGACTCGCCGGGCTATACCTGAACCTAATGATATAATACTAGCAAGAGAAGCTCCAGTTGGCGAGGTAGGAATTATTAAAGAGGGGTATCAAGTTTGTCTTGGTCAACGAACTGTTCTTATTAAGGTAACAGACCCAAAGGTGTTCAGTAAATACTTGCTATACTATTTTGTGTATCCCGAAACTAAATATGATCTACAAGTCAGATCAACAGGCAGTGTAGTTGCTCATTTGAATATGAGCGATATTCGAGATTTCCCAATCCTGCTCCCACCCCTTGCTGAACAAAAAGCCATCGCCTCGGTGCTTTCCAGTCTGGATGACAAGATCGACAACTTGCACCGCCAGAACAAGACCCTGGAAGCCATGGCCGAGACTTTGTTTCGCCAGTGGTTCATCGAAGAAGCCGATGACAGCTGGGAGGAGGTTGAGCTACAAGACATAGCAGATTTAAACCCAAGCTACTCATTATCCAAAGGGCAGATTGCCCCATATCTTGAAATGAGTAATGTTAATGAAAGCACCTTTAACCCAAAAGGATGGTATGAGAGAGAGTTCAAATCTGGCATGAAGTTTACAAATGGCGACGCCTTGATTGCGCGAATCACACCATGTTTGGAAAATGGAAAGACATGCTTTGTCACTTTCCTGAATAATAATCAAATAGGCTGGGGTTCTACTGAATATATAGTGCTACAAATGAAAGAGCCATTTCATCCGTTTATAGCTTATCTGATCGCAAGAAACAAGGAGTTTAGGGATTATGCAATAAGTTGCATGACAGGATCAAGCGGGCGTCAAAGAGTTCAGGCGACTCAGCTGGCGGACTTTATAGTAAATTACCCGGATACAGCATCAATCAATGAAATGAATAAGCAATGTGAATCTATCTTGGGTAAATTGAACTATAATGCTAGCCAAATCCAAACCCTTGAAAAGCTGCGTGACACATTGTTGCCCAAGCTGATGTCCGGGGAAGTGCGGGTAATGCAATGAGTAATGAGTAATGAACAGTGATTAATGAATAATGTAATGAATGACAATCAATGAATAATGCATAATGGGATTACAAAGCAATGAATAATGGGAGGCAGATTGATACAGATTATTCACTAATCATTAATCACTATTCATTATAAACATGTCCGGCAGCAAAAACATATTAAGGGACAAGAGCTATCAATTCGCTCTTCAAATTGTTCAATTGAGTCGCAAACTTGATGAACAGCGGGATTATGTATTAAGCAAACAAATCCTGCGTTCGGGAACTGCGATCGGTGCTTTGGTTCGTGAATCTGAATATGCCCAATCAAAGGCTGACTTTGCCCATAAATTGAGCATAGCCCTGAAGGAAGCTAATGAAACTGAATATTGGCTGCAATTATTATTTGATAGTCAGCTGATCGATCAATCGGTCTTTAATGAACTCAGGGCTTTGTGTATTGAAATTATTAAAATTGCCACCGCCAGCATCAAAACGGCAAAGGGGATCAAATGAATAATGGCTGGTATGGAATAATGGTTATCAAAATCAGAGGGTTGAAAGAGTGAAAATCTATCTGGATATGTGCTGCTTCAATAGGCCCTATGACGATCAAAGCAGCATGACCATCAGCCTGGAAACCACAGCCAAGCTGATGATTCAGGGTCTGGTAAAAGATGGTCGCCTGGTATTGATTTGGTCGTTTATGCTGGACTATGAAAACCAGGCCAATCCAAATGTTGCCAATCAAACCGAAATATTCGAATGGCGTAAAGAGGCCGGCTCAATTGTAAAACTGGATAATTCCATTCTGGAAAATGCCAAACAACTGCACCAGCTTGGATTGCACCAAAAGGATGCCCTGCACATTGCGGCAGCGGACAATGCCGGAGCGCAGCGCTTTATTACTGTTGACAAAGGCATTCTGCGTAAGTCCAATGAGATTGCGCTGATTAAAACCTGTAGCCCGATTGAGTTTATCGCTGAACTGGAGGAGTAATATGCGACCTGATTCCGTAGTATTAAAAGAAGGCTATGCCGCCCTGAAGACCCGCCTGGATTTGGTGGAATTCGAGCGTTTCATTTCACTGGTGAACCGCGAGAAGTTTGATTATACCAAATGGCGCGAAAATCTGTTCAGTGACATTCCATTAGAAGAATTGGCCGAAGCTGCCAATGAGTATAGTGAAGATTTAGATCGCAAATAAACCTGACTGCGATGATACTCGTCAACCGCACCGCCATGATTCTGTATCCCAAGCAGGTGTTATATGATTGGGCTAATAAAACCTTCAAAGAAGAATTCGACTATGGCACCACCGATCCCTACGAGCATGACTCTGGCACAGTCTTTCTGATCGAAGAACAGGATGCCCCGGCTGATTTTGAGGTCTGGATTGAAAACAACTATGAATACTTCTTCGCAGTGATGCTGGAACACTGGACTCCTGAGCCATCACTATGGCCGCAAGAGATGAATTATCCCATGTTTCGGGACTGGTTTCATGTGGTGATCCATACGATGGTCGCTGACTGCGAAGAAGAGCCGCTGCTGCGCGAGGACGACGAGTGACCA
This sequence comes from Leptospiraceae bacterium, assembly GCA_020441005.1. GTDB lineage: Bacteria > Spirochaetota > Leptospiria > Leptospirales > Leptonemataceae > JAGRNA01. The sequence continues at coordinate 7,947 of JAGRNA010000019.1, forward strand.
ATCTGACTGAAGACAGCATCGAACAATGGGTCATCGAGCTCTTGCAGAAGCAGGGCTACGACTTTGTCCATGGCCCGGATTTGATGCCGGATGCTGAGACTGATGCTCCCTTCAAGCGTGAGAGCCTGAGTGAAGTGCTGCTGAGTTCAATCCTGCACGAACAAGTCACCAGCATCAATTCCCATTTGCCGGCCGATGTCTGTCTGGACGCTATTCGCCAGATTGAGCGGATTGGTAGCCCGGAGCTACTGGTCAATAACCAGCTCTTTCATAAATACCTGACGGAAGACATCCCGGTCACTGTGCAGCGCGATGGAAAGGAGCGCGGTGATCTACTTCGCCTGATTGACTTTGCTAATCCGAAGAACAACCGCTTTCATGCCATCAATCAGTTTACCATCGCTTCGACGGGCTCAGCGGGCGGTGTGACTTCCAGGGTTGGTGAGCTCAGTCGAACCAAACGCCCGGACCTGATCCTGTTTGTGAATGGGCTGCCCCTGGTCGTCATCGAACTCAAGAGTGCGGTGAGTGAGCAGGCCACGATTCATTCGGCTTGGCTACAGCTGCAGACTTACAAGGATGCCATTCCCGGTCTCTTTACCTATAACGGCTTCATGGTGATCTCGGATGGACTGGAAGCGCGGGCCGGCACCATCTCATCAGGCATGAATCGCTTCATGGCCTGGAAGACCAAGGATGGGCTCAGTGAGGCTTCTCATCTGAATAGCCAGCTGGAGACTCTGGTTCAGGGGATGTTGCAAGCGGACACGCTGCTGGATTTGCTGCGTCACTTCATTGTATTTGAATCGCACAGCACGACGTACTCCGCAACTGGCCTGACTCAGGTCAGGACCATCAAGAAGCTGGGCGCCTATCACCAGTATTACGCGGTCAACAAGGCCGTCGAGTCCACCATTCGTGCCGCTGGTTTCAAGCGTGATCAGGGCCAGTTACGCGATGGCAGCACCTTTCAGTCCCACACCAGCGCCATGTATGGCCTTGAAGATCAGTCCAAAAGCAAGCTGGGTGATCGCAAGGCCGGCGTGGTCTGGCATACCCAGGGATCGGGCAAGTCGCTATCAATGGTGTTCTATACCGGCAAGATTGTGCTGGCTCTGGATAACCCCACAATTCTGGTCATCACCGACCGTAACGATCTGGATGACCAGCTCTTCGATACCTTTGCCGCTTCCCGCCAATTGCTGCGGCAGGAGCCGGTGCAGGCCAAGGACCGGGTCCATTTGAAGGAGCTATTGAAAGTGGCTTCCGGTGGAGTCGTCTTTACCACTATTCAAAAGTTCCAGCCAAGTTCAGCGGACATCGAGCGCAGTCGAGATGCAGGGGCCAGGGGCATATATGAAACCCTGTCCGAGCGCCAGAATATCGTGGTGATCGCCGACGAGGCCCACCGCACCCAATACGGCTTCACCGCCAAGTCATTGGATGAGAAAGACGCCGATGGTAATGTGATCGGCAAAAAGACGGTCTATGGCTTCGCCAAGTATATGCGCGATGCCTTGCCCAACGCCACCTATCTGGGTTTTACCGGCACACCGGTCGAGGGCAGCGACAAGAACACGCCGGCGGTCTTTGGCAACTATGTAGATATATATGACATCGCCCAGGCTGTTGATGACGGTGCTACCGTTCGCATTTACTATGAGAGTCGCCTGGCGAAGATCAAGCTCAGTGATGAGGGTCAGCAGCTGGTCAAAGATTTGGATGATGAGCTTGCTTCGACTGAGCTCAGCACAGGTGACGCGGAGGGACAGGGTGAGTCCCAAAAGGCCAAGGCCAAGTGGACCAGGCTGGAGGCTCTGATCGGCAGTGAAGAACGTAAGTCGCTGATAGCCAAAGACATCATTGATCACTTTGAGAAACGACAGGCAGTCTTTGCGGGCAAGGCAATGATCGTCGCCATGTCGCGCCGCATTGCCGCTGAGCTCTATGATGCCATGATCAAACTGCGACCTGACTGGCATAATGCTGATTTGAATGCGGGTGCGATCAAGGTGGTCATGACCGCCTCATCCGCCGATGGACCAATGATGTCCAGGCATCATACTACCAAGGATCAACGCCGCATCCTCGCTGATCGCATGAAAGACCCGGACAATGATCTCAAGATCGTGATTGTGCGCGATATGTGGCTGACCGGCTTTGATGTGCCTTGTCTCAACACGCTCTATATCGACAAGCCTATGAAGGGCCACAACCTGATGCAGGCCATAGCGCGGGTAAACCGTATCTATAAGGATAAGACTGGCGGACTGGTGGTCGATTACCTGGGCATTGCTTCTGACTTAAAAGAGGCCCTGTCCTTCTATTCCGACAGTGGCGGGAAGGGTGATCCGGCGGCTACTCAGGAAGAAGCCGTCTCGCTGATGCTCGAAAAGCTGGAAGTGGTCAGCCAGATGTTTCACCAATTCGCCTATGAAGACTATTTCAATGCCGATACCCGAAAGAAGCTGCAACTGATTCTGGCCGCTGAAGATCATATCCTGGGATTGGAAGACGGCAAGCAGCGTTACATAAACGAAGTCACGGCCTTATCCAAAGCCCTGGCTATCGCCCTGCCACATGATCAGGCTATGGATGCCAAAGAAGAGATTGCCTTCTTTCAGGCAGTCAAGGCAAGGCTGGTCAAATTTCAGGGTGGATCAGAGCGCACTCACGATGAGCTGGAAACCGCGATCAGGCAAGTGATCGATAAGGCCCTGATCAGTGATCAGGTAATCGATATATTCGATGCCGCCGGTCTCAAGAAACCGGACATATCCATTCTGTCCGATGAATTCCTGGACGACCTCAAGAATCACAAGCACAAGAACCTGGCATTGGAAACCCTCCGTAAGCTGCTAAATGATGAAATCAAGGGCCGCAGCAAATACAATCTGGTTCAGAGCAAGAGCCTGCTTGAGATGCTCGAAGATTCGATCAAGCGTTACCATAACAAAGTCATCACATCCGGTGAAGTCATCGAGGAACTGATCAAATTAGCCAAGGATATCCGTGAGCAGGACAAGGAACCCGAGGAGATGGGCCTCACCAAATTCGAGTATGCCTTTTATTGTGCGGTCGCCAATAACGAAAGCGCCCGCGAACTAATGGGCAAAGAAAAGCTGCGCGAACTGGCAGTGGTATTGCACCAGGAAGTCCGTAATAAAGCCACCATCGACTGGACCGTCCTGGAAAGCGTTCGTTCCGGCATGAAGGTGGCCATCAAACGAATTCTGCGTCGCTTCGGCTACCCGCCCGACATGCAGCTACTGGCAACGGAAACAATATTGAAACAAGCCGAAATGATCGCCGAGGAACTGGCGGGGTGAGAGAGGGGAAAGGTTATGAAATATTTAAACAGAATGATTATAATTGTATTACTTTTTGGGGTATACATGCCATTGTATCCGCAATCCAAAGCCCAAGGTGATCTGAAAGTTCTAAAGGAAATCCTGGAGGTATTGGACATTGCTTATGATCCAGAAACTGGCATTGAATCTCTGAACAACGACTCAGCAGCGGAGCAATTTGCCGGGGCCGTTACCATTGAAGCTTTGAAGCAAATGCTGAGAGATAAATCCAGGCAACTAAAGTCGGCCAATTACGAGACCTATGCATTACGATATTTATTGGACCAATTCATCGCTGATCCTTCACTTCCAATGTTACGCGACATTAAAGAACAATCATTCTATCGAATTGATCAGGCGGCATTCGCCCTTGGCAGCAAGGACTTTGTGAGCCAATATCAGAAATCAAAAGCAGCAGCTAGGGCAGATCAGGAACAAAAGGAAGCTGAAAGAATTGCCAAAGAAGAACAAGAAAGCCAGGCTGGATTCAATAAACAATATGAGAATCACGATCGAAACATTTGCATCAATGGTTACAAAACTTATACTGTTCAAGCAGGTGACAATTTATACAAGATTGCAGTTTCCCAAATGAAAGCTGGAACACGAGCGAATATGCAGAAAATTGCCGATGCAAACGGAATCAAAATCACAACACCGCTCAAGCTCGGTCAGGTTCTATTAATACCTTGCGAGTGATCCATGAACATAACCACTCAAATTAAAGCCCGCTGCAAGTATGCTAATAAAGAGATGAAGTCAGGCGTTTATACAAAAACTCGTTCGGCATTGAGTAAAGCTATTGAATCAGACTGAACACCAATCGATTTCTGACCGATGAAAAAATGCCCGGTTTGTTCCAGCTGACATGGTTCAGAAAAAAAATGATTGCCGGTCAGTTCCTGAAATCCTGAGGAACCAATCCCTCGGCAATCAAATACCGGGACAGAAATGAAGCGACACATTCGTGGCCGGCTGGATTCAAGTGCAAAATATCTACCGCCTGGGACCCTTGTTTGCGATAACAGTCCCGGACTGCCGGCAAAAGATCAATAGTCCGGATTCCAGCGTTGCGGGCTCGGTTCTCAATTAGCAGGTGGTCTTTCTTGAAGGGATACAAGCCTTCTTCATAAGAAAAAGGAGCATAGCGATTGAAAGCAGTATGATTAGGAAAAATGATCAATAAAAGCTCAAATCCCTGTGATGCAGCCATTGTTTTCAGTTCATACAGGCTCTGTTGCACTGTGTCTTTGTACAGGATATTGTAACGGGACACATCCAGGCCCACATCCATCTCATCCAGATCGTCCTGAAAAAAAGTTAAAAAAATGATTCGGTAGAGATGTGACCATACAAGCAAATCATTCATCATATAATTGCGTTTGTATTCTTCATAGTATTCCATTCGAATCATGGCTGTTAGCGCATTGCCAGCCACATACAGGGTGTCGTTCAGGCAATATTCCAAAAGCACCAAATGTGGTCGTAATTGTTGGCCATGCAAACGAAAGTTTTCCACTTCTTGCATGGTATTGTAGCCATCAACGGCCAAATTGTAAACTTGTACCGATCGTTTCAGGTCTTGCAGTTTTTTTTCCAACAACCAGGGAAAGGCTTGGCGATATGTTTGATTCCATTCCTTTTTGCCATCCGCCACGCTGTCTCCCAAAACAACAATGCGAAAGGCGTCCGGGTCCGGTCTCTCCCAGTCATCATCATGAAATCCTTTGTTATTCCGTTCCAACACATGCGGGCGAGGATACCAGCCCAGCCGTGGATTGGGAGACAGGCCCAATTCCTCGGTTTGTATATGGGCAATTGCCGGGGCCACGCCGGAAAGACGCACGACGCCTTCTGCCACTAACAGCGTTACACTGTTTATTATCAGAAACAATACTCCGTAAAAAAGGGCCTTGCGGACCGGGGAAATTTTGACAGGCTTTTGTCTGGTCGAAGAACTCATTACTGACCCTGGGAATTACTCGCTGTCAGTTCAACATTGCTTGCTGGTTCCCGCCACATGCCATGCTCCTTGATCAATTTGATTAGTTCGTCCACTGCCTCGGCAGAGGGGATATTATTTTTCACCAAATCATGCTGGCGATACAAGTGTATCTTGCCCGGTCCGGCACCGACATAGCCAAAATCGGCGTCCGCCATTTCTCCTGGTCCATTGACGATACAGCCCATGACGGCAATCTTGACATTTTTCAAATGTCCCGTGCGCTGCTGGATCATGGTTGTGGTTTCTTCGAGATCAAATAAAGTCCGGCCGCAGGATGGACAGGAAATATACTCGGTTTTGGAGAAACGCAAGCGGCAGGCCTGTAGTTGATTGAGCATAATCTGGTTCAAGATGCGGGTGCCAAGCGCCTGGCTTTCAAAAAACAGGGCGTCTCCGATGCCATCCAGCAGCAGACTGCCCGTTTCGGCGGCAATGGAATACAGAAAGTCTTCCTGTTTCTCGCTGTCGGCCACAAGGATCAGGGCGGGCAGGTCCAGTTGGTGTCGGGCAGCCAAAGCAGTGAATAAACGCCAAACCAGCCGGCTGTTTTGCGTATCAGCCAGGCTGACAGCTGCCGGCAGCCGGCCTTGCAACTCTTGCAGGAAGGCCAGAAGCATTTCACCCAGGTCGGGCTGTCTTTCTGCACTTGACTTTGCCGGCCAGTGTTTCAAATCGAGATAGATCCAGCTGGTTTTACACAAGGCATCCATCCGGGTAAGCGCCTGTTTCCAGTCCCTCGCCCAATCGCTGCTTGTAAAACCGGAGAGGTCGGCCCAATCAATACGGAACTGGATCATGGACACCTTGCCGGGCAGCGTTGTTGCGAAATCACCAACGGTATTCAGCCAACGATAGTTCAGGGCTGGAATTCGCAGACCCGGTGAATGCGCGGCATGGGCATTCATAGACAGATCAGTCAGTTCGGCCGCCCAGTTCGATTCTGACAGATGATAAACAATCCCGTCCAGGCCATCGTCCAGGCGGGTAGTTTTCGTCGTATCGCTGCCGCTGGCAAAAACAAGCACCGGCTCACCGTTGCCGATAGATACCAGGTCTATGGGCAGGGCCCTTGTGGTCAGCCTACGGTATTCTGCCGGTGGAACTTGCTGATAAAAAAAAGCGGTTAATTGATTTAACTCAACTGGGCCGACCAGTAGTGTTTTCGCTTGCCGGGCTGGCAGTGCGGCAATCAAGCGGGCCGGTTGCAGTTCGTGAACCGGATCTTCAGTCAGCGAAACGCGTATCGTATCACCCAGGCCGTCCAGGAGCAATGTGCCAATCCCGGTCGCCGATTTCAGGCGGCCATCGGCTCCCATGCCAGCTTCAGTGACTCCCAGATGCAGGGGAAAATCCATTTGTTCGGCCTTCATTTGCTGCACTAGTTGACGATAGGCTTGCACCATTACCTGCGGGTTGCTGGCTTTCATTGAAATGACGATATCAAAAAAATCCAGATCGACTGCAATGCGCAGATATTCCATCGCAGACTCGACCATACCAAGTGGAGTATCGCCATAGCGGTTCATGATTCGATCCGAGAGCGAGCCGTGGTTGGAACCGATTCTGAGTACCCGGCCCAGTTCCCGGGCGCGAATGACCAGGGGGGCAAATGTTTCACGAATGCGCTCCAGCTCTGCCGCATACTCACTGTCGGAATAGCTTTGGCTCTTGAACTTTTTGGAATCACAAAAATTGCCCGGATTGATACGCACCTTTTCCACATGTTCGATTGCAATCATGGCGGCCCGGGGAGCAAAATGGATATCGGCGACAAGGGGGAAGTCGAAGCCGCGTTCCAGGAGGCCGGATTTAATCCGGGCCAGATTCGCGGCATCACGGGGACCGGGTGCTGTAATCCGCACAATTTGGCTGCCCGCCTGATATAATTGAATGGACTGCTCGATTACCGCCTCGGTATCCATCGTGTCGACAGTCGTCATGGACTGCAGTACAATCGGGTTGGATCCGCCAATCGGGACTGAACCTACCTTGACTACCCGCGTCTGAAAGCGCTGCGGCAACAAGGGGTGGACAGGCTGGATCAATCCGGAATCATCCGGTGTTTGTTTGTTTGGCATATTCGTTGCTGATTTTATCTTGATGGCTGCCGTTCTCTCGAGATTGAATGATTACGCAGACCATGCAGTTGTTTTCTGCATCCAGGAAAATGGAAGCCCGATACAGATCAAGCGGCTAAGCAATCAAAACGTTCCGCCGGCTGTCTGGCACCAGCTATGCAGATACTGCTGTTGCAGGCTGGTCCAGATCCAAAACCAGGCCAAAGTCAGAGCCGGATTCGCTACATACCACAGACTTGCCTGCCAGAAATGGCGTTTTTGAGTCCTGCTTTTCAGGATCCAAAAAGTTATCAGTGAGCCTAGCCAGAGACAACCGCAGACCCAGTCCTGCCAGCCATATTCTGCACGGTCGATCAAACAATAATAGCAATTTGTACGCCATGCGGCGAGGGCCCAGCTGATAAAAAGATAGCCGCCCATGCTGATTTGCAGCACCATGGCTGACAGGCCGCTCAGAAACCAGATCAGATTCGCTGCCTGTCGAATGAACGTCAGCCAGAGCATAAATTGACTGATTGTCGAAACCAGCAGTATGCTGATAATCAACCAGTCAGCGTCAATCCGGCTGAAGGTCACAGCTGCCATCCGCGAAGATGTTCCCTCCGGCATACACTTTAGCGCAGCCGGAATTGCGGCCAGCGGCGTCCCCGTCAAAGTCCACGCAGCCAGGCAAACTAGTACCACCAGTTTGTACACTGATCGAAATTGGTCAGTCGAGTGATAGCGCCTGCAGAAAATCATTTTGTTTCAGTGGGTAACCGGGCTGCAAGTAAACAGCGGCAATGATTCCTTGCCGCTGCACCGTGCTTGTACCAGATAATTAGTAGTCGTCCCCAAACAGCCTCTGATACTTGTCCTGCTCACCTGGACAAATAGCGCCGGGCCAGATCCTGACAAAAGTTGTAATTGTGAATCAGCTTGTCAAATAGCTGATAATCATTTTCGAGAATACACAAGACTGTTGCCAGAGAAAACCAGAATTCTTCTTCCTGATTGTTGGAGCAAATCTGGACGATGGACAGACAAACTGCGCGATGCTCCGGGATTTCGGACTGTAAATGATCCTGCATCAATTGCAGTAGGTGCAGTCGCTTTTTGCGATTACTGGTCGCCTGAAACCAGTCTAAAAACAAAGGGATGTGCTCTGGTTTTACATGGTCTCTCGCAGATTCAATGCCGACAACATCGGCATGTTTGACTAGATCAGCAAAGTAGTGGCTCGCATCAGGATAGTCGCTGATATGGCGATTCTTATAATCCCGGGACAACCACTGCATTCGTTCCCGAAAAGTGTTAACATTCGGCAGGTCAGCCAATTGCGCATATGCGTGGGCCTGAGCTGGTGCCTGACCGAGGTGACCAATCCAGATGACCTGCTGCTGCAGCAGCCAGTTAAACGGATCGTGTATATGAATATAACGCGGTTCATAGGGCCGCAGGATTTGAATCACACTCCAGGCCAGTTCCACAGAAACGGTTTTACCGATAAAGATCATCAAGTCTTCAAACAGCCATTTGTCTCCCTGCGTGCGATACAAAATTGAAGGAATCTGCTTCGATTGCAAGTCCGTCTGAATCTGGCCGGCGTAGGGCAGGGCATCGGTTACCATAATCACCAGCTCCTTATTCTGTATCTGCTCTCGAATGCCCGTCAATAATTCTGTTTCCAGCATTGGCACCCTGCGGTGGTTTTGCCAGCGCCGCCACCAAAGACCGAATCGCTGCGGCGGAATGGATCCCGGTCCGCGCATGTTGGCGGTTGTGGGCAACTTTTCTGGATTTGTTGATTTGCTGCCGGCGGTCGTCCGCACCGATCTTTTGCCACCAGGGCTGCTATTCGTTTTATTGAAAGACTTGCGTATTCTCCACTGCTGCCAGATGGAATTGGAAAAAAGCATTAAGAGACCGGCCAAAAAAACACTACCCAGGGGCCACCAAAAGGCGGCGGCGATGGCACTCTTTTGGGCCCGTTCAAATCCCGCCTGACTGGTAATCAGATCGGGAAAACCGGGCACGTAACGAATAAGCAGGGGACGATTGATCATGGCCTGGTTGAATTCACGCTCTGTAATAAATAACTGCAGCTGAATGATGTAATCGGGGTCGGCCACTGCTTTGTCCTGTAGGGCCTTCCAGTACTCCGCTCCGGGAGGCGCCGACCGATCGATCCCGGAACGCGGTGATTTTGGCTTCAAATCCGTATCGATCCCCCTGGCTGTATCGCCATGCGGATACGCCGGATGTAATAATTGATTCAGCTGCTTGCTAAGGGTATCTGCAGCATCAGTCCTGTCGGCCACGGTCATAAAACCGGGTGAATACACGTCAAAGAGCACTTTGATATAATAATGGACCGGACCTTTAAAGCCCTTGTTTTTTGATTTTGACACCACCCGGGCCCAATTGGTACGGCCGTGGTTTTGCAATTGCGTTAGATTATAGCGTAAATAGCTCCACCAGATCAGCCATATCATGGTAATAATACATACAGCCATCCCGGTGCCGGGAAGCCAGGCCGGCAAGGACGTTGTTTGTTGCAATTTTGGTTTCATTAGCGCTGAGCGAATAGTCTCTTCAGATCATCTGTGACCGGGTCTGAATTGTCCAATCATTTCAGGTGCAAAAAGATTGCCCTGCAGGCGGAAAGCTAAAGCATGGTGACCGGCTACCGGAGCGGAAACTATGAGTAAATCGGCCAAAAAAGAAATCCGCCGCGGACCGCCTGTGATTGAAAACCGCCGGGCAAGGCACAATTATGAAATTATGGAAACTGTGGAAGCCGGGATTGCCCTGCTGGGTACAGAAGTGAAAAGCCTGCGGGAAGGCCGCGCCAATCTGCAGGATGCCTATGCGGTACCGATGCAAAACGAGCTTGTTTTACTGAACTGCCATATACAGCCTTATAGCCACGGCAATGCGTTCAACCATGAGGAAACGCGCAGCCGTAAATTACTGTTGAAACGGCGTGAAATCAACAGCCTGGCCAGCAAAGTAAAAGAAAAGCAGCTGACTTTGGTGCCCTTAAAAATGTATTTTAATGACCGCGGCAAGGTCAAGGTGCTACTGGGCCTGGGCCGCGGTAAAAAGCTGCACGATAAACGCGAAAGCGAGAAAAAAAATGAGGCGCGCAAGGAAATTGACCGGGCGATGAAAGATCACAGCCGTAACTGAGAACTCTATGGCGCGCAATTATAAAAAGCTGCCCAGAGTGGCCCTGGCTGGCCGGCGCAATGTCGGCAAGTCCACTTTACTCAATGCTTTGTACGGCCGCAAGCGGGCGATTACTGACAGTATCGCTGGTCTGACCAGAGATATTCTGGAAGTAGAGGTCATTCGGCCGCCCTTTCATTTCCTGCTGTCCGATACTCCGGGTCTGGATATCGAAAACCCGGATCAACTGGAAAGCGATTTGTTGCAGCGGGCCTTCGAGTATATCAAAGAGATTGATCTGCTGTTGCTGGTTCTGGAAGCGCCGGCCCCGGGACCCTTCGATCTGGATTTTATCACCCTGATGCGCCGCAATGCCGGTCAGACTCCGGTGCTGCATGTTGTCAACAAGGTTGATGGGGCTGAAAAAGAAAATGAGAGTCTGCTTGAGTTTTATGGAGCCGGAATCCAAAGTCCCATTGCGGTTTCGGCTATCGCCCGCTGGAACCTGAAAGGGTTAATGGAACAAATGGCCGTTCTTCTGCCGGGTATCAAAGATCCAGCCCTGCCGGAATCAGCGGCGGCTCCAGGCAAAGGACGGCAAAGGCGCTTTACAAACCAGACGGATGCGAGCGCAACCGGGTTCCCGGCCGAAAACGACGTTGCAGACGTCGGTATCGAGGATGCTATCGAATGGTCGGCACCAGACGAAAGTGATCCTGATCTGTTATCCTTGACTGCTCAACTAGAGCAGGAGGCGCCCGAGAGTGTGCGTTCCGACCTGGCCCAGTTAAGCCGCTCACGTTACGCAGAACGCAAGGAAGCCGGGATTCGGCGCAGTTCCAGCATTATTTCCGATACTAGATCGGCCGAGACCCGCATTGCAATCGTCGGCCGTCCGAATGCCGGGAAGTCCTCGCTATTTAACCGCCTGCTAAAAAAAGACACTGCCCTGGTTTCCGATGTAGCCGGCACTACGCGGGATACAATTGATACTGTTTTTAAATATCAGGGACGCGAGCTGCGGATTGTGGATACAGCCGGACTGAAACGTGGTAAGGCCCGACAAAAGGATCAACTGGAATTTTATTCGGCCAGCCGCACCTGGCGTGCAATCCGGGACTCTAGAGTGGTCATTCATATGGTCGATGCCAGCGAAGGTCTAACGGAATACGATAAAAAGATTGCGGCCAAAATTCGTGAACTGAGCCGGCCAGTGGTGATGGCTTTCAATAAATGGGATGCTGTGGCTGACAAGCATGACCGGTCTACTCTGGAGTATCTGGACCGCTATGCCTTCCAGTTTCCCTATATTCGCAATATGCCGGCTGTCTTTTGCTCGGCCTTGTCCGGGCAGCGCTTGACCCGGCTGCTGGATATCTGCCTTGATCTGGACCAGAAAATGCAAACTCGCATACCAACCGGCAGTTTGAATCAGCAAATACAGGCCTGGCTAAGGAGCGGACCGACTTCGTCGCGCAAGCTGCGCGTTTATTATGTTGCCCAGATTGAGACCGAACCGCCGGCCATTGTGTTCTTTGTAAACCGAAAAGAGTATTTTCGCGAAAACCTGCGTAATTATATTGAAAACAGGATTCGCAAAGCATGGCAGCTGGAAGGTGTGCCGATCGAAATTTTGATCAGACAGAAAGGCAGCTCCAGAGATGAGGACGATAACTCCACCTCAAGGGGGGCAAACTGATGCCGACAGTTGCCATGATTGCTGTGTTGGCGGTGGCTTCCTTTGCCAATGGGGCGATGTCATGGGCCTGGCTGTTTACCTGGCTTTGTAATGGCAAGGATATCCGCCTGGTTGGTTCGGGCAACCCTGGCGCTTCCAATGTATACCGCGAATGCGGCCTGCCGATGGGTCTATTAACAATGGTGATGGATATCCAGAAAGGCGTAACAACGCTATTGTTGGCCGCCTGGCTCTTGCCCGAATTTGGTCGGCTGGAGTTTTCCATTGTGCAATTGGCTTTGGGGCTGGCCGCCTGGCTAGGCCATGTATATAGTCCGCTGCTTGGATTTCGGGGCGGCAAGGGCGTGGCCACACTGATCGGCATCTATGCGGTTGTATTCCCGCTGGGTCTGGTAACCGCTATACTTGCTGGACTGGCGATCATGGCAGTCTACCGCTGGTTTTCCCTGGGCAGCCTGATCGGGGTTACAACATTTCCGGTTTCTTATTTTTTGCTGCTGGAGCAGCCCTTCATGAAGGCCAATTTCCCCCTGTTATTGTTTATTGCCCTTGCACTGGTGCTAACATGGATGCGGCACTGGGGTAATGTACGCCGCATCCTGCAAGGGGCGGAACTGCGCATCCAGGGTCATAACCAAAATTGAAATGCTTGCCCTGATTCGGGATAACTAAATCCTGTATGCTAGCAGTATGCCGGATATTTTTCTTAATTATAATTTGAGTCTGGATGAAAAGACTGCGATTGCCGAGGCTTTCCTGGACCGCTACGATGTAACCGAGGCGGACGATATGTACCGCTGGCTATGGGAAGGCGAGTTTGGCCCGGGCCAAAGGCAGCAGGTTTTGAATATCGAGCAGCTGCAGCAGGATATCCGTCAAGCCCGTATGCATTACCGTAAAACGGGCTATCACCCGGGTTTGATTTGCGAAGAGTCCGGCCTGACGCGTCGCTTTCTGCGCATCAATTTAATGGTTTACGCTGACAGCGGGTGTCCCTTGAACCGCTTGATCCTGTTGGCCGAACGTCTGCGGGATGTCCGGCCGGACCCCCTGCGCTTTAAAAAAGACTGGGAATTTATGAAAACCCAGATCGTCTATGACATGACGCTGAAGATTCAGCAGCTGCGGCAGTTTGAAAACCGGATTGCCTTTCATATGTCACCAGAAACAGCGTGGAGTGATGTCTGGCTGGAGCGCTATGGCGAAGGTTATTGGCTGGTGCCAAGGAGTCTTTTTTATCAATACTTTCCGGAGTATGGTGATATAAGTTATGACTAGGTCAAAACGGCTGTGTCCCCGCTGCCGTCAGGCGCTACAGCCCAGGCATACAGCCCTGGTTGACCAATTGCAAATTGACATTTGTCCTGCCGGGCATGGAGCCTGGTATGATCAGGGAGAACTGGATCGGCTGCTGCCAATGCCCGTTTTGCGGTCCCGGTTCATCCAGATCAGAAAAGCGGACAAGGCTGCTGTGCACAGTTACCGCTTGTGTCCGGATTGCCCGGGACGTTTGGTGCCACATGGGTATCACCCGGAAAGCAGTCTGGTTATCGAACGCTGTGAGCAATGCAACGGGTTCTGGTTAGATCGGGGGGAGTTCCAGCGCATCCGCTTGATTCAGGACTGGGAAGCACGCAAACAGGCAAACACATCAAAAGACCGGGTCGAGACAGTGTTGATTCAGGGTCCGGATGGCCAGTCTGGACCGGTTGCAATGCAACTTGATCTGCGCAGACAAATTGATCTGCCTTTGCCCGCTGATGAAGCCGGTCTGCGAGAACCGACCGCGTCCAGGTCCGGGACGACTGCTGAGCAGCAACGCTCCCTGCATCCCGAACAAGCGGCAATTCCATGGCAACTAAAATGGAAAAGCATTGTCTTTGGACTATACAACCTGTTCTTGCATCTAGATGCATTGCTGGGCAATTTTTTGGGCTGGATGTCAAGCTGGCCTCTGTATCTGGCGCCGATTTTGCTGCTGACTGGATATGCGGTCTTGCTGGGCCTGGCAGCGCAGTACAGTGATGGTCCGTTGCAAAACGAGGCACCACAAATTGTTCTCAGCCTCGGAACCATACTGCCAGGGGCTTTGGCTGTCTTTTTATATTTCCGGCAGCTTCGCTTTCAGCTAGAGGCCGGCACAGCCACTGGTCAGGTGATCGGCCATCGTGAAGAGAGCGATCTGAGTGCGTTAGAAAACCAACAGTTTTATACAATAGTCGAATTCACGGCCCAGGACGGCACATCGATGCGCTTTGAGGATCCGGTATCAGCCAGCTGGAGCAGATACACCGCCGGGCAAAAGGTGCCTGTTCTGTACACTCTGGATGCCGCCGGCCGACTGGACCGGGCCTGGATTAATGCCTTCTGGAGTTTCTGGATGCCGTTTTTGGTCAGCGGCGTGATTGCGATTTCTTTTGGTCGCGTGTGGCTGTTTGATTAGTCGGCAATCAGTCAGGCATTGACAGGCATTCGGACCCCGGCTATGGGCAAACAGTGATTAACCGCCTGGAGTCCAGGATGGTTGTTATTGCCAGAGCCCGCGCATTCAACAGCAGCAGCAACTTGATCATAGTTGCTGGAGCAACTCCATCGGAGATTGCAAAAGGACGCTGGCGCCAGCCGCCTGCAATTCCCCGGACTCCTGAAAGCCCCAAAGCACCGATACTGATCGGATTCCGGCAGCCCTGGCGGTCTCGTGATCCGTAACCGTGTCGCCAACAAACATGTACTCGGTGGTGTCAACGTCGCTCCTGGCCATAATTTCAAAGACCGCAGCCGGATCCGGCTTGCGCGGAACTTCATCACGCTGGCCCAGCACCGTCGTAAAATCCCAGCTGGAAAGCAACTCTTGCACAATGGCCTGTGTCAGGGGATGGGGCTTGTTTGACAGGATATTGCATTGTATCTGGCGAGCTTGCAGATCGTCCAAAAGACCGGCAATACCGGGATACAGGCAGGCATGATCACTGCCGTGTTCCCGGTAATGCATTGTGAACCTGGCAAGCAGGCGTTGATATTCATCCAACGTCACAGTCACCGGTAACAAGGCGCGTTCGAGCAAGCGCGTTACACCTTCGCCAATGAATTTCTTGTAGGCCGCCACTGGATGACCGGGATAACCAAAGGCCTCCAGGGTCATATTGGTACAGTTGGCTATATCAAAAAGGGTGTCCAGCAGAGTGCCGTCGAGGTCAAAGATAATCGCTTTCGTTCGCATTCCGAGCGCTAGATTCCTGCCAGGACTGGCACTGCCAAATAAATATTTGCGACCCCGGCTCTGGGGACCGGATCACTTGATCAGCACCCGATTACGAGGCCCTGAAACCGGTAACCGCCGATCTTATAATGCAAACGCACGCCGATTGAACCGCGGATGATTTTCACGAGCCCGCACGAACAAGCACCGCCATTCCCTGCCTTCAACCCCGGCACAAAAAAAAGCGGTTTTCTCCAAAAGCCTGCTTGACATATATACAAATGTTTGCGTATCATGCGTGCATGGAACCAAGATCTCACTCTGGCTTTCCCTCCCCGGCGGACGACTACCTGGAAGCGCCCTTGAATTTGCACCAGCTGCTGGTCAAAAGCGAGCCGGCGACCTTTTTTTTGCGGGTGCGCAGTTCCATCATGCTGCCTGCGATTCGGCCCAATGATATTCTGGTGGTCGATCGCTCCCTTGCTGCCCGGAACGGCGATATTGTCGTCGCCGAAGAGGAAGGCTGCCTGGCCGTTCGGCGCTACATCTACCAGCACGGCCAGGGCCGCCTGTCCACCATGCCGGCCGCCACCGAAATGAGCGTAACCGTGCCGGCGGCCAGCGGCGAACAACAGCGCGCGATCAAGGTGTGGGGCGTCGTCCGTTCGGTGGTCCGCGAACTACGACCCGGCTGAGCAGTATGGCCATAGCGCTGATCGACTGCCTCCACTTTTACGTTTCCTGCGAACGCCTTTTTCGGCCGGACCTGAATGGCCAGCCGGTCGTCGTGCTCTCTAACAACGACGGCTGCGCCGTGGCGCTGTCCGCCGAAGCGCGGGCGCTGGGTTTGGAGCGCGGCTCGGCCTGGTTTTTCCATCGTCATCTCCGACAAGTACGCTTGTTTTCATCCAACTATGTTCTGTATGGCGATATTTCCGCACGATTGATGCGTTTTGTGGCCGCGCGGGTGCCCAACATAGAGGTGTATTCCATCGACGAAGCCTTTGTAACGCTGCCGCCAACGGCAGATCCGCTGACCTTCATTGAAGCCTTGCGTCTGGATATCCAGCAGGCCATCGGCATCCCGGTGCGGATCGGGCTCGGGAGCACCAAAACACAGGCCAAATGCGCCTGCGCGCTCATCAAAAGCGAACGCCCGCCCAATCACTGCTACGTCCTCGGACGAGATCGGGCACTGTCCCAGGAGCTACGGCAAGTGCCCGTCACAGCAATCTGGGGCATCGGACCGGCAGCGGGACGCAAACTGCACGCGACCGGGGTGGTCAACGCCGCTGAGCTGGCCGCACTCGACGAACGCTGGGTGCTGCGCAACCTGACCATCACAGGCTACCGTATCCAGCAAGAGCTGCGTGGGATCGCAGCCATCGGCATGGAGCGCGCGCACGCTTTGCGCCAGCATGTGTCCTGCTCCCGGGGTTTCAGCCGCCCGATTAGCAGTCTGGCCGAGCTGGCCGAGGCCGTGTCGAGCTACGCCGAGGTGGCGATTGAAAAACTGCGGCGCCATCGACTGGAAGCCACCGAAATCCTGGTCTATATTGCAACTGATCCGTTTCGACCCGCTCAGCGCAAATACTACAACCAGGCCCGTCACGCACTGCCGGGCGCTTCGTCAAGCCTGCTGGTCATCATTCCGATTTGTATGCAACTGCTGCAATCGATCTATCGGAGCGGTTACGCCTACAAAAAAGCGGGGGTGCTGTTGCTGAAGCTGCATCCGGCCACCCATCATCAGCACGAGTTGTTTACCGATCACGAGCGCGATGAAAGGCTGATGGCCGCTCTCGATACCATCCAGCAGCGCTTCGGGCGCCGCCGGATTTTTATGGCCTCCAGCGGCATTCCGGCCAGGCGCCAGTGGCAGACGAGGGCGGCGCTGCGATCACCGCGATTTACCACTTGCTGGCAGGAGCTGCCCGAGGTCTTCTGACTCTATGTGTGGACGATTTGCCCTGACTCGTAAGGACCTGGAGGAATTACTTTCAGAACAAATCGAATTCGAAGATCGCTTTAATATTGCACCCTCCCAGGAGGTGTTTGTATTCAGCGATGAACTAAAGACTGGTCACCTGCACCGTATACGCTGGGGTTTTTTACCGCATTGGAAAAAGGATGCGCGCGGTCGACAGATCAATGCGCGCTCGGAAAGCCTGGACGCGAAACCCTATTTCCGGCATGCCTTCCGATACGGTCGGTGCGCAATTCCGGCCAGCGGGTACTATGAATGGGCGGTCATCGACAATCAAAAACAGCCGCAGTATTTGTATCGCGAGGATCGGCAGGCCTTGCTTTTTGCGGGTTTGCGGGCCGAGCACCAGGGGCAGTGGAATGGCGCGATCGTGACCAGAGCGGCAGATGCGCGAGTGGCCTGGATTCATGAGCGTATGCCGCTCATACTGAGCCCGGGTCGCGAGTTACAAGAATGGCTGTCGGCTGGTCCCCTGGACGCCAAGGCTTTTCTGTTGCAACATGAGCCCCCCCGCATGGCCTGGCATGCCGTAGCGCAACTGGTGAACAGTCCGCGCAATGAAGGGCCAGAGTGCGCAGCCTCTTTGTTATTATAGCCAGTACTGGCCGGAAGGCCCGCTGCGCTTGTCAAGCGCCTGAAAATAGGGCACCGCCGGGGTCGCGTTGGTCTGGATCTTTATTTCCTGTATCCGCGCCGGCGCTAATACGGGGACAGGATCAGGAATCTCGAAAGTCTTTGTACAAAAGACTCGCCTGGATCCCCGCGTTATTCTGGTATTTGCCGGAATCATACTCCTTGATGGCTCCTTGCAACGTGTGGTAGAAAATCTGACAAATACCCACACCGGCATAGATACGGACCGGCTGAATCACCGAGATTTCCAGGGTCCAATAACCTTTAAAGCCCACATCGCCGAAGCCGGCCGTCACATGCACGAACATCCCCAGGCGTCCAATGGAAGAACGGCCCTCTAGCATGGGTACATAATGATGAGTTTCAGTGTATTCGATTGTTCTGCCCAGGTATAGCTTGCCAGGCTGGATTTCGAGACCCTCAGCTGGTATCTGTAGTTTTTCGGTCGGATTGGGCTTTTTCATGTCCAGCTGATGCTGGCTATACACCAATAGTTCATCATGCAAGCGCAAGTTATACGAATTGGGGTTCAGCAGGGCAGGGTCATAGGGTTCGATCACTATATTTGTGCCCATCTGGGCTCGAATTTCCGGTCCGGTCAAGATCATATGGATTACGCCTGATCTGTAACTTTTTTGACCTTAGCGCCGACGTCAATTGCGTCACTGCCCTTTAAATTGCGGACGGCGCTTTTCGCGAAAGGCGGCCAGGGCTTCCAGACGGTCCTGGGTTCCGAGCGTTTCACGGTAACACTCCTGTTCCAAAGCCAGGGCCTGTTCCAATGGTAAGGAGAGGCCCGCCTGGATGGCTCGCTTGGCTGCCTTGAGCGCCAGCGGTGCCTGCTGGGCTAAACCGGCTGCCAGTTCCCGGGCAGCAGCATCCAGTTGGGCCCGGGGCGCCAGCATATCTACCAGGCCGTAATCCAGCGCCTGGGTGGCGCTGATTCTTTTTGCCTGGAATATCATCTGTTTAGCCCTTGATAAACCAATCAATCGTGGCAGACGTTGCGTTCCACCGGCACCGGGAATGATCCCCAGCGATGTTTCTGGTAAACCAATGTAATCCTGCGGTTCAAAGTCGCTGCAAGCGATCCGAAAGTCACAGCACAGGGCCAATTCCAGGCCGCCCCCCAGGCAGTAGCCCGGAATCGCGGCGATCACCGGCACCGGCATGCTTGCCAGGGTATCAAAGACGCTGCGCATCAAGGCCAAAAAATCCTCTACCTGCTCCGGCGTCAGACTGGCCCTTTCTTTAAGGTCGGCCCCCACACAAAATGCCTTGCCAGCGCCGGTCAACAGAATTGATCGCAAACCACTGCCTGGATCTGGCAAACTTCTCAGCGCAACGGACAGCTCCTGAACCATCTGCTGATTCAGGGCATTCATTTGGGCGGATCGGTTTAGTTCGATGATTGCCGTGAAACAGCCATCTTTTTGTTCGATCAGATTTGTGATCACCACTGCCTCAGCTCCGGAACTCATACCATTAATTATCCTGCTTGCTGGTCATGATCATTGCTTCCTGGTAATTGACAAGCAATCCCTTTTTTCAGGATCAGGTGCCGAAAGGCTGCTTTTTACTTGCAGTCCATTGATGAGGGCAAATACAGACTTGTGGAAACAGCAGAAGAACTCGGCATTGACCCCAAGAATCCAACCCCCTGGCAAACGCCGGATCATCTGGAAAAGAGCGCCTGGCACACGGTGGATATTAGCAGCATAAATGATATGCTGTGTTTTATCGAAATTCCGCGGGGTTCCAAATACAAATACGAATTGCATAAACCCTCCGGGCATGTCATGGTCGATCGGGTGTTACATTCCTCAGTGCACTATCCGGCCAATTACGGTTTCATACCGCGCACGTATTGCGATGACAAGGATCCCCTGGATGTATTGGTATTGGGTCAGGAGCCGGTCTATCCAGGGGTCCTGATCTATGCGCGACCCATCGGCGTAATGACCATGATTGATGATGAGGAACGGGATGACAAAATCATTGCCGTCCACTCTCATGATCCGGAGTACAATCATCTGGATGATATCAAGGAGCTGCCGCCCCATCGGGTTAAGGAATTAGAGCGTTTTTTTATGGATTATAAGGCTCTCGAACACAAGGGTCGCAAGGTCGAGGTAGAGCAATTCTCGGGACGCTACAAGGCAGTGCGTATCATCGTTGAATCGATCAATTTATATAAGAAAACTTTTTTAAATAAATGATAGCCTGTCACCAAATACTCGCTATCTTGTCCTGGGGACGCAAAGCGTCCGCACAAATTATCAAGTTTGCAGGAGTGTATTATGACTTTACAAGTTAGTCGTCCGGCCCCCGGCTTTACTGCGACGGCCGTGATGCCCGACAATTCGGTCAAAGAAGACTTTAAACTGGAAGACTTCAGAGGGAAGTATGTGGTTCTGTTTTTTTATCCACTGGATTTCACATTTGTTTGCCCCACGGAAATTCTGGAGTTCAATAAAAAAATTGCCGATTTTGAAAAACGCGGAGTGCAAGTGATTGGATGTTCCACTGACTCGCATTTCAGTCATATTGCCTGGAAAGAACAGGATATCAAAACGGGCGGTATTGGCATGGTAAAGTACCCCTTGATTGCGGATTTCACCAAAGAGGTCAGCAGTTCTTACGGCGTATTACTCGACGGCGGGATGGCGCTGCGCGGTTCCTTCTTAATCGACAAGGAAGGCATCCTGCAACACGCGGTTATCAACAACCTGCCCCTTGGTAGAAATATCGATGAAATGATACGCATGGTGGATGCACTGCATTTCACCGAGGAGCATGGCGAAGTATGCCCGGCCAACTGGACAGAAGGCCAGGACTCCATGAAAGACACCGATGCGGGTCTTAAAGAGTATTTCGGCAAGAACGCAGCCAAATACTCCTGATCCAGTCTATGCCGTAAAGCTTCCTGGCGGGCCCCTGCTTGTAATTGGTGTCAGACAGGAAGCTAACCGCGACCGCTTTCAATAATAAAAACCAGCAAGACTGAAATTCCGTACAACGCCAGCAATGCGGTTCCCAGGACCACCTGGCTAATCGGATCCGGCGGCGTCAAAACCGCTGCTATAAAAAAGATAAAAACAAAGATATATTTCCAGAAACGACGATGCCAGTCCATAGTAACAATTCCCAGCGCACCCAGGATTACGAGCACCAACGGGAGCTGGAAAGTGATACCGCTACCAACATGCATGGTAAATAAAAAACCGTAATATTCTTCAATTGGATGGGTGGGATCCGTACCCCAAAGCAAGGTGTCCTGGAATAGAAATCGAATGGACAACGGAAAGATGTACAACCAGCACAGAGCCACACCGGACCAAAAGAGCAGGGCCGAGGCAGCGACAACCACATTGCCCAGGATGGCCGTCCTGCGAGTGACCGCTGGCTTGATAAATCCCCAAAGTATACTAATGCTGATGGGCAAACTCAATCCGACGCCAGCCAGCACACTGAGTTTCATTAAAACCAGTAATCCGCCATAGGCCTTGCCCATGATCAGGTTTTTACCTGTAATTGTGTGAAAGGGCTCTACCAGTATCTTGTGCAGCCAGGGACTAACAAGCCCCACAGCGATGGAAAACAAGGTGACGACCAGCAAGACGGCCAAAATGCGTTTACGCAACTCCTCGAGATGATCTCCCACTGACATCCAGGCGCCGTCATTGACCGCCCCTGACTCCAGATGGGCATAGGGATCATCCAGGGTTTCTGTAGTGGTATGAGTGCGGCTTGATTTCAGCCTGGCAGTAGTCGAATGGACCTCCGGGCCGTTGTCAGCATGATTCTTCATTTGGGCTAGATTGACTGCGGAAGCGGGTCTATTCCCTGTGCTCGAGCCCTTTTTTTTACGAGTGCGGATCGGGTTTTGCCGGCCAGTAACCTGGCTGGCAGCGTCTGGAACGGCCTTTTTCTTGTTGGGAATGGCTGCGGGTCCGGCGCTACGTTTTTTTGCCATAGAATCGTGGGATGAAACCGACTTTCAAGGATTGTTTTCGGTCTGATGCTCAGCACCCGCTGATGGAGTTTTCATCGGTCGGGCTCAGGATTTGCGGCTTTTGCTGCGTTGTTTTTTACGAGCTGGCGGTTCTTCAGCCTCGTATTCACGTTGATCGCTGATTTCTTCCGGATTGCCAGTCAGAGATTTTTTGAACTCGCGAATTCCGGATCCCAAATCCTTGGCCAGCTGCGGAATTTTGCGCCCGCCGAAAAGAATCAAAATGATAACCAAAATGACGCTGATTTCCCAAATACCAAGGCTTCCAATCATAGTTCCGATCTTTATTTGGTCCGGTGTCCGTATGTAAACAACTTTTTGAGCTGGCGGGTAAAGGGACTTGCGATTTCAACTTGCTGGATTTTTTTGAACCAGGAGAATGTCCCCAGGTGGCCGTTACCAAAGAACAAAAGCAGTTGTTTAATACCAAAGTCCGGCCGTATAAATCGCAATCGGAGGATCTCAAAAAAGAGATATCGATGCTAAAAGCGGCCGCCCGTAAAAACAACAAGCTAGAAGCCTATTTTCACATCAAGTCCGCTGTACTTGGCATTCAACGCGCCAACTTGCAGGTTACGATGTCAAAACTTTCGTATGCGATTCAGTCGTTAAAAAATGACACCTACCTTAGCGAAGCCCGCAAGGAATTAAATCAGCACATCAATGACTTGTCGCGTCTGGCCGGCGAGACCCTGGATGGGGGCCTGACAGACAATAAGGATAATCTGCCAAAATTCGCGGCAGTCAGCGTTCAGCAACGCCTTAATCTGCTGCGCGGTTTTTTTGATTCTATTGAAAATGTAAAGAATACAATGGGCACTTCGTCCAAGTGGCGCTGGTCCTTTCCGGATACATTCCGACGCTTGCTCATCCTCGGGCGGAATCTGCTTGATTTCAAGGATTATGAACGCACCAAGGATCCCAATAACGAGAACTATCGACCTTACCAGGAATATATGCAAACCCTTATGGAAATCAGCCAGGTAACTGCCCAGGAATTTCGGCAGAAGTACGAACTAAGCACGTCTGATGCGGGGGACCTGCAGCAAACAGAAAAAGTATTCAGCTTTCAAAAGCAGGTATACTTGTTTACCGGACAAAAAGACGAACTGCAGCGCAGCACAAATGCCCTGGATAATGTGAAATCCATGCTGGAAACGCTGCAGGCCGAAAAGAGCGGTAAAAAAAAGAAGGTCAAGCGCAAAAAGTAGCTTTTCAACTGCCCGGCCAATATGTTTTTGTATATACCATCGTTACACGCAGATACGATGAACTCATCCGGAACGCCCGGGAGGGCTTGTAGTCAAAAAACACTTTATCAAGGATCATCCCCTGGAGAAATACTATGGCAGTCACAGAATTAAGCGATAACAACTTCGAGCAAAGCATAGCATCCGCGCTCACATTTGTGGACTTTTGGGCGCCCTGGTGCAGACCTTGTCTGGCAATCGCTCCCATCGTGGAAGAGCTTTCCAATGAAATGGACACAGTCAAATTTGCCAAAATCAATGTAGACGACAATCAGAGTGTAGCGCAAAAATTTCAGATAACATCGATTCCGACCATGATTCTGTTCAAGGACGGCCAAATGGTCGATCGTGTGATTGGTCAAATGCCCAAGCCGCAACTGAAGGCTTTCATTCAAAAGCATCTGGGCTGAATTGATCATCCGAGGCGCAAATCGGAATTTGGCAGAAACAGTTGAAATAGAGCATGGATCCGGAACTAACAATTGACAAGCCTTATCTGGTCCTGAAGCGCGGCGGCTATATCGTTGAAACTTCCGTGGGCTATATTCAGTTCGGAGCTCCGCCGGAAACCATCAAAGATACGATGAAAATGGAGCGCAGTGTGCCCCTGATTTTCGTCTTGCCCAACAAACTGTTTCATGTGGAGAAAGGCATCTCAATCGCTGAACTCGAATTTCCGTTGTATTTTAACCATTTCATCCGGCAAAAGAAGACTTACATCGTTTGTACGAGAGAACAAAAAAAACAATTAATGGTGGTACTGCAGGAGTCCGTTTTTGGTCCGGAACGCATTGACCTGCGTAACGAATACATTGACGGCGAAAAAACCTTCGGCTACCCGGATATGAAAGCGGAAATTGAACATTTTCGCGGAGATCGGCGCATTCAGGATCTGGTCCATTTTGTAATTTACAATCATGAAAACCAGGTGCAGATTAATCAGGTATATATTGAAAAATTCGAAAACAGTTTTCTGGTTCGAGATCTGGGCTGGCAGAAATCCGTTGAGATCCCGGGCGATGTGGAGTACAAGGCAATTTATGATTTGGGTCAAACATTGCCGCAGCCCTATGAACCGCCTTTAATGGGTATTACCTGCCTGGGTCCCAGTCATGGCTTCGACCCGGAACAAAACACCAGCGGCTTTTTAATCTGGATCAACCACAAGGGGATCATGGTCGACCCGCCGGTCAACTCCACAGAATGGTTGCGGGGTTCTAATGTGAACCCCCGTCTCATCAATAGTATCATCCTGACGCACTGTCATGCGGATCATGATGCCGGAACCTTCCAGAAAATTCTGGAGGAAGATCGGGTTACCATTTATTCCACCGAAACTGTAATGCACTCGTTTATTCACAAGTATCATGGACTGACCCAGATACCGATGAAAGAGCTTTATGAACTTTTCGACTTTGTCCCGGTCGTAATTGGCAAGTCCTATATCGTCAATGGCGCTGAATTTCGTTTTAACTACGCCTTGCATTCCATTCCCAGCCTGTCTTTTGAATTCAGTTTTCAGGACAAGTCCTTTGTGTATTCTTCCGACCACTTGAATGAACCAGAGCAATTCCAGAAACTGTACACAAAAGGGGTATTGACCGAAAGCCGCTTCAGGGATTTAAACGATTTTCCCTGGCATCATGATATTATCTACCATGAGGCCGGCATCCCACCCCTGCATACCAGAGTGGATTATCTGCAAACCCTGCCGCCTGAAGTGCAGGACAAAATCACCGTGTATCACATTGCGCGCAAGGACATGCCCCCCGGCAGTCGTCTGACCCTTGCCACTTTCGGTATTGAAAACACCCTGGTGCCAGAAATCAGTCCGCCCGAACACGAAGAGGTGATTCGTTTACTGGACGCGCTGGCAAATGTGGATATATTTCGGGATTTTCCGATTGCCAAATCCAGAGAGTTCCTGTCTATTCTGGAAATTGAACACTATAAAAGGGGAGAATTGATCATCAAAAAGGACTCGCCCGGAGACAAGTTTTTCATCATTCAAAGCGGCAATGTGCGCGTCGAAGGGATGGAACAGGATGATCATGAAGATGAAACCGAGTTCAAACGCTACGGACAATATGAATACTTCGGCGAAGCCTCGTTAATTATGGATCAACCGCGTAGCGCCGATGTGGTAGCGGAGACTGATGTCGTCGCATTAACAATTGAAAAAAACAAGTTCCTGAATTTCATCAAGGGTTCCAGCCTTAATAACCAGTTTGAGCTATTAAACACGATTCGCAAGACCGGCACTTGGGATGTGCTTACCAGATCCAGGTTTTTCAAAGGCATTACTTCGCCCCAAAAGACGCAACTGGAACTGATCATGCATCAGGACAGCTTTGAACAGGGTGATCTGTTGATCCGCCAGAATCATATTTTTGAGCGTAGTTATATCATCAAACGTGGTCAGGTAGAAGTCCTGCAGGGCCAAAAGGTCGTGGAAACACTGGAACGCGGTGATTTCTGCGGCGAGATCTACCAGCTACAAAAAGAGCTGCCGGCAACTTTGAGCTTTCGAGCGAAAACCGAACTGGAAGCCTACACCCTGCAAAAGAAGGACTTGGTACAATACATTGTCAATAATCCGGGTGTCTATATGCGCCTGAATTATGTGTACGGGGCTTGAACCAGCCGCTATCTGCATTGCAATGTAGCATGTCAGAGGCAGATTAAATCCGGTTCAACACCCAGGTTCGTAAATCCTGCAGCACACGATTACGATCCGGCGGACTCTCATTAAATATTTCGTGGTAGAGATTGGGGTAGATCTTTAATTCCATATCCTTACTGGCACAGTCATGCGCAAATTCAGCGCTGGCTTCCGGGTCGGCTATCGGATCGGAGCCACCATGCATCAAACAAAATGGTATTTTGAGCAGGTGCGCCCGTTTCAAAACTGATTGCCCTTTTTGCACCAGGCCATTGGCCATGCGGGCGCTAATCTGATCATGGACCAGTGGATCGTTAGTATACGCGTCCACCTCGGATCGATCATGACTGAGCCCCTCGGCAGGCAGGCCGGATGGTAGTGTCAAGGCTGGTGCTATCAAATCCAGAATTTTCCCACTCTCCAGTTTCAAGCTTTGCAAGCGATTCAGAACTGGACGCAGAGCCGGGCCGCTACACACCAGCGCTTTGAGGGCCCACTGATTGGAAAATCGCAGCGCAAAAGCCAATGCGATTAGTCCGCCCATAGAATGGCCCAATAAAATTGGTCTTTTGATCTGATACTCCTGCCGGATATGGAGCAAGAAATCTTCCAGATCCAGTATAAAGTGATTCACATCTATCGAATCGCCCTTGCGACCCTGGCTTTGTCCATGACCATAGGCATCATAGGCAATAAAACTGACCTGATCGTCCAAAAAAGCATCCAGAACATGTCGATAACGGCCCGAATGCTCTCCGAGACCATGATGAATAATGATTGTTCGCTCCGGATCCACACGCGGAGCCGTCCACATTTGGTAAAAGAGCTCGTATCCACGGATGCTTTGGAATCTAGCGCTGGAATGTGTATACATGCCGACCTTCTTGCTACGGTATTCTCAAATTGATATATTTGTAAACAGCTATTCGTGCGG
The DNA here is from genome assembly GCA_020441005.1 of Leptospiraceae bacterium. GTDB lineage: Bacteria > Spirochaetota > Leptospiria > Leptospirales > Leptonemataceae > JAGRNA01. Next base: position 34,909 of record JAGRNA010000019.1, read on the forward strand.
AGCAGGGTACAATTTTGTAAAAAAGGCTTTCCTGGCCCGATATTGTGATCCGGCCTGATGAACAGCAAAAGGTGGTGACGTGCAAAGCCAGCCGCGCTTTTTGCTCTTCTATGCGTTTTTTTCTGTTTGGGGCTTTTTTACTCCTGTTGCTGCAATGTCAAAACCAGCTACAGCATCCGGAAAAGAGTCCGGATCAGCCCATCAGTGGCCACTGGATCGCAAATACGGATGATCCCGGACATGTATTTGTCTTGTACATTTTTGAGGATCATACGGGTCAATCAGCCTGGAGATTTCAGTTCATTGAACTGTTTTTTCGCAACTTGGTCCTTTCAGGCCCGCGGATATATATAAATCAGCGCGAAGGAATCATACAAACTTCGGCCTCGGAATTGCTTTTAATCCAACAGAAATTCAAGGGTGGCTACTATCCGATGGAGAGCAAGAACGTTGAGTCCTGGGAACCGCAAAACTTGCTACCTGTTGTATTAGATCGTGATTTTGAAAAGGTGCAGCAGGTGGCCTTGCTCACAATCGATCCCGATGGCCGGGAACTGCAGAACGATGACTATCTGTTTCGACGCACAGGAGCAGCTTTGCTGAATAAACAAGATCTGGCTAACGAACAAACTGGTATAATTCTTGGCTTGAATAAATCCGCAAATCAGCTCTACATCTATTCATTTGCCCCTTCGTTCGCTCTGCAGGATGCCCGGCGTATAACCTGGCTCAATGATCGCCAAAAAGTCAGTCTGGATTTGATTCAGAATCGTTATAATTTTAGCATGGCAGATATGCCACCCAATACTGCGCAGTTCTGGGAACAGGGCCAGTTGCTCTTTTTGAATAATTTTCAACCCGGCAAGAATCTTAACCGACAACTGACCCGGCAAGAGGTGCTGGAACGTATTCGCAAGGGGCTGCCCGTTCCACGTGAAGATTTAATCCGGGTGTTAGGTACGGATCGACCATAAAACCATGATGCAATTGAAATTGCAGATTACATCAAATGACAGGCAACTCGGCTTTCAGACATAAGGTCAACAGGGCCATCCGTACCAGAACGCTATAGCTTGCCATTCTAAAATAGGCCGCATTGGGCAAATCATCAACATCTGTGCTGAGCTCGTTGACCCTTGGCAAGGGATGCATGATTAACGTATTACGCCGGGATGCCTGCAAGAAGGCGCGATTGATGGAATAGCTGTCTTTTAGACGCTCATAATCGCTCTGCTCGGTAAAACGCTCCTTCTGGATTCTGGTGATGTAAGCCACATCACAATCCCAGATTTCTTTCAAATCTTCGGACTCTGCAAAGGTAATCCCGCGCTGCCCTAATTCCTTGCGGTAACTCTCCGGCAAAGCCAGGTCCACCGGTGAGATAAACACCATTTCCACTTCATAGTTGTACAACAGCTTCATCAGGCTATGGATAGTCCGTCCAAATTTCAGATCCCCGATGAACGCAATCCGAATGCCGTCTATTTGTCCGCGCTCCTGTTGAATCGTATACAGGTCGAGCAATGCCTGGGTGGGATGCTGGCCGGAACCATCGCCGGCGTTGATTACCGGAATCTGTATAGCGGCGGAAGCGATTCGGCTGGAGCCTTCTACTGGATGACGAATGACAGCAATGTCACTATAAGCCTCGACCATTTTCATTGTATCGTAGAGTGTCTCTCCCTTGGAGATGGAACTGAATTGAAAGCCAACTGTAGAGATGACTCGTCCACCCAGTCGATTCATGGCGGTTTCAAAGCTCAAACGGGTTCTGGTGGAGGATTCAAAAAAGAGAGATGCCAGGACGCGCCCTTGCAAGACCTGGTATAGCTTATCGGGAGCCAGCGTATACAATTGCTGTATTTGCCGGGCCGTTTCCAGAATACAACTCAAATCCTCACGCAAAAACTGCTCTGCGTCGAGAATATTGGTATGTATAAAGGCAGAGCTGGTCGCCATGGATTTACAAGGTTCTGGTTTTGAGGTACAACGTAAACCAAAAGCCAACTCCGTACTAGAAATTCCAGGCAATCCGGGCGGACTCCCACAGGCAGGTAGATGAAATTACAACCAGCGAAGCTGCGATACTCTAACAGGAATTGGACCCTGTGGGTCTGCTTATCAGGGCTGCTTATGTCAGGCACGTACCCGGACACGCTGTCCGGTCAGCCTGCAACGGTTTTACGCGTTTATGATTTACAAGACCCTCGTTTTTGCATGGTGACACCCGCGCCTTTCTTGTGCCAACGCTGCTTGCGAGCCGGCGGACGTCTTATCCAGCAATTATCAATCCAGGCTGATCAGCCGCCGACGCGTTCCTATCATTGCAAACTGCCAGATCCGCAAGGGGCAGCAGATTAACGATCCCAGGGATTGTTGTTTTTCAGGCCATGTGGAGTCTGATCCGGTACGCCGCCGGCGTCCATTCCCTCCAGCAGGGCAGCTGGGTCCCTTGTGGATCGCAGCGATTTGCTGATTGGACTTTCCTTTTGCATATGGCTCAAGCGAGGGGCTGCCGGATTGCGATTTTGTTCCGTTTGACAGGGACCGCCGGGTTGCACGCAGATTTGCCATGAGCCCACCCGAACCCCTTTGCTCATTTGCCCCTTTTGTAAAAGCTGTCCATTTTTATAATAATAGGTCCAGTTCCCGTGCGGTTCATCAGCATTGTAATCGCCTTGATAGAACAACTGCCCGTCAGGATAATAATTTTTCCAGGTTCCGATTCTACGACCAGACTGATACAAACCAGCCATTTTGATTTTCTGATCTGGATAGTAAAATTCCCACAGACCTTCCTTACTGTTCTGCTTATAGCTTCCGCGCGAACTCAGCACGGCATTGTCAGCGTACCATTCCCAGGCTCCATTGCGACTGCCATCCTGATACACACCTTTGGCTTCGATTTTTCCGTTTGGATAATAGAAATGCCACAATCCGTCACGACCTTTGCTGGACAGACCGCCCGAGGCTCGCCGGGTCCCATCCTTGTACCATACTGCACGCTGTCCTTTCTGATCGAGTACGTACACCTGGCCCTTTTCATTCCAGATCGCCCCTTTTTTGACCCCCACAGGCGGTTGTGAGGCGTTCAGATCGGCCAGGATCAACAGCGCACCAGCAAACAACAAATACGGCCGCCAAAAACGAAATAAAACGGAATTCACAGCTAGTTTCATTACTTTGTATGACGGAAGAAATGTCTCCCGGATAAAGATCAGAAGCGCAATTTTAATACTGAAATAGTTCTTTTTTGATCAAAGCCACCTGATTACCGAAAAACAGGTCTTTTTGCAGCAAATTTTCAATTTTTTTGCAAGCATGGATCACCGATCCATGATCGTTGCGGCCCATAACCAGGGCGACGTCCTTTTGCGGGATTTTCAGCTCGGTGTGACAAATCCAGGCCACCAGATGCCTGGCCAGGCTGGCACGCCGGGTCCGCACCGGCCCCTGAATCACATCAATTGCCACTCCCAGGGTTCGTGATACAGCTGCCAGCACATCACCAGATTCGGCTTTTCGACGCCGGGCAAACAAGTCCCCCAAACTGATTTGCAGGGCTTCATGGTGCGGCGCCGAATCGCGACCATGCTGTAATTGCCATAATTGCATTCTTTGGGCTGCGGCCTTCAGCAAGCGCATATCAAAGGGAATCCGCTGGCAAATATATTGCATTGTCTCCGGTGTAAGCGGACACGCCAGATCAGTTAAAGCGGTGGACAGGATTTGCAGGCGTCCCTCCAGATCGGGGTACTGCAGTTGCAGGGCGGGCAAACCAAGCAGTCGGGATTGCAATTGATCTGGTAAAACCAATTGTGCTGCCTGAACCGCACTCAGTAGAATCAGCTCGCGATTTTGATCGTGCCAGAAATCAATTAAGTGATGCAATTCCTCCGCCGCCCGCAATGCCCCGCTTTTTAGATAATGGAAATCATCTAAAATGATAGTATGATTGTGGCGCAAATTAGTACGCCATTGCACCGTATCACGTTTTTTACAGGCCAGCGCAAATTCACTCAAGAAGGATTCCATATTATAATAGCATGCAGCTATACCGGCATGGTCGCGAGCTTGCAGCAGCAAGCGCGCTAAATGCGTTTTACCGCTACCCGATGGACCCATCAGGATAACTGGCGCTCCTGGCATGGCCAGTCTTTGTTCCAGCCAACACCGGTTTTCATTGGCGGGATAAAAAACCGGGACAGCGGCCGCAGATGGTTGCGACAAACGATCCTTGCCTTCCATTCCGCTTGCAAGTTGCGCTGGTTCGGATACGAATGCCGTTGTTTTTGCCCCGTTAAAGGAATCAACGACGTCCCCGGAGAGAGCTATGACCTGATAATTGTTGCGTTGCTCATAGAATTCCCTGATTAAAGGCAAATACCGCGAGTGAATATGCTGTTGTGACCGCAGACTGCCAGCCCCCCGAATGAGGATTTCATTTGCCGGACCAATCCGCGCTTCCAGGGGTTCAATAAAACTCTGGTACAGTACACCCGGAACTCTGGTTTGCAGCCACTGCTTGCATTCTTGCCATTGTTCCGGTTTTGGTATGCTTGCCTGATTCACACTCATCGTCCAGGGGAGGCTGGTCGTGGTCGCCCAGCAGGGGACATAATCAGAAGCGCTGCTTTTATGGCAACCGGGGCTTGGCGGCAAGTCTTAAATATGTGTGGATAAGCTGTGGAGAATAACGCAAGCAGACCGGATTGGGTTGCATTCCTGCTTTTGCTTGCTCGCTCAGGCAAGACGGCTTCCATGGTAGTAGTTAGACCAGGATATATGATGACCAATCTAGATGAGCTCAAAGGCCCGCGCTATGCAAATGTCAAGGACCGCAATGATATAATTGCCGGCATTGCTGCTGGTCGCAAGATCCAGTTTGTGACTTACGCCTTGCCGGATATTATGGAACATCAACTTGACTTTGTGATCGCCGCCATCCTGAAAAAGTTTCAGAAAAGCCACTTGCAAAGCACCGTCTATACCTGTGTCAAGGAGCTGGTCATTAATGCAACCCGGGCCAATGCGCGCCAGGCATGGTTCCATGAAAAACAGATTGATGTCAGTAATCCGGATATTAGCAGCCAGCATACGGAGCAAATCAAGGCTGAAATCTCCGAGGACTGGATTCAAAAATACGGATCGCTGGCACGCGATGCCGGTTATATGGTAAGCATCGATTTTGAATATGACACCGATGGTATGCGCATCTGGATCTGGAATGAAGTCAATTTGAACAGCCTTGATGAAAAGCGAATCCGGGAGCGATTCAAAGAAGGAATGGCCTATGAAGACATTGTTTCTTTTTATATGGAGAAGGGCGATCAAAGTCAGGGTGAAGGGATGGGGCTGGTGATGAACCTGCTATTATTGAAGGGCGAGGGAATAGAACCGGCACTGCTACGCATTGGCCGTCGGGAAGGGCGTACAATGGCCCGTCTGGAGGTTCCTTTCGTAGAACAATTTATTAGCGTGCGAGGCCCCAATCCGCATGGCTATGATCATGAGGCAGTTGGAATGCGGCTGGATTACCGCGATAACAATGCCTGATTCACCATTAAATTGCCGGTCCGCCCATGATAGATTCTCCTGACAGAGCATGGCCTTTTTGGAAGGCCAATCTGTTTGCCCTATTGGCTTTGCTCGCCAATCTGCTTGTTGTCAACCTCATCACCCTGGTCTATGTGGCATGGCACATTATATCAGCTTACCTAAAAGATCCGACTGACCTTGGCCGGATTCTGGCCAATTCCCGGACTTTTGTGCAGGCAACCGCAACGAATCCTGACTGGATTGCCCTGACTGTGATTGCGGGCGCAACTGTCTCAATTATGTTTATCTTTTTTTTATGCCGTTCCAGAGGATCTGCGCAATTGTTCGATTATTTAGGTTTACGAACACCGCACTTGCGTCATCTGTTGTGGTCGATTCCGGCCTACATTTTACTGATGGCCGGACTGGAGGCGCTGGGTCGATTTTTTGATCGTCCACCAACACCAGAGTTCATGCAGTTACTGATTTGCAACCCGGGCCAGCCGATTTTATTATTTGTGGCCGTCAGCATAGCTGCGCCCGTTTTTGAAGAGTTGCTCTTTCGCGGGCTTTGGTATCGCATATTATTGGATAGTCGCCTGGGGCTCGTCGGAGCCATGCTGCTCCCCAACCTGCTATGGGCCGGTATTCATTTGCAATACGACTGGTTTGACATCAGCATGATCTTTTTGATTGGATTCTTTTTAACATGGGTGCGCTATAAAAGTAAAAGCTTGCCATTGGTTATTTTTTTGCATTTTTTTCAGAATACGGTGTCTTTTTTCGCCGCTTTTTATCTGGTAGAATGCACTTGATCCGGTATTAGGCGTCCAACCAATAACCATGTGCCTGGTTTTGAAAACGTTGGTCCAGCCGCAACACAACCCGACCAGCAGTCAAACCCGGAACATACATTTTTGAAGTTGAGTACTACTATGCTAACAAATATGCAACGCGGAAACAATACCCGCTTTCAAAACCAGGTCTTGCGCTATGGATGCGTACTAGGGATTGCCTGGTTCTGCCTGAGCAGCCCCATTCTACAGTGTAGCCGATCTGAAAGCGATACCAGTGAAACGGCGCCGCAAGTTGCCGTGGCGGAAGAGGCCGAAAAAGCGGCCGATCTGGCGGACGCACCAGCCAATCGTACAGCAGCGAAACAGGCAGGCAACCGTCCGGGTGCCGGGGAGTCTGGCGAAGCGGCCAGCACATTTACGATCGGCCAGGGCCTGAACGGCAGTGGCTATGTGACCAGCGCAGCAGCGCAAACCCGGTTGCTCGAATATAAAGTAGATTTGCAAATTGAATCAAAGGATTTGTTGCAATCCAGAAAGAATATGCTCGCAATCGTTCAAAAGTACGGATTCATCGTTACTAGCAATGTAGAGGCAGGGACCACTCCATGGCTGCAGGGTAGATTGCGGGTCAAGTCGGATTCATTGTATGAGGTGCTATTGCAAAGTAGCACACTGGGCAGCATTCAGGCCGAATCCATTCAGGTCATTGATCACACTGAAAATGATGTCTTGCAAAAGCGCAAAATCCAGCGCTCCGAAATTCAGCAGGCACGCCGGACGCGATCACTGGCCAATACGGAACGCAAGGACTGGGCGGCCCGGGAAAGACTTTTAAGTGAGAGTGAAGAGAAAGAAGATCAAGCCAGCCAGGAACGCTGGCGAATTCAGGATCGAGTGAGCTGGGCAGAAGTGACCATTCATATCAATGGTCCCCGGCAGGCGCCTCAAATCAGCGTCCCCTTGTACCAGGAGGCATTGATTGATTTGGTGAACGGGTTACTTTATCTTTCCTGGCTAAGTTTGTATCTGATCCCCTGGGCTTTGCTTGCAGCCCTGTTGGTTTGGGGCTTGCGCCGGCTTTGGCAACAAATCAAAGCCCGCCGCAGCTAGTCCACAAATCAGGATTTTGCATCCGGAGACCTGCGCCCCAGGCGCGGTCTCGCTTGCAAGAGATCCCTTTCCCCGCGCCGACTACCAACGCCAAGCCATCCGCGCAATTGTGACCAGAACCCGCGCTTTTGTTGAAACTGTGGCGCGCGCCGCTGATCGTGCAAGGTATCTTCTATGAAAGAATGAATATAGCGAAATACGCGTTGATTGACGCGCTTATGGGTTAACAGGCTGTGCATGCTGGTCATATCCGGAGGCAGAATAAACATTAAAGCCCTCTTCTCCCGACTGTTGACATTATTATAAATATAGGCCTGATTCTCGGCTGATACGGTGCGGTCATTGGCGGCCATAATAGAACAGTAGGGCACTGTTACACGCGGCAGCCCCTTGCGCACCAGGGGCATGGCTCGTTTGAAACTATGCAGGGCATCCAGGGCATAGGTGTAGCGATACCCTACCCAGGGATTCAATTTTTCGGTACTCACAGGACGTTTGCCGCCAACGGTTAAGAGGGGCTTGAATATTTTTAACAAGCCGGTAAACATTAAAGTGTATTGATGAATAATAAGTTTGCCGTTGTAAAATCCATTAAAAAAAACCGGGCTAGAAATTGTGATCAAACCGGCTGGACGAAAAGAATCTGCATTTTTGGCTGCCACGCGCAGACTGACAGTGCCACCCATGGAAAAACCAACTAAAAAAATCTGGCGGTAACGAGATCGTTCTTTCAAGTAACGACGCTCCAGATATTCCTCCCAGTGATAGAAGCGAGTTTGCTGCATGTCCTTAATATCTGTGCCATGACCTGGTAGCAACACGCCGATCGCAGTGTGGCCCAGACTATGCAAATATTTTCCCAGCGGACGAGTATTAAAGGGACTGCCGCCATAACCATGGCATATTAAGAAAGCAACGCCGCTACTGCCTTCATAGCGATATGGTTGCGCATTTTCAATCAAGCTGGTTTGCTCTGGCGCTGCGGGCATGGGCAGGGGTTCTTCAGGCAGTCCAAAATGGTTGATGAGCAACAGACCCACAATACCAAAAAATGCGAACCAGATCCAGACCATAACTATGCTTGCAAGATTTCCTTTGCTTGCTATACAGGCAAGTCAAATGGCCGAATTCACGCAACGTCTGCAAATTCTGTTACGTCCGGAACAAATCGCGGAAATTAAGGATATAGCGCGCAGGGAACGTGTATCAGTGGCTGAGTTAATCCGTCAGTCTGTATTCAACCGCTGGCAACCCCGCAGCGATGTTCAGCTGCTGCGCCGGATTCAGCATTTCAGAACTTCAGCCAACTTGTGTCTGGAATGGCATCCACAAGACTTTATAGAATCCAATCAATAGTGGAAACGCAAAAACATTTGTATCTGGATGGCAGCGCGTTAGTTGTTCTGGGCATGCAAAGTCCACCGGAATGGATCGACATGATCTTGAGTGATCTGCGTCAGGAAATGCAGTCCCAGGCTATTGTTTTGACTACCAGCCCGACCGGCCTGGAGAGTGCCTTGCGTTACCTGAAACAGAAGCGAGTGCTATCCGACACAGAACTGGTACACTGGCAGTCATTAGTGCTCGATTTATGTCACCTGATGCCGGTTACAACCAATATATTGCGACGGGCCAGCCTGTTGCAATTAGCCTGTCACCTTGAGTACCACCTGGCGATACAGGCTGCCCTGGTGCTTGAGGAGGGCCTTGCCAGGCTGTATACAGCGCAACCCGACTGGTATGCATCAATCCCGTTGCTGCCGGTTTTTCGGTTTTAACAGCCTTGGTCGTCCGGTCGGCCTTTCGGTGCCGGTCTATATAAATTGCTGATTTGTGCTTGCTCCGCTGTATTTGTCGTTTGGGTGCCCGCTTTCTGAGGCAAAGCTACAATTCTGGGCTTGAAATCCAGATTTGGCTGCATTTGTTCGATTCGCAAGATGCTGTGCATAGGCAAAAACAGGCGCTCCGTTTGGGCAAACTCCAGTTTCATCGCATCTTCAGCCGGATCCACCAGTATGCTTGATTTTTCGCCAAAAACCAGTTCAAATATTTCTATGAATCCAAATAGATCAGCCTGACCCACACTACGCGCATACAGCTCGTAGACTTTGCCCTGACTGACAAAACTGACTTTATATAATGGTTTATCCTGGTTACCTGGCACCCGAACCCCCGTCTCCCACAGACCATCTATAAAAAACGGAAAACCGGGCCTGTCAAGACTCAAAAAAAACGCCCGGTACTCATCATTTTGGTGTTTTTCCCGATGATACAATTATGCCAGCACCACAAATAATGGACCTCGGTTCGGGTATGGATACCCGCGGTACGATCAAGAAATTGATGGACCTGGAGCGCATTCCGATTCAGCGTCTGGATCAGCAAAACAAACTGCACGAAATACGAATCAGCGCCTGGAACGAAGTGCGCAAGCACACTACCCAGCTCGAAAATGAGAGTCGCAATTTACAGTCTTTTTCAGGCAGCTTCGCTGTGAATGCCGTTGTTTCCAGCATCCCGGGCGTTATTAGCGGACAAGCAACTCCCCAGGCAAACCCGGGCAAGCAAGAAATAGAGGTCGTTCAACTGGCCACAAACCATGCCCTGCGCACCAATCCGCTCGAAATAGAAACGGAATTGCCCAAGGGATCGTTCACCATCAAGGTTGACGAACAAAAACTTGACTTGCAGTACAGCGGCGGCAAGCCTAAAAGCCTTTTAAATTATTTAAAAAACAGGACCTCAACTCTATTGGACATCAATGGTGTACAAATCGATGCCCAAAACATGATTATCGCCCTGCGATCGAAAAAGAGCGGCGCGCGTGGCAAAATGGAATTTGAGGATCCGGATGGATTGCTGCAAAAAATCGGGTTGATCGGTAGTCAATCTGTAGAAGAAAAAGAATGGATCGATAAGCCGATAGATTGGCAGGCCGATAAAATCCGATTTCAAGAAGCCCAGGACAGTCAATCGCCCAAAAAAACAGGCTTGGCATCGTTCAAGGTTTCAGATACAAATAAACAGCTCTATCTGAACGCATCCGGCCAGTTGCAGTATAGCTTGCCATTACGCCCGGCAGCAAAAGTCAGTTTCAAACTGAGTATACAAAAACCAGCCCAGGCAGATGAAAAAGCGATCGATAGCGCTAGCAATCCGGACCAATCCAGCGCGGCTGACGGGAAAGCAGATTCAGGCGCTAAAGAGGCCGAAAAGACAATGTTACAACGGGAAACCGGTCCCCGGATCACAGTCAGGGTGGGTGACATAGAACTCAAGGGTCAAAACATCAATCGGACTGCCCGACTGCAAGACCAGACAACGAATCCGGCGCAAGAGCAGGAAGGGGCGGCGGAAACCCAAAATGACCAAAATAGCCCGAAGCCCATGCTCGTATCTGTAGGAGTCTATTGGAAAGACAAGCAGGGCAAAAATCAAACGCAGATCATTCGAAAGGAGGTGCCTTTTGAACAGAGCATTGTCGGTGAAGTGATTTCTTTCGAGGTCGCTCAGTTGAGCGGGGGCGAGTCCATTGAAGGACTTTTTATTGAGAACAAGGACGCGTCAGTTGTGTTGGCAGAGTTGATCACGACGACCGAGGAAAGTAAAACAGTAACCAAAGCGGTTAATGAAACCACACCGGCCCAGGATGCCATTGCAAAAATCAATGGTATTGAAATCAAGCGATCGCAAAATCGCAATTTAACAGATATTATTGACGGACTGAGCCTTGATTTGAATCAGAAAACGGACGGGTCCGTAACTGTTTCCGTGGAAACCCGGGCAGATGATATTATCCAGGATATTCAAAGATGGATGGAGGCGTACAACCAACTGCTTGTATTTTGTCGAGAGTTAGGGCGCAATTCCAAATCAGACTTTCAAGCCAATGTGGGTCCCAATGGCCAGCCGATCGTCCAAAAAGAAAAAGCCGGTCTTTTTGCGAGCGATTCTACTCTGCGCCAATTAATCACTAAAATACGGATGCAAACAGCCCAATCCTTCCCGGTTTTGGATCGCAACGGATTCTCCGTGTTATCTGACATCGGCATCAGCACCGGAGCACCAGGACAAAACTGGGATGATATCAAGACCGGCCTTTTAGTGCTCGAAGAAGGGAAGTTGCGAGAAAGCCTTAAAAAAAATCCGGAAGGGGTTCGTCAGCTCTTTGCCAGTGATGTAAACGAAGATAACATTAAGGATAATGGAGTGGCTATTAAACTGTTGGACGTACTGAAGCCTTATAATCAGCGTGCCGGTGGCTTGATCACTGCCAGAATTGATTTGCTGCAAGAAAAGATCAAATCCAACAAGCAGGAAGGCAATCGCAAGGAATTGAGTTTACAGGACAAGGAAGAAAACCTGCGTCGGCGTTTCGGACGCATGGAAAGCTCCGTCAAGCGCAACCAATCCATTAGTGAATACCTGAAGCGCCAGGGACAAAACAACCAATAGCCGGTCTCTTTCGCCTTGACTGATAATCAGATTGACCAAAGTTGAACCATGCACGGCTGGCGACTCTCTGAACCATTCCTGGTCCATCAAATTGTCAGAAAGGTTTTGGCTTTGCTTTGCTGCCTGAGTCTGAGCTGTCTAACGGGTTGCCATTGGTTTACCAAAGCCGCTGATCCCGAAATAATTGAGCTGGCTCCGGAAATCAAAACTGAGCTGACTTTGCTCAAGGAACGCTACGAAGCACCAGATTGTTATGCTGCCACATTTTCCATACAGGCGAAATCTGCGGATGCAAGTAGTCAATCGGTCAGCGGCGTTATTCTGGCTGATAATGCCAACCAACGGATGAAACTGGAGTTCAAGGTTCCTTACATCGGCATGCTCCTGAGTCGTCTGGTGATAATACATGAGCAGGTTTATCTGGATGATGTCTATAACCAGCGCAAACAGGTCTTTCCACTAGCAAATTTTGTAGTGGGTGGAATGAACCAGAGCAGCATCCCGCTACCGTTTTATGTCTTTCAGGATATTTTATATGCTCGCTTGCCGGGCAGAATCTACACGGGTCAGGCTCAGCGGATACTAGCTGCTCCGGAGCTCAGAATCGCATGGCAGGCGGGCTACGAGCAATATAAATATTTTTTTAAAAACCGTCAACTACAAGAGCTGGATTATTTTTACCAGGTCAAAGAGCGCAATCTGTATCAACACGTTAAAGTGAAGCTGATTGGTCGTTTTGGCAGAACAATCTATCCTGCGATCATTCGATTACAATCTATGCGGATGAATCAAAGCATTGAATCAGAGATGACTTTGACATTCAA
>JAGRNA010000177.1 GCA_020441005.1 Leptospiraceae bacterium
TAGCGGGATTTTGACCACTGAATCGAGTTCGTCAGTACTAACCAGGCCGCCGATGACAATAGTCTGCTTGTCCTGCACGGATACAAAAGTTTTGATGTTGCGCTTGTTAAAGCGCGGATTCTCGCCGGGCGTCTGCGAGTCCTCGATCGTTGTAATCTCGGTGAACATGTCGAGTCCAATGCGGGCCTCGTGATTGACATGCGGGGTGAACTTGAGCTTGATGCCGGACGGTCGATACTCGAAGGAATTCACGGTGGCCTCGCTGCTGCCGCCGCCCGAGGTGCGTTGCTGGGTTTTGACGGGCACATCCTGGCCCACATTGATTTCCGCTTCCTGGTTATCGAGCGTCAGCACCTGCGGCGAAGAGATGACATTGAAGTTGCTGTTCTTCATGTTCGCGTTCAAAATAGCGAGCAGATCCCCGTTCTTTTCCAGAAAGCCGAGGCTAAAGCCGTTCAGGGTGTTGTTGCCGGTGATCTTGCCAGTGGAGGTATCGACCAGGTTGCCTTCCACGGCCATCCCGGTATTGAACTGGGTATAGGGCTGATCCTGCTCGGTGGAGCGCCAGTCGATGCCAAAATCATTGAGTTTGCTGGAAGAAATTTCTGCGATCAGGACCTCCAAGAGAATCTGGTGCCGGGGTGAATCCAGACGCGCAATAATGCTTTGGATCTCGCGCCATTCACCGCTCGTCGCTGTAACTACAACTGTGTTGGATTCTTTATGAGCGACGGCCTTGATCTTGCCCGCTGGTTTGGCGGTCGTGGCCGGAGTCGTCGTGGCCGGCTTTTTGTCGCCTTCACCCTCGCTGCTCTCCACAATCGGGACCGGATTGTCCAGACGCACGAGCACCTGGGCCAGGCTTTCAGCGGTCATGTGCATGGCATGATAAATATGCACGCTATCTGTGCTCATTTGGCTGGTTTCGTCCGATATGCCGGTTGTTAGCTCGCCGATGATCGCTTCTGCGCGGCGAATATTGCGCGCATAGCCGGTGATCACAATCGTGTTCGAAGGCCGATAGGTCACGACGGTGGTTTCCTTGCCGGCAATCTTCTGGATGACTGTGGCCACCTCGTTGACGTTGACCTGGGCGGGCAGTCGGATGACCCGGGAGGCCACACCAAAGTTGCCGTCCTTGAGGTCATCTGTCGGCAGGCTTGAATCCTTGGCTTCGGCGATGGGCATGACCTTGATGAACTCGCCGTCATCTATGACTGCATATCCCTTGACTTCCAGCACCTGGCGTAAGAAATCCAGAGCCCGGGCGCGGGGTACCTGTTGATAGGATGCGATTGTGATTTTGCCCTTAACGGCTTCATCGATCAGAATATTGCGCCGCAGATGTCCGGTCATCATTTTCAAAAAGTCGCGGATCTCGACTCCCTTGATATCCACATCAAAGCAATCACGGCACTTGCGCGGCTGGGACACGACCGAGTCCAGGATCACAAAGCTGCACAGTGCCAGTACAATCAGGCTTACGACGCGCTTGCTCTGTTTGAGGGAAAATTTCGGGGTGCCTTGTTTCATACTACTGGGTGAATAAGCCGCTCTTCCAGCCGAAGTAGTCTCAATATCGGAATACAAAACAGCGAAAACGAAGTAGACATTCATACATTTTTTATTTTCTTTTTCAAAGACCGGCATTCGCAGAAGGCGGTGTCGGACGCTCTGAATTATCTCGTTGAAAACTGATATGATACTGACTATCCGCGATTTACATGCCGCCATTGACGGGACCGCGATCCTGAAAGGCGTTAACCTTGAGATTCCAGCGGGTGAAATGCATGTCATTATGGGTCCGAACGGATCCGGCAAGAGCACCCTCTCTAATGTACTAATGGGCCATCCGGACTACACCGTGACCGGCGGCGACATTCTGCTGAATGGCCAATCCATTCTGAATTGGAGTACGGACGAGCGTGCCCGGTCGGGCATGTTCCTGTCTTTCCAGCATCCGGCCGCCATACCCGGGGTTAGCGTGAACAACCTGATGCGTAACGTGATGCAAAACATGCGAGGCGCAGAAATGCCGCTGCGGGAGTTCCGGCAGGAGTTGAATCGGGTTATGGATCACCTGGGAATGGACCGCCGCTTTGCCGCTCGCTATGTCAATGACGGCTTTTCCGGCGGCGAAAAGAAGCGCAATGAGTTGCTCCAAATGATGATGATGCAGCCAAAATTGGCGATTCTGGACGAGATCGATTCCGGGCTGGATATCGATGCCTTGCGCACCATCGCGAGCGGTGTCGAGGAAATGCGCAATCCACAACGCTGCATGCTTCTGATCACACACTATAAACGCCTGTTAGAACACATGACCATCGATCGGGTGCATGTATTTGTAGACGGACGCATTGTGGCTAGCGGCGGTCTGGAAGTGGCCGATCGCCTGGAACAGGAAGGCTACGAAAGCATGCGGGCCAGCCACGTCTCATGAATTCCGGTGTGATGCTCGATGCCCGACAGCTACGTTCGGAGCTGCCGACCCGCTCGCTACCGGACGCTAGCCTGGAATCCTGGCGCAAGGTAGACCTGCGCGGTCTTGAGATCGGCGCAGCCCTGGAGGATGAAAACAAAAGCGAGCTGGAAATTGTAATCCCGGCTGGACTGACTGTGCAGCAGATTCGACTGGATGCAGACAAGGCCAGGCTAGACGAGCCTGGTTTGCCAGAGCAGTTACTTGCTGATTTGCACAATGCAGCGGATGAGTACTTTGATTTTTTGAATCAAGCCTGGGCAGCGCAGGTCGTTTTGCTATTGGTTAGCGGTCAGAGTGCAGATCCCCTGATGGTCAAACATGAGCGTCGGGCGGGCAGTTTGCTCGCTCATCGACTGCTGATTGTGGCTGGCTCAGATGCCGATTTCAATCTGGTAGAAGAGTATCGCGATCCAATGGACGATTCTGTTGCCGCCCGGGCCCTGATTGTGCCGCACACCCGGATCTATTGCCAACCCGGCAGTCGCCTCGATTACGTGCAACGACTCGAGCTTGCTAACGGGAGCTGGTTCTTTCCACGCCACCACTTCTATCTGGCTCGATCCAGTCAGTTGAAAAGCACGCTGGTCTACACCGGCGGCTTGCGCGGCAAGACACTCTTGCAGTCTGATCTGGAAGGTGAAGGAGCGGAGTATCGCGGACTGGGTTTATGGATCGGGCATCGAAAGAACGCTTGCGACCTGGAAATGCAGGTGCGCCACCATGCCAGCCATACCCAAAGCTCGCTGCTCTATAAAACAGTTGTCGATGACAAGGCGCATAGTGTGTTCTATGGCAATCTGGATATTGATCAGGGCTTGCTGGATGTATCCTCGCACCAGCTCAATCATAATCTGGTGCTTTCCGATCTGGCACGGGCCGAGTCCATGCCGAATTTAATGATTCAGGCCGAGGGAGTCAGCTGCGAGCATGGCGCTACTGTCGGGGCTCTGGACCCGGAGGCGCTTTTTTTCCTGATGGCTCGCGGGCTGGATTTTCAGGAAAGCCGGCGCCTGTTGATTGAAGCCTTTATTCAGACTCTATTAGCCGAGTCGCAGGCTACGGATTATATGCAGGACTTGCAAACAGAAGTGCTTGCAAGCCTGGCCTTCCAACGCAAGTTGCAAGCCACATGATAGACTATCAGCGGATCAAAGCCGATTTCCCGTTATTGCAAAGCAATATGAACGGAAAGCCGCTGGTCTTTCTGGATAGCGCCGCCAGTTCGCAAAAACCAGTTCGGGTGATCGAAGCCTTTAATGATTACTATCGCTGCCGCAATGCGAACATTCACCGGGGAGCCTACCGTCTCAGCTACGAGGCCACCGATTTGTACGACCGGACGCGCGAGCGCTTGCGGCGCTTTATTAACGCCGAGCGCGCTGAATGCTGTATTTTTACGCGCAATACGACTGAAGGCATTAATTTAATTGCCAACACCTGGGGGGAAGCCAATATCCAGGCCGGCGACGAGATCGTACTGACCGAGTTGGAGCATCACTCGAATCTGGTCCCCTGGATGATGCTGGCCCGCCGTAAGGGAGCCCATTTGCGCTATCTCCCCCTGCTGCCGGATGGTAGCCTGGACATGAGTCAGGTGGACGCGACCTTGACAGCCAAAACCAGACTGGTTTCGGTTGCCCATATGTCCAATGTGCTCGGCACAATCCATGATGTCAAAGCCCTGGCGGCCAAAGCGCATGCCAGGGGAGCTGTCTTTGTTGTGGATGGAGCCCAGGGAGCCAGTCATCTGGCGGTGGATGTGCAGGCCATGGATTGCGACTTCTACGCCATGAGCGCGCACAAGATGCTGGGACCGACCGGCGTAGGCGCGCTGTACGGTAAATATGACCTCTTGAACAGCATGCCACCCTGGATGGGCGGGGGCGATATGATCCTGAGCGTCAGCCGGGACGGATTCAAGGAGGCCGAACTGCCGATGAAATACGAGGCTGGCACCCCGAATATTGCCGGGGTTGTCAGTTTTGCGATTGCTCTCGAATACTTGCATGATCTGGATCTGGCTGCGGTGCATGCCCATGAGATCGAGCTGACCCGGTATGCCCTGGCAGAATTGCAAAAGCTGGACTTTCTGGAATTGTATGGCCGGCTGGATACGCGCGATCGAGGAGGGGTGATCAGCTTCAATGTGCGCGGGGTCCATCCGCATGATGTGGGTTCGGTGCTGGATGAAGACGGGATCGCTATTCGGGCTGGTCATCATTGCTGCGAGCCCTGGATGCAGCGCTGTGATTTAAATGGCGGCACTGCGCGGGCCAGTTTTTATGTCTACAACGGCCCCGCCGACGTGGACGCGCTGGTACGCGGTCTCAAACGAGTGCAGGGGATTTTTGGGTAGCCGCATGTCACTCAGCGAAGACTTGTATAAAGAGATCATTTTGGAGCATTCCCGTTCGCCTTCTCATCGCGGACACCTGGATGCCTGTAGCATCAAAGAGGAGGGGGTCAATCGCAGCTGCGGGGATGAGGTCGAAATCGAATTACTGGTTGAAGCCGGTCGCATCCATCAAATCCGGGTTAATGGCCACGGATGCAGTATATCAACCGCATCCGGATCGCTTTTGGCCGATGCAGTCGAGGGCCGTTCCATCGCAGAAGTGCACACCATTATCCAGCAATTCAAACAAATGATAGTTGATCAGGTGGTGGTTGAACTGCCGGCAGATTTGGAAGATCTGGAGGCCTTGCGGGGCGTAGCCAAATACCCGGTGCGTGTGAAATGCGCCACCTTGAGCTGGAACACCCTGGAACAGGCGCTGCTTCATTTGCAGGAAAACTGAATGTCTCTTGCCAGGCTTCGGCCTTGCTTTTCCATTGGCTTGTGAATACTCCTGTTCGCGGGCTTGCCCGTTTCCTTTTAGCCCTTGGGTTGTATAGCATGGTCGGCGCCTGCAGCATCGTTCAGACGGTACAGGGCTGGATTCCGCTGCCCGAGTTTCAACTGGATAGCCTGTCGATTGCCGGAATTGATCTAGATGCGCTCACGCTGCGTTTTACTGTGAATGTCAAGAATCCCTATGTGGTGGATATTCCGCATGCCGGTTTTGATGTGGGACTGGCACTCAATCAGAAGCAATTCACCCGCTTGCGCTCGGAGTTCAAGCAGGGCATTGCGGCCCGGGGCTCGCAAAGCGTGCAATTGGATGCCCGTATCCCGTACCAGGCGATTGTGGATCTGTTGCAGGTGTTTCAGGCAGATCAGGAAACCATTCAGCTCAACCTGGATGGGGATCTGGATGTGTACCTGCCCACAGATGATCTGCCCGAATTTATTAAAAAACAGCTGCAGAGCGATGCCGAAAAAGAGGAGGCGCGCAAGATCCAGAATAAATATTTCGATAAGTATACATTTGATGTGGCAGTGGAAAAAAACCTGCCGGCCATACTGCCGGAGGTGACAGTCAGTAATTTTACTATCAAGCGACCCAGCCTGCAGGACATTCAGATTTCAGCCGGTTCCAAATCCGGCTCGGTGTCAACATACTTGCAGCGCTTGCTGGGTGGCGGTAGTTTCCCAGGGGCGGCTAGCAATTTTGGACTCAATCAAATCGACCTGGATCTGGAAACCAGCTTTGATTTGCAACTCAGCAATCGAGCGGCCGCAGCCCTGGAACTGGTGAGCACGAACTACGAACTGCATATGGCCGGTTATAAGCTTTTTAGCGGCCAGGCGCTGGACATCGCGCGCAGCGGTAATACCTCTAGCGCCAAAATTCAGACCAGTTTTCCGCTCCGTTCCATTAGCCTGGCTTTGGCCCAGGCCCTGCATAGCGGTCAATCACCGATTCGACTAAAGGGCAGCATGGAACTGAGCAGTCCGGGCTGGAGCCAACAGCCACCCCTGAAATTCAGCTTTGATCGCAATCAGGCCCTGAACTGGTAGCACAGGTACCAGGGGCAGGGACCAAAGCGCACCCAGGCCGCTTTATAACTGGATCGAGATTGCCAGGCAGGCGGCGGGCACGTTTTGATCGCTGGACCAGGTTAGACAATCCGTATTCAAAAGCTGCAAGACGCATAGATCCACATCGCTCCCCCGGGCTTTTGTGAAGACCGGGATGGTGATGGAGTGATTGGTCTGACATTGACTGTCTTTATAAAGGTAGGCGGCCGCGATGCGCGTGTTGGCATCGCTTTGTGAAATCATTTGATCTTCGTTCGTAGTGCAGTTAGCAGTCAGGACGCACAGCCATACGGCCAGGCTCAAAGAGCGGATGTGCCAGTTTGAACCGGTCTGGATTGGGCCGGCTTGCCTGTCCAGACTGCCCCGCTGCCTGTTTTGTCGATCATCCACGCTTAGGCTATTTCGGTGCCTTTTGGGTGCCTGTCAAACGGAAAAGGCAACGCAATAGAGCGTGCGCGGGGGGTTTATACCACAGCCGATACCGAACGACCAAGGGCCGGGATCAGAAAACTGAATTCGACATCCTTGCTGGCTTTCGGCCGGCCCGAGCTGTCCAGCGGTACCTGCCATGTGCGTTCGACAACCCGGGCCTGACCGTCGGATTTGATCCAGAGCACATTACTGGAACGGGTGCCATATACCGCTGAATCAATAAACAAGGCCGACAACAAGCGTTCCCTTTCCAGTCCCACACCGGTATGCGGTAATAAATGGTCCCTGGCGATTTGTTGATCGGTCAAAAACTGCCAGTACTGCTCCGGATCCTCAAGGCCGCGCCCGTTCAAGGAGCTTAGCGCTTTGAGCTGTGAGCGTCCTTTCGTTACCTTGGGCCAGGGCGTATTCAACCAGGCGTTGCTGAGGCCGTAGATCCCGGGTTGCAGGAGATGGATAGTGCCGCTCTGGTTGCTCAGATAGTATAGCTCGCTATGGAAGCCCAACAGCAGGTTAAAGCCATTGTATTCAGAGGGCCGCGGATGGCCCTCTGCTTCCTGAAGGGGCTGGCCCGCATCAGGACTCAGATCTGGTCCTGGTTGCAGGCCCAGGTCGGCGGCAAATGTGAGCGGACTTTGCTCGCTTTTCAGGTAAGTGGCCAGCAGGGTGCCGCGCGAGCGGGCATCGGATCGCATATGCTGCGGATCCCGAAAATTGGTCACAACACCCCATTTGGCCTGGCCCGGATGGACTCCGAGCCAGGTTCCGCCAGCCGCCTTGTCCCGACCGGCGTAAACACCGGACCGGGGCCAGTAGTACATAGCCCGGGTTGGCCGCTCGTAAAATTCGTCACGGTTAGCTGCCAGGATCAGATCGTAGTCTGCAACGCAGCGCCAGGCCAGAAAGACAGAACACATACTCAGAAGGGCTCCTGAATGCAAACTATGGCAGCGGATTGCTTTGTCAATCGGCTTTGCCCGACAGCTTGTGAATCATTTTTGGATGCTTTCCACTGCTAATGGATAAATGCTGGTCGACGCAAAACTGACAGGATTGAATCTTTGCAGCTGTGCAAGGCACCAGAAATACAAATCGTTGCCGCTGCCCCCGGTTTCGGGGCAGCGGCTATAGTAATCAAGGCAAGACGGAGTCGACCAGGGCCGGTGCCCGGAGGCATCCGGCTGCGGTATCCGGGTTGCATCCCCTTGCAGTAGCCTGCTCGCAGCTTGTCCGGCAGATCTGGTTCGTCTGCCTGACGACTCTAATGGTCAGTGTCAGCTGCTCTGCTGAATTTGCGCCGGTCGCGACGAAATCAGGCACCATGATTGCCCTGGAAAAGCTTGCCTGGCAAGGGGTCGCGGATTATCAGCCGGGTTACGAACGCGGCTTTCCACGCACCCTGAGCGGTGTACGGCAGATTGAATCGTTTCCGGTGATCCTGAATTCTGTTTTTCAAATTGAGCGCGGCGATCAGTTGCGCCAGTTCAGCTTGCGTACAAGCGTCCAGCTCAGTGAGTCAGATTTGCAAAACTCGCAGGCGCTCTACTTCCCGTGGATCGGCGAGGCCTGGGAGGTCTACTGGAATGGTCAGCTATTACAAAACGAACTCTACCTGAATGAACAGGGCACGCAGCTGAAGGCCCGCCGTATTTTTAGAAGAATGGTCGTCCCCATTCGACCCGACGCGCTGCGGATCGGACCCAATGACCTGTTTATCCATTTTGCCGGCTACCAGGCGCCGGGTCCGCTGGAGAATAACACAAATAGCGGCCTGGTGTTCAAAGACGGCTATTTTGCCGGCAGTCTGGATCGTTTATTGGCATTGCAAAGTCGCACCTTTAACCTGGTTTTGCTGACCTCATTCTTGTTCTTCGGGATCTATCACATTTTTATTTATTTCAAACGGTATCAGGATCGTTATAACCTGTTTTTTGGTTTGTTTTCCATTGGTATGGCGCTGGATTTATTTACCGGTCTGGCTTATGCCCATACTGTCTTTTTTGATACCAGCTGGGTTAACCGCTTGAAATACGCATCCCAGGCCAGTCTGGTCAGTTTTTATATGCTGTTTTTGCATCACTACTTTCACAGCAGTGCAAAGCTGCGATTCAGCCAAAAACTGATCATCGCGCACACAACGGTGATGGCCCTGGGATTCCTGCTGTTGCCCTTTCGCTACAGTGAATCATGGCTCATCATTTTTCAGCTTGGTTTGTTGCCGGTATTGATTGTCATATTTCTGCAAATGTTGCGTTTATTGCTCGAAAGGCGCAAGGATTCGCTCTTGCTCTTCGGCAGTACGCTGGCGATGGCTCTCGGAGTGGTATACGACATTATGGACGATATGTTCCTCAAAACAGGCATGCATATTGCGCCTTATATGTCTCTCAGTTTTCAGTTCTCCCTGGTGCTGTTTATCGCTAATCGATTCCTGCGCGTCCAATCCGAATCGGAGCAGCTGAATATAGAGTTGGCCCGTCAAAAAGAAGCTTTTCACCGCTTTGTGCCCACCGAGTTTTTAGAGCACCTGGGACGCAATTCACCTGGTGAGATACTGCCAGGGGATAGCAATTTCTATGAGATGAGCGTACTGTTTTGTGACATGCGTTCCTTTACGCGCATATCGGAGGATATGTCACCCTCGGATACCTTTGCCTTCTTGAACGGCTATCTACGACGCCTGGTGCCGATCATCCAGCAGTATCGCGGTTTTGTCGATAAATACGTCGGGGACGCGATCCTGGCCCTTTTTTCGGAGCGCGATCGCAAATCCCCGGACGGTCTGAATCCGGCGGAAAGCGCCGTACAGGCAGCCATTGCAATGTGTCGCCTGAGCACCGGTCCGGATTGGAAACAGATGACCAATAATGTAGGTCCCCTTTTCGGTATTGGCATCAATACGGGTCCCTTGGTGATGGGCACTGTCGGTTCCAGTAAAAGGCTGGATACGACCGTGATTGGTGATACTGTCAATATAGCATCGCGGCTTGAGCATTTGAGCGCTTTGTACCATAGCCGCATAT
>JAGRNA010000178.1 GCA_020441005.1 Leptospiraceae bacterium
ACTATCGGTCAAATGATTCGCGATGCCTATCCCTATGGCGTTCGTAAAAGCTTGCGGACCAGTTTTCCCAAGGATCATAAACAGGAGCTGGATAAGGTGCACAAGCAATTGAGCTCGTTATTGACTGAAGTTGAAATAAAAACTCACCTGGAGGCGCCGGAAAAATTACAAACGCACTACCAGGCGTTAATAAAATTCTTGAACGATATTATTCAAAATGATCCTGAGCTAAGTCATTTTGTGTAACCAGAGCTAGTTCAGCCGCCCTCTTGCTGTAAACCAATAGGCGCATGTTGCCGCACCGACCAGAAGGTAAGCTCAGCCGAGCATGGTAGAGGCATGTGGATCCTTTTTGATGCTCGTTCAAACCTGACGAACTGCGCACTTGTCGCAACATCTAACAAATTGCCAAAAAATCAAGGGTGCAGGCTGATCGTAATCCCGAGTCAGATGAGCTCGTTATTGAGAGCCATGCACTGCTACCAATAGCTATTAAATACCAGGCTGGCGCAAAAAGACCATTGCCTCTGTGTCGGTTTATTGGGGATTTTTAATTCGATCCATAGCATTGCGCGCGTCTTCGCCAGTGATACGCGATTTCTCACTGTTAAAAGTGTCTTTTTGTTTTTGTTTTTCTGCGTCCATGATTTCGCGATTGCGGTCCAATTGCTGTTGAAACTCGGCATGGATGCGCTCTTTTTCTGATTCGTAGGCAGATATGATGTCTTGCAGGTGCTTGCGCGTATCAGCGTTGATGTATTCCAGGCCATCGGAAAGCTCATCCAATTCTTGCCGGTCTTCTTCATCGAGAGGCTGGACCACAAATTCATCGGAATCTTCTTCTACCTTGTTGCCTTCTTCGACCACAACAGTACTGTCCTCATCGATAGCCGGCGGCTTTGGATCACTTACATCAGGGCTGGCTGGCTCTGCGTTGTTTGGCGAGGTTGTATTACTAACAGCAACGGAGCCTTCATCGACCAGGACAGCCTCCTCGTCCGGTTTTACCAGGAATTCGGTGCCCCGCACTGAGGCAACCATGGTAGGTGTTTGCACTAGCACGTTAGCATCGGCACCCAGTTTTTCTGATCTGGTTAACAAACGTCCCTGGTCGAGTTTCACATGCACATCCGGACTGCCACCCTGCTCTTTCAGGTTGGATTTCTGGATGGTTAACTTACTGCCGGGCCCCAACCGCATGCTCATTCCGGTGTCATACTGCAAGTCAACAGAAGAACTGGATTTTGTTTCTATAATGTCACCCTGACCAACCAGGCCATCCCCCGTCTGCAGGTTTTCTTTCGAGAGTTGATAACGTTGATTATTAACCCGCGTAACCCAAATCTCACCCTGGGGATTACTCAGCACGGCACCTTGAAAAGCCTTTTGTTCGGTCTTGTTACAGGCGCTACTGAGCCCGAGCGTAAGGAAGGTCACGAACAGCACTACGCAGTTTGTTTTGGTGGTCATGGTCTTAAAATGCAATCTCCGGATGGTCTGTCAACTGCTATCCGGTTTTAGAGAGTACTAGCAACATGGGCCTTGCCTGGAAATTGAGTGTTGATTTCATCAAATAGTTTGTCCAGTGAGATATTGCGGATGTCTGCAAACGAATTTGAGGGAAAGAGTTCTTTTTGTATCCCGGCACTCGCATCACTAGTATTATCCAGAGCAATACCGATCAAACGAACAGGCTGACCGCCCTGATTCTGCTGCTGCCAGAAACGAATCAGCAGATCCAGGGCGGCCTGTCGAATAGCTGCAGTTTGATTGGAACTGGCTGACAAGGTAAAGGCGCGCGTGTGGGTGCGAAAATCGGCAAAGCGTACTTTCAAGCGCACGGTCCGAAAGTGCAAACCCTTGCAGCGAATGCGGTAACCCAACTGCTCGCTCAGGTGACTGAGAGTTTTAGTTATCACCGCTAAATCGGTGGTGTCATGATCATAGGTTTGCTCTTCGCTAAAACTTTTTTGGGCCCAGTGTGAAAGCACTGGTCGATCGTCCCGACCACGAGCCAATTCTCTGATCAACGGAGCTCTGTTCTTTAATACGGAACGCAGGTCACTTAAAGGTGCCGAAGCCAATTGACCAATCCGAAAAAAACCGGCCTGATTCAATGCGGCCACATTCTTTTTGCCCAATCCCCATAACCGATTCAATGGCAAAGGTTCTAAAAAAGACCGTTCTTGTCCGAATGGGCATACGCATAAGCCGGCCGGTTTATTCAATTCTGAGGCAATCTTGGCCACGAATTTATTGCTGGCTACGCCAACGCTGGCATGTAAACCAGTTTGGCTAAGGATCTTGTCCTGAATACTCCTGGCCAGGTTTAGATCGTCCGGGTAAAGCAAATGGGTGCCTGAGCAATCCAGGTAAGCTTCATCGACACTGACAGGCTCAATTTTAGGTGCGAATTGGTTTAGCAGCTCCATGATTTGCATGGAAACCTGTTGATAGGTTGCCAGCCGTGGACGTAAATAGACCGCCTGGGGACATTTGCGCCAGGCTACAGAAATCGGCATTGCAGAGTGAATACCAAAAGCTCGCGCCTTGTAATTGCATGTGCTAACCACACCCCGTCCACGCCCGTTACGAGGGTCTGAACCGATTATGACTGGATACTTGCGAATTTCAGGATCCAGATTTTCTTCGATGGACGCGTAAAAGGCATCCATGTCAAAATGAACAATGCGGCGCGAACCGGTTTTCATACCTGGTCAGTGTAAGCTACACATCTGATATGTAAACAAGAAAATAGGCTGCACTGGCCAATTTACTCTCCCGGCACCTGATCAGCCCTGAGTAGAGTTTTGATCCGATTATGAGTAGGGTTGCACTTCAGGGTGCCTGGATTGGAGGTTAAATGTCTAGTCTGCGATCATGTGTTTTTTTCTTTTCACTGCTGCCCGCTTTAGAAATAAACAAATTGCTGTTTAATTAAGTCTTGCAGCGCGCATTTTGGTTTCTCTGCCCCCATTGTAGACATCCTAGATTTGATTCATCTGTTATCCGCGTCAAAAAAGGTCTAAATCCCAACATTTTCTGTTAAAAAACAGCTTTTTTGCTTTTGTTGCCGAAAATTCTCCATTTACAGGGTACTTTACATCAGAATCCTGACTTGGGGTCGGAAAATCAGTTCCGATTGCAGTTCATTTAGTGTCCGTCCATCAATTAAGCAGTCTGCTGTGTGGCTCAGTTTGGAAAGGCACGCAGATTGCACGTACCAAAGGTATGATTTCATCATTTTCAGGGAGAGAGATGTGAATATGGATCACAATACTCATCAAAAAGTGCCTCAACCATCTGGCCTGTACCACCCGGACCTGGATCGCGATTCTTGCGGCGTAGGCTTTGTGGTAGACATTAGCGGGCAAAAGTCCCGCCGGATCATAGATTTGGGACTAGGCAGTCTGAATCGTCTGGAACACAGGGGTGCCCTGGGAGCCGATCCCGAGACCGGTGATGGTTCCGGCATTTTAATTCAAACACCGGACCGCTTTTTGCGCCGCGTGACCGCAGAAATCGGTCTGGATCTGCCGGAAGAAGGCCGCTATGCAACCGGTTTTGTCTACATGTTGCACAAGGAAATCACTCGCAAAAAGCTGCAAACCCTGATTGAAAAAGTAGTCGAGGATGAGGGGCAGGAGTTCCTGGGCTGGCGCTCGGTTCCGGTCGATGAATCCGTGCCCGGAGAAGGGGCCCGTCAAACGATGCCAACCTTTTGGCAATTCTTTATCAAAGCAGCGGATACGATCCCCACGCTGGATGATTTTGAGCGCAAAATCTACCTGATACGGCGAGTCATTGATCGGCGGGTGCGCGCCGAGCATGATCTCAATCGAAGCCAGTATTATATGGCATCCTTTTCGGCCAAAACTCTGCTGTACAAGGGCATGTTGACTGCGCCGCAACTGTTTGATTTCTATAAGGACCTGGCAGCCGAAGATATGGAGTCCGCTTTGGCGTTGATTCACCAGCGCTACTCCACAAATACCTTCCCGACCTGGGATTTGGCACAGCCTTTTCGATTTATAGCGCATAACGGCGAGATTAATACCGTGCGTGGCAATAAAAACTGGATGGCAGCCCGCCAGATGGTTATGGATTCTCCATACTACGGTAAGGATCTGAAACGCATGCTGCCCATCATTATGGATGGTCAAAGCGATTCGGCAACCTTCGATTCCGTCCTGGAATTGTTGTACATGGGCGGTCGCGATCTGACCCACGCTATTATGATGATGATACCCGAAGCGTGGACCAAAAACAGAGACTTGCCGGCCGAATTGCGCGATTTTTATGAGTACCATGCCACAATGATGGAGCCATGGGACGGTCCGGCCGCGGTGGCCTTTACCAACGGCGATATTATCGGCGCCACCCTGGACCGCAATGGTCTGCGTCCCGGTCGTTACATTGAAACAAAAGATGGTCTGGTGTTGATGGCCTCGGAAGTCGGCACGATTGATATCGATCCGGATCAAATTAAATATAACGGCCGTCTGCAACCGGGTCATATGTTGCTGATTGATTTAAAGCAAAAGCGGATCATCGAAGACCGTGAAATCAAGGACATGATTTGCAAGCGACAGCCATATGGCGAATGGGTGAAAAAACACATGCTGCGTCTGGAGCAATTGCCTTCGCCCGGTTTTGTGCATCAACCGGATCATGATACGATCATTGAACGCCAGCGCGTCTTTGGCTATACCACGGAAGATGTGATGAGTGTTATCAAACCGATGGCCGTTCATGGGCAGGAGCCAGTGGCCTCCATGGGTGTGGATTCCGCTCTGGCTGTGCTTTCCGATAAGCCGCAATCCCTGTTTCGCTATTTCAAGCAGCATTTTGCCCAGGTAACCAACCCGCCAATCGACCCCATTCGCGAAGAGCTTGTCATGGAATTGACAACGTATATCGGACCGGAGCAAAATCTGCTGGCCGAAACTCCGGCCCATTGCAACCGGCTGGAGCTGGAGCACCCGATCTTGCGTAATACCGATCTGGAAAAAATACGCAATATTGCCAGCGGTGTTTTCAAGACCCGCACCATCAATATTTTGTTCGATCCCGATCAGCAGCATGGAATGCGGGACCGACTGGACCAGGTCTGTGAAGAGGCGGCCGACGCAGTGCGAGAGGGCTATACCCTGATTATTCTAAGCGATCGCGGTGTAGCGGTGAATATGGCCCCGATTCCTAGTCTGCTTGCAACGGCAGCGGTGCATCATTTTTTAATACGCTCCGGACTGCGGACCCGGACTGGTCTGGTCATTGAAAGTGGTGAGCCGCGTGAAGTGCCTCATTTTGCGCTCTTGTTAGGCTATGGGGCTAACGCCATCAATCCCTATCTGGCCTTTGAAACCATGGCGGATCTGCTTAAAGAAGGCCTACTGTCCGAATGCCCGGACCGCAAGGCGGCTAATAAGAATTATATCAAGGCCATTGGCAAAGGTTTGTATAAAATTTTTAGCAAAATGGGGATTTCCACCCTGCAGTCCTACTGCGGGGCCCAGATTTTCGAGGCTGTAGGACTGGATAGCGAGCTGACCAGCCGCTATTTTACCGGCACAGCTTCCAACGTTGAGGGCATGAGCCTGGAGATGCTGGCCCGCGAGGCACTGGAACGCCATCACCAGGCCTACAATTTGATTAATGACAAGGACAATCTGGCGCCGGGCGGTATTCACTATTTTCGTAAACGCGGTGAGAAGCACCTGTTTTCGCCGATGGCGATCCACAAGCTGCAGGTAGCGACAAAGAATAATGATTACGAGGCCTACAAGGCGTTCTCGGCCGAAATTAACCAGCAAGAACAGGAGCAAATCACACTGCGCAGTTTGTTTGACTTCGATTTTGACGATGCGCGTGCAGTGCCCCTCGAAGAAGTCGAACCGGCCAGTGAGATTGTTAAACGCTTTTCGACCGGGGCCATGTCTTTTGGGTCTATCAGCTGGGAAGCGCATACAGCGCTGGCAATCGCTATGAACAAGATCGGAGCCAAGTCCAACACTGGCGAAGGCGGCGAGGATTCGGTGCGTTTTAAGCCCCAGGCGGATGGCACCAGTATGCGTTCCGCAATTAAACAAGTGGCTTCGGGTCGCTTCGGGGTGACTGCCAACTATCTGGTCAATGCCGACGATCTGCAAATTAAAATGGCGCAAGGTGCCAAGCCTGGCGAAGGCGGCCAGCTGCCGGGTCATAAAGTCGATGATTATAT
Source organism: Leptospiraceae bacterium (assembly GCA_020441005.1). Lineage (GTDB taxonomy): Bacteria > Spirochaetota > Leptospiria > Leptospirales > Leptonemataceae > JAGRNA01. The sequence continues at coordinate 6,221 of JAGRNA010000178.1, forward strand.
TGCCAAAATGCGCTTTAGCACGCCTGGTGTGACCTTGATTTCTCCCCCGCCGCACCATGATATTTATTCGATTGAAGATCTGAAACAATTGATCTTTGATCTTAAAAATGTAAACCCGAGTTCGCGCGTGAGCGTGAAACTGGTTTCGGAAACCGGCGTTGGCACGGTCGCTGCCGGGGTGGCCAAGGCACATTCGGATCATATTCTGATTAGCGGGCATGATGGCGGAACGGGTGCCAGTCCCATTTCATCCATTCATTTTGCCGGCACTCCCTGGGAGCTGGGATTAAGCGAGACCCATCAGACACTGGTCGTAAACGGTTTGCGTGATCGAGTGTGGGTCGCGGTGGATGGCAAGCTTTTGACTGGGCGCGATGTTGTTATCGGAGCCTTGCTTGGGGCCGATGAATTTGGCTTTGCTACTGGACCGCTGGTTTCAATTGGCTGCATTATGATGCGAAAATGTCATCTGAATACCTGCCCGGTTGGTATTGCCACCCAGGATAAGGAATTGCGCGAAAAGTATCATGGTGATCCGCAAAATGTGATTAACTTCATGATGTTTATAGCACAGGAAGTACGCGAAATCATGGCGCGCCTGGGTTACCGGACCGTAAACGAGATGATTGGTCAGTCGGACCGGATCAAGATTGATAATAAAAGAAACCGGGCCCGTAACTGGAAACTACGCGGGCTGGATTTCACCAAAGTTCTGGACAAAGCGGAGCCTGCATTTGGCACTCAACTGTACCGCGTCAAGGACCAGGAACATGGGTTGGAAAACCAGATCGATATGGAGCTGATTAAACAAGCGCAGCCGGCTTTGGAGAGTCAGGAAGCAGTCGTGATTAACATGCCGGTTTACAATACAAATCGTACGGTCGGCACTATGTTGGCCGGTGAAGTCGCCCGTCGTTTTGGAGAAGAAGGTCTGCCTGATGCGACCATTAAAATTAACATGCACGGTATGGCTGGCCAGAGTTTTGGTACTTTTCTGGCAAAAGGCATTCAATTGCAACTGGTGGGCCAGGCAAACGATTATGTTGGTAAGGGACTCTCCGGTGGTCGAATCGTTATCAAGATCCCGGAAAATTGCAGCATTGAACCCACGGAAAACATCATCATAGGCAACACCTGTCTTTATGGCGCTACTTCCGGCGAGGCCTACTTTAACGGTTTGGCCGGCGAGCGCTTTGCTGTGCGCAACTCGGGGGCCCATGCTGTAGTTGAGGGCGTAGGAGATCACGGCTGTGAGTATATGACTGGCGGCCGGGTAGTCGTGCTTGGCAAAACGGGACGTAATTTTGCGGCTGGTATGTCCGGCGGCATTGCTTATATATGGGATCCAGATAAACGCTTTGCGCAACAGGTAAACCCGGAAATGGTAGACTTGGATCCAGTCGAGAACCCGGATGATATTGCCGAGTTACGGCAATTGATCGAAAAGCACGCGGCGTACACCAATTCCGCTCGGGCGCAATCGATCCTGGACAATTGGGATCAGGAGCTCGAGAGATTTATTAAAGTCATACCAGGCGATTACAAACTGGCTCTGGCTCGTCTGGAAGAAGAGCAAGATCTGGAACTGGGTCGCAAAAACGCTTCGGTGGCCTGAATGGGCGGCTCTACTAGCAATTGCCCGCTAGCGCCAGATTTAGTGTCGGTTGACAAACAGCACTGCCGTATGGGGCGGAGTCAACCCTGCTGAGGCAAAACTGAGAAGAAAACACCCAGGTCAATGGACGCTGTGTCTTCCAAAAGCGGGCGATGGGGCTCGATCAAGTCGGCCAGTTTAGCCCATAATGCCGGATGGGAGCGCCAAAAAGACGGATCGATGCTGGTCATGGCCTGGACAAGGTGGCCTTCATAGTAGCCGGCGGCCATAATATCTTTTTCCAGTAAGGGTAGGGACAGGGGTACTACCAGCTCTAATGAGAATTGCTGGCCTAGCATACAGGCCAAATCTTCCCCGTCCAGTTCTCTAAGCTTGCTTTCATATTCTATGCGATAAACCTTGCGGGTCAAACTGGAATAGTTAAAATCTTCAGGATTGACTTGTGGTCGTTTTTCAATTGTGGCGATCGTTTGCTCTAACAGTGCTGGATCCAGCTGCCACTCTGGACGGGTCGAATCGCTTTTGTTAGAATGGCTTTGTTTCCTGGGCTTACTCATTTTGCGCTTCATGGCCGACGCTGACTTTTTATTCGAATGTGCGGACCAAAGTAGTTATGCAGCTATGGATTGGGTATCCTGATTCGATGGATTGGTTTTGAAAACTTATTCAAAGGACCGGTAATAATAGAGGCTATTGACGCATCCGTCGCATTTCATAAACTCTTGCCGTCGCTACCCTGCTGTGCAAAATGGGGCCGGGTTTCTATGAATCGAATCGTTCCGGTCGCTCCTGATGCATTACAACCGTCTGATTGTTTGGCCGCAACAGAATTTCTGGATTTCCAGCATCCAGCCGTGCAGCTTCATATTCAGGAAAAAATGGGCCAAAGCGCCGCCCGTCTGCAAGCCGAGGCCGGCGATGATCCGGACAAAAAAATCCAGCTAGCTATGCGACTCTACTATCATGTCCGCGATGGCTGGTTGTATAATCCTTACAAGCTCCATCTCAGTCCGGCTGAAAACCGGCTGAGCTATTTTACATCTATACGCAGTACGTATTGCATACCTAAAGCGATGCTCCTGGCCGGTTTGGCTCGCGCTTGCGGTATTCCGGCTCGCCTGGGCTTCGGAGACGTCAAGAATCATTTATCCAGTCCCCGGCTGATCGAATATCTACGCTCGGAGATCTTTTATTATCACGGGTATTGCGAGTTGTATCTGAACAACAAGTGGGTCCAGGCTACTCCGGCATTTGACAAGCGTTTATGCCGTAAAATGAAGGTTGATCCGCTGGAATTCGATGGTCGTACGAATAGTCTGTTTCAGGAATACAACCAGTCGGGGCAGGCTTTTATGCAGTACACGCATTATCATGGGGTGACTGCCGATCTGCCGCTGGACTGGTTGAAACAGGGCTTCGCTAAACGTTACCCGCACATTTATGCTGAAACCATGATTGATGGCGATCTCATGCAAGAAACGTAGTCCGGGCTCAGGTATCATCAGATAGAATTGCCATATCACTGACTTTCTCGCCCTCATTCAGATTAACCAGACGGACACCAACAGTCGCACGTCCGATTTTTGAAACATCCCCGGCCGACATGCGGATTGCCGTGCCATGTTCTGTGATTACAACAATGTCATCACTGTCCTGCACGCTGGCGATGCACACAGCCGGACCGTTCTTGTCACTGATTTTGATGTAGGTCATACCCTTGCCGCCGCGTCCCTTGGTGGCAAAGTTCGAAAACTCGACTCGTTTGCCGTAGCCGGATTCCGAAATAACCATCAACGAAGTATTGGTCTTGACTACCGACATGCCAATGATCGCGTCGCCTTTATCCAGACGCATGCCGATGATTCCGGCGGCATTTCGTCCCTGGCTATTCATCTTGGCCATGTTGGTTCGCAAGGCATTGCCCATGCGACTAGCGATTAGAATATCATCACTGTTTTCGATCAAGCGTACATCGCAAAGCTCGTCATCCTTGCGCAGATTGATAGCGATGATTCCCCCCTTACGGGCCGAGGTAAACACTTCCAGTCGCGATTTTTTCAAAATACCCTGTCTGGTAACCATAGCAATCGCCAGGTCACTTTTGAAATCACGGGCGGCTGCCATGGCCGTAATGCGCTCATCAGCAGACAGATTAATTAAAGCCTTTAGCGATTTGCCGCGCGCATCACGGCTGGAATCCGGCAGCTCATGCACTTTCATGGCAAATAGTTTACCTTTGTTACTGAATAATAAAAGCACATCATGCGTAGAGGCAGTTTGCATGCGATAAATAATATCCTCGCGTCTGGTGCTGCCTTTGGTGCCTTTGCCACCGCGCTTTTGTCGACGGAATGTTTCGCGTTTCATGCGTTTCACAAAGCCGTCTTCGCTGAGGGTGATTACCACATCTTCGTCAGCGATTAAATCCTCGACTTCAAAACTGGTTTCGCTAGCCAGACCATGATTGATTTCAGTGACCCGTTTCGCGCCGTATTTTTCCTGGACATCCCCTAACTCGGTGGAAACCAGCTCAAACTGTTTTGGCTCGCTTTTCAGAATGGCTTTTAAATCCTTGATCCGGACCCGCAGCTGCTCCAGTTCATCAATTATCTTTTGTGATTCAAGCGAGGTCAGCTTTTGGAGCCGCATTTCCAGAATTGCGTTGGCCTGAATTTCTGTGAGTTTGAAGCGTTTCATCAAGCGGACGCGCGCTTCGTCGACCGTTTTGGAAGAACGAATAATCTTGATGACCTCGTCAATAAAGTCGAGCGCAATCTTGAGTCCCTCTAATATGTGAGCTCGTTTTTCAGCCTGGGACAGCTCAAAGGTGGTGCGTCGGACGATAATTTCACGGCGATGCTTGATATACTCCTGTAAAATTTCTTTAATGTTTAAAACGCGGGGTTGCTCATTTACCAGCGCCAGGAATATAATGCCGTAACTGACCTGCATCTGCGTCTGGCTGTAGAGTTTATTCAATACAACCTGGGTGGTGGCATCTTTCTTGAGTTCGATTTCAATCCGAATACCATGCCGGTCCGAGAGATCGCGTATATCAGCGATGCCTTCAATGACCTTGTTTTGTACCAGGCTGGCGATTTTTTCGAGCAGATTCTTCTTGTTGACCTGGTAGGGGATTTCGCTGACAACAATTACATCGCGTTTCTTTTTATTGATTTCAATTTCGGTTTTGGCCCGAATTTTGAAGCTGCCGCGACCGGTGCGGTACGCAGAGCGGACGCCTTCCTGGCCAATTAGAATGCCGCCGGTCGGAAAATCCGGGGCAGGCATAATTTTCATAATTTCTTCGATACTCAAATCCGGATTCTTGATCAAGGCTGTGGTCGCGCTAATCACCTCGGAAAGGTTATGGGGCGGAATATTGGTCGCCATGCCCACAGCAATACCACTGGCGCCGTTTACTAAAAGGTTCGGAAAAGCCGCCGGTAAGACACGCGGCTCCTCTTTGGTGGCATCAAAGTTGGGACTAAAGTCGACCGTTTCTTTGTCTATGTCGCGCAAAAGCTCGTCCGAGATTTTTGCCAATCGGGCTTCCGTGTAGCGATACGCCGCTGCAGGGTCACCATCCACGCTACCAAAGTTGCCCTGACCATCGATCAGTGGCACGCGCATGCTAAAATCCTGCGCCATGCGAACCAGGGTGTCATATACCGCAGAGTCGCCATGCGGGTGCAGGTTACCGATCACCTCGCCTACAATTTTGGCGCTTTTTACATACGGGCGATCGTGCCGCCAGGCTCGATCATGCATGGCAAACAAAATCCGGCGGTGAACCGGTTTCAAGCCATCCCTGACGTCGGGTAAGGCGCGGCCAACAATTACGCTCATAGCGTAATCCAGGTAGGCCTCTTTCATTTGATCTTCGATTTCTACGTCAACGACGCGCACGCCTTTACTAAGGGCCCGCTGTAAATCGACTCTTTCAATGCGTGTGAGATGCTCAGCCAGGCTGTCAGCAGGTAGTGCTGCTGGATTGGCAGCTTTACCAGTCCCGCCTGTCGACCTGGAGGCCGTTTTGCGGCTTGTTTTTTTTGCGATGGTTTTCTTTTTTTTGGCCATGTTAGGTGCTGATGATCAGGATTGCCTGCAAACAGATCAGAAAAGCGCCCTGATCGTCACAGATTATGTCACAATCTTCCAGAATCCATGTTTGACTAGATATGGCAATCTAAAATTGAAATCAACCGGTCCCGGTAGCTCAAAGCCGGAATGGATTGGCAGGCATATCACCTCCCAATACGACACCCAGGCATTGCTGTCGGAGAATGGCTTAACTAGTCTGCTGCGTTAATGTATTTTTTAAAAAGCAGAGCGCGATGATCCCGGTTGTAGTTGAAATAGTAAGCTTTGAATTCCTGGTAATCGTCGCGAATCTGTTGTTTGCTTTTTGTGCCTATTCTTTTCATGTATTGATCCAGATACCAGGAAAAATCTATAAACTGAAAGCCCCGAATAGATTTGAGAAATTGCATTTTTTCATTTTCATAAATAATGATCCGCATTTCGCCTGGAAATTTATTGTACAGTAGAACATTGTAGTCTGTTCTGCCTGGCAGGTTGGCGCTATGCAAGTGAATATCTACTCTTCTTTGGCGCATGTAGGCGATGCTGGCCGGGCGGCGGTGACCGGCTGGACTGGATTCATGCTCAACAGGTAAATGGGCCAGAGTGGCATCCGTCAATCCGCCGATTGCCTCCAGCGCGTAGGTTGGTTCCAGATAATAGGCAAACAGGGCCTGACTGCCGCCAATTGCAATACGCAAATCTGCTTTATGAAAAACCGGCCGCCAGACTCGCAATTCCTTTGCTACCTGCTGAACGATTTTGGGTTTGTAGATTTTGTTTTCGGCCACAATCCCGTCGATTACCGGCGCTCCTTTTT
>JAGRNA010000179.1 GCA_020441005.1 Leptospiraceae bacterium
GCAGAACCTGCCAGTGGACACCCTCGGAGCAGGGTGGTGTGGTCAGTGAACCTTGAAAATAATAGTATGCCGAGCGTTGTGGTAGTAGATCCCGCGGATTGAATTCTAAAGCCTGATCCGCTGCTGGTCCTTCTTTGGCCGGCAGGTGCTGCCAGATTTTTTTGATCAGCGGGTTCTCTTTGCCTTCGCTGACAAAGAGGGCAATGACTGCCAGGCTGCCTTGGGCATCCTTGTGGACGAAGTGTATTTCGGCCGGGTAGGGACTGCCATCAACCAGATTTTCGGAGGGAGTATGAAAGTGAAACTGCAGCAGTTTGAACTCGCGATCCTGCAGCCGGGCATACTGTTCACTGGTCGAATTGACCTGGATTGTGTGGCCATTGTTCAGGATTTGTAGTTTTTGCTGTTGATAATCGAGGGCCAGGGGCGGCAGATCAGCTGCACTCGCACCGGCAATGTTGATCGGCGTCTGGGTTTGCCCGGTTTTGCACAAACCAAAATCGGGGCTCAACTGATGCCAGTTCTCGGGGCCGATTTCACCAGTGTAGCCCCAGTGCGGCGCTCCCTCCGGGCTGGCCGGGAGCGGACTGCCCAGAGAGGCAACTAGCAGGAAAAGAGTAGTTAAGAGTATTTTGTTGGTATTTGGCCGGTGGTTCCGGCATGCTCTGGAGGCGTCCAGTGTGATGCGCTTGTCAATCTGCATAGCTATGCTCCGACCAGTTTGCGGTCTGGTAGCCGACCGGGCAGGGCCCTTGCATGACGGGCCAGTTCCAGGGTCGAGGCCACATCGATAATCAAGGCCACCGTTCCGTCGCCTAAAATAGTCGAGCCACCGATGCCGGCCAATTTGCCATAAATCTTGCCCATCGGCTTGATGACGGACTGAACCTCGCCCAATAGCTCATCGACCAAGAGGCCCGTGCGCTGATCGCCGTAGCGAATCACGACAATGTTACGCCGCACTGTGGTATGACTGTCTGGCAGATTGTATAGCTGCGCAGTATCGATAATTCCCAGGGCTTCACCGCGGATATTCATCACATCCATTTGGCCGTCCACGTGATCATCATGGCCAAGCTCTATACACTCGTCCATCATATCGAGCGGAATAACAAAACTGGAATTGGCGACCCGGACCAAAAAGCCGTCAATAATTGCCAGGGTCAGCGGCAGCCGAATCTGAAAGGTAGTTCCGGCACCCGTACGGGACTGAATGCCGACCTTGCCGCGCAGACTATCAATATTCTTCTGGACTACATCCAGTCCGACGCCCCGTCCCGACAGGTTGGTAACGCTTCCGGCGGTGGAAAAGCCGGGGTAGAATAGATACTTGAAAATTTCTGAATCGGTCGGGTTCTCGCCGGCGTTGATGTAGCCCAGCTCCATGGCCTTGGAGAGCACCCGTTCGCGGTGAATCCCCTTGCCATCATCGGAAACTTCGATCACAATTTCACCAGTCTCGTGCCAGGAATTGATCGTAATCGTGCCGCGGGCGGCCTTGCCAGCTGCGCTGCGATCCGCTTCGCTTTCAATACCATGGTCGATCGCGTTACGGATAATATGCATCAGGGGATCAGAAAGAGACTCAATGACTGATTTATCGAGTTCCGTTTCCGCTCCGAAAATCCGGAGTTCGACATCCTTGCCCAGTTCATGGCTGATATCACGCACGATCCGCTGGAATTTGTTCAGGACCTGACCGATGGGGATCATACGCAATTGCAAGGCACTGTCACGAATCTCGCTGACGAGAGCGGACAGCTCTTCCGTGCTTTCGATGACTTCCTTGATTCCAAAAGTGCGGGCAATTTGCAGAATATGCGCGGAACTGGTAACCAGCTCGCCGACAAAATTGACCAAAACATCCAGCTTCTCGGAATCAACACGCAGGAAGGTCCGTTTGTTCTCCGTCAAATTGCGATTATTGCCAGATTTGGCCGCTTCGGCTTCAGTCTCATCGTCCAGATCCTCCGGAGCGGGATTGATCGCCAGTGCAGTGGATGTGTCTGTGGACGCAACAGATGCTAGTTGAGAAGCTGCTCCGGTTGACTGCTCGGCCGGATCCGGTGTTAGAGCTGCCGGCCCGGATCCTGGCGGACTCGCTGTTGCGTCCCGGGGCTCAATGGAAAGCTCCACATCATCCGCGGCAAATTCAAAGATGGCCTTGATGGCCGTATCATCCAGCTCGGTCCGCAGCTCGATTTGCAAGGACAGATAACAGCTTTCGGCGTCCAGCTGATCCAGGGCGGGCAGGGTGGCCGGTAAAAGCTTTACATCTATAAACCCGGATTTTTCGCGCAAGTAGCGCAGGAAGGATGCGGGATCAAAGCCGTCGCGAAAGGTCTGTGTGCGAAAGTGCAGGGTAACAATCAAGTGCCTGGTTGCGGTTAGACCTGGTTCTACCGGACTGTCGGGCACCGGGTCCGACTCCGCTTGATCTGCGTCTGCTGCTGCGGATTGCAATACAGAGCCTTCTGTTGTCCTGGCTGCATCCGCCAGGCCGCTTAGATGCGCCAAAAGCACTTCCTTTAGTTGATTACTTTGCGTCTCGCAGGCTTCATCCGGGGATTGGGCATTAGAGGCCAGGGAAACCAGAGTGGCCAGTTGATCACGACTCTTTAGAAAGGTATCAATTAATGCTTCCGTGACCTGGATTTGCTGGTCGCGCAGTTTCTGGAGCACATTTTCAAAGGTGTGCGCAAAGTCTTCGATGGACTCGTAACCGAACATGCCGGCAGAGCCCTTGATGGTATGAATGGCCCGAAACAGGCTGTGGATCTCTTCTTCGTTGCGAGGGTCGCTTTCCAGCACAAGCAGCCCGGACTCGATTTTACTCAATAGTTCTTCACATTCGGCAAAAAAAGTGTCGTTGGCTTCACTGAAATCCATTCTATTTGACATCCATTTTTACATATCGGCCAGGTTCACTGATAAATGAAAAGTGCAGCACCGGACGGAGTCTGGCGAAAAGCGATACTACTCCAGGCCCAATCAAGGAGCATATCCTCTTTGACGAGCAAAGTCAAGCAAATTGAACAAATACGGACAAAAAAATCCAGATCAGGGCCTGGTGAGCACTTCATCCAGACTGATTTTGCGTGTGCCGTAGGCAAAGGGCCATGTCTGGCGCTGCTCGGGGCCCAGTTTGATTTTGTCGCCAAAAAAGCCCGCCAGACCATACAGATCGAGCAGCGCGATCAAAGCGCCGGGATGATTTGTAATTTGCAGCTCTTTGTTGTGTTGATGGCAATACAGCTTTAAGGACATCAGCAACTGTAATCCGGCTGTGTCAATCGAGTCCAGTCCTTCCAGATCCAAAAACAGGCGATCTGCCGTCTGCACGATTTCTATCAGCTGTTTTTGGACCTGGGCAACCTTGTATATCGTCAGCTCTCCGCGCGGCAGGATGGTGGCCCCTTCGCTGACATGATGAATCTCAAATTCCATAACAGTCTAGTGCACCAGTTTGTTGACCGCATCCATCAATTGCGAGGGATGAAAGGGTTTGACCAGCCATGCCTTGGCTCCGGCCTCCATGCCCTTGATTTTCATCTCTTCTTCCGATTCGGTCGTTAGCATGATCACTGGTGTGAATTTATGATCCGGGTTGGCCTTCAATTTGATTACAAATTCAATGCCGTTGATGTTGGGCATATTGACATCGCAAATAATCAGGTTGAGACTAGAGTCGGCCGGTAATTTGGCCAGAGCGTCCGCGCCATCCACGGCTTCGATTACGGTAAAGCCCTCTTTTGAAAGGATCATATTCAGCACCTGTCGAATGGATGCGGAATCATCGATAACCATGATGCTTTTTGCCATACTTGCTTCCCGTGCTTTAGTTTGTTTTGCCGACCTTGAGTGTCAAGGAATTCGGACCCGCCATTGAAAAAATCTGTCGCCATGACCTGGCGGGTCACCAGAATTCAATTTTGCATCATCGGTATCTGAATCTCCGCTAGAACACAGTCGCGCGGCTTTTCCTGGGTATGATCGCGCATCTGGTGAATGGAAAATACACCGGTGTGTTTTTGGACGATGTATTCAACAACTGTCAAACCGAGTCCCAGCGAAAAGCGTTCCAGGTCATAGAATTCATCATTGGGTTTGGCATGGCGGTAGAACGGCTCCAGAATCAGAGTCTCAAATTCTGTGGGTATGGTGGCCGGATCGTTGTCTGCCAACCGGTTCATGACCGAAAAACAAAAAAAGCCTTTTGTGATATGGGCGTATAACGAGACCTCGGTTCCGGCGCCGGCATACTTCATCGCATTGACCAGTAATTCCTCAATGACCAGATTCAACAGCTTCAAATCAATTTGAAATTGACCGGTTGTGTGCAGATCGGGCAGGGTAATGCGCAATTTTTTACGTTCCGCCGCTGCGATGATCATCGCCAGGCTTGTGCCGATCTGATGTACAAAGTCCTGGACGGCCATATCCGCAGGTTTGATGCCGTGGCCCAGAATATTGTTGATCAGATTCAGGCCATCGGTTGTATTGCGGCTGATCTTGTTGTTTTCAAAGAGCATGTCCAGCATCTGGGCCGGCACAATGTAATTCTCGCCGTCCCGGGTGGAAAGGGCTTCAATCAAGTCGATAATCGAGATCGCATTACCCAGCCCGCCACCCTGCGAAATACTGGTTTTCAGGTTGTAGACCAGATTTTTGCCTTCGGCGTCGGCCAGCTGATTGCGGCGGTTTTCCTTGTAGACCAGCCATTCCAGCTTGCTTTGCAGTTCTTTTTCTGACTGACGGATGCGATGCTCTGCCTGGCGCCTGAGATAGATGTGCTCGATGGTCTTGCGCAGGGTGATCATAAAGAGTTCCGGATCGATCGGTTTAATAATATAATCAAAGACGCCCTGCTTCATAACATCAATGATTTGATTGGGGTCGTTAATGGATGTCGCAATCAGGATGATTGGATTATGCAATTTGTCCTTCAGTTTGGGCACCAGGGTCCAACCATCCATGACCGGCATTTTCAAGTCGACAATATACAGCGAGTAGCGGTCATCCTCGGCCATGGCCAGCGCTTCTTCGCCATTCGTGGCGCACTCGCTTGGCAAGCCCAATTCGGTGCATAATTCAGCAATTGTCTCGCGAATACTGGCTTTGTCATCAACGATCAACACCGGTTCAGAGATTTGATACTTGCTTGCCTGCATGTTTGTCTCCCTTTTTGTAATCGCCTCAGCCTTTTGTTGTGCACTACGGCGTCAAGACAGAAATACTGGTGGCCCGAAATCGGTTTACCAGGCATTTTTGTAGTGGACCGGGGATTCGTCTCTACTAGTCATTACAGGCTATGGCTCGTCGATTGCTCTACATTTGTGAGTCCAAGCAACGGGCGCAGCTTTTTCTGAACGGCCTGGATGAAGCGCAGCTGGAAGAGCTGGTGGAATTTGCCTTTCAATGGCAGGATGGTTTAGAGAGCCATCAGGATGATCGATTTGATTTGATTTTATCAGATGCCAGCTTGTTGGCCGATTCGCCGCGCGATGTTACCCGCCAGTTGTTGCCGCTTGTCAGTCAGCGCGTTTTTTTTCCGCTGGTGATTGTCGGTCATACCAAAGTTGATCGGCGCCGGGCAGGGTGGGCCCTGGAAAATGGTGCCTATGATTGCCTCTGCATGGATCCGCAAAGCGGTTTTGATCGCGATGAATTGCAGCGCTGTATTGATCAGACCATTGCGGACAGTCAATTGTATGAGCAAAACCTGCTGGATCCAGGCAAAACGCAGGTGCCGCAGACCGACGATCAAAAAGAAAGCTTTTTTTTATCCGTTCCGGATATTGTGTACCGCATCAATCCAGTGGGACAGTTCATCTATTTCAAAAGCCAGCAGAATTTGCTCGGTTATCGCGTTGATGAGATCCTGGGCCAGCATTATCAGACCCTGATTCACCCCGCAGATTTGGCGCATGTCCAGCGCTCCAGCGCCCTCGAGACCATCCAGTCCGGCTCAGTGGCACCCGGTTTGTTTGATGAACGGCGGCAAGGGCAGCGCATGACGCGCAATAAAGAGCTGCGCTTGTTGAAAAAAGGCGCGCCTGGTCAGGCAGGCGGCAGTTGGTTGTGGGCCAATTTACATGCCAGCGGTGTTTTTACGAACAGCGTTTGCCTGGGCAAGCTGTTTGTGGGCAGTTTCGGGGTCTTGTCCGATATTTCCTTTCGCAAGGAGGCCGAAGAGCATTTGCAGCAGGTCAATCAGGCCCTGGAATTGCGAGTCCAGCAGCGAACAGCCGAATTGGCGCACGCGAACAAGGAGCTGGAGGCATTCGCCTACACCGTATCGCATGATTTGCGTTCACCCATGAAGAAAATCAGCAATCTGGCGGCCGAGATTATGCAACAGGAGGCCTTTACCGGCTCCGTGGAGATTCAGGGTAAAATTGAAAGTATACAGCGTTATGCCTTGCAGACAACCCGGTTTATGGACGATTTATTGGTCTATTCGCGCTCTGGTCGCACCAGTCTGAACTGGCGGATGCTGCGAGTGAACACGGTGGTGGCGGAATGCTGCGATATTCTGGAAGAGGAGTGCCGGAATCGATCCATCGAATGGCAGATCTCTGATCTGGGTCAGATTGCCGGTGATTTGAGCCTGGTGCGGCAGGTTTTTTTGAATTTGCTGTCCAATGCGTTGAAGTACACCGCCCGGCAGGCCGAGACCCGCATTCAAATCTGGCGCACGAATAATAGAATGGGCCTGGGCTGCATCCACATCAAGGACAATGGAGCCGGCTTCAAGGCCGAATACAAGGACCGCCTGTTTGGTGTTTTCACCCGTCTGCATGCTGAGGAGGACTTCGCTGGTAATGGCATCGGCCTGGCAACCGTTCGGACGATCATTGATCGGCATGGCGGTCATATTGAGGCAGAGGGCGCAGAGGGGGAGGGCGCCTGTTTTCAGGTTTGCCTGCCCTTAGCCATACCCGTCAAGCCAGACGACTGATCAGCGCTGCGGCGGCAAAATATACATCTGCAGCCGACCGCCCGGGGTTATCCGGTTTATGCGTTGCCGAGGGCAGGCAGGGGGATTACTATCCGGATGCACCCGGTCTGGATTATAGTGCAGACTCAAGATTTTGGAATGGCCGACTGGCCGCCAACTTGTAACCTGGCTCCCATGATCCTGCAAGTGCATCATCAAAGCCCGCAAAAGCGAGTGATCGATCGTTTGCTCGCTGAACTGGCGGTCGGTCAGGTGCTAATCGTACCTACCGACACAGTGTATGCTTTCATCTGTCGCTCGGACAAACCGAAAGCGATCAATCGGCTGTATGATATTCGCAACATTGATGCGCGCAAGCCCTTGAGTCTATTGTGTCGTGACATCGCCATGATCAGCACATATGCGCGCAGTATTCCCAATCCCGTATTTCGTTTTATGCGCAGTCACTTGCCGGGCCCCTACACTTTCATTCTGGATGCCAATCGTCTGGTGGACAAGCGCGGTACTGGCAAGCGCCGGGAGGTTGGTGTACGCATTGTAAACCATCCGGTTTTGCAATCCATCATGGAACAGCTTGACATACCGCTCGTATCCACATCTGTAACCATAGCGGATGAGTATACAACAGATCCTGAAGATCTGCATCGTCTGTACGAGCATCAGGTGGCAGCGGTTGTGGATTGCGGGCCCCGCTATCATGAGTATTCCACAATCCTGGATTGCACGACAACGCCGATCAAAGTGATTCGCGAAGGGATCGGAATACTGCGTGAAACCGAGCTGGAGCATTTGCTGGATTTTGGAGGAGCATAAAAATGGCAGGTCATTCCAAATGGGCCA
>JAGRNA010000020.1 GCA_020441005.1 Leptospiraceae bacterium
TCGGCACAAAAAAGCTGACAGTGTAATTGAACGGCCTGGCCCGGCAATGGGTCGGAAATTCGGCAACAAAGCGGAGAAACATCTCCGCTTTTTTTTCTGCTCCACTTTCCGGCTCGCCCGTTTCAGTTGGACTAGCTCATTCGTGGCGCCAGTCCCGTCCAGAACCTCCCTGACCCTGGATTTGGACGGATGATTTCAGGCCCCATTTCTGCCTGCCAGTGGTCAGTCGCTGCGAGAAATCTTTTACTTGACCCGGACAGCGGGCCATAACTCAATCCGCCAGTGAGCGCAAGCGACACACATACAGCCCAAAGCGAACTCGAAGCCCATCACCAGGCCTATTTTCATATTTTTCAAACTGTCATCAAAAAGCGCGGCCTGGCACCGGAGCAGCAGCAGCAAACCCTGGCACGCATCAAAGCCTATCAACAAACCAAAATCAAAAACAGTGATGATTACCTGGATCATATTCCGGTCTTTGCCAGGGCCCTTGGTGTCCGCGCCGATCAGCTCGGTGCATTTATCGGTAGTAACCTGCTCAAAGCCCTGCATCAGGTCGAAGAACGCATGGCTGCACAACGCAAGGTGACCCAAAATGCGACCAAAATTAAAAATGATCCCGAGATTCAAAATTCAATTCTAAAAGAGCTGGTTTCCAGTCTGGGGTCCTTGATCGCCGCACCAGATCATTTTCAAAATATGGATATGGGCCTGCTGGCTCTCAGCATCGGTGGTCGGATACACCAAAGCGCCAGTGCTGCCGCCAGTAATCCAATGAGTGCCAGTCCGATCGCCGAACCCGCTGTGGATAACAAAGCAGCCGGCAGGGCCCCCGTCGGCGAAGTTTCCATCCTTGAAGAAATCCTTAGCAAACTGGGTGCAGCCCTGAAGGTCGATTCCAGACTGGAAGTGCCCGACTTTCCGCGCGAAATGGCCGCCGAAATGGCGGCCGCTACCCCTACCATCGAAGCCGATACGCAACAGGCAGGGCCGCTGCGGGAAGACTCTATCCTGAGCGAAATTGTCAACAAGTTAGGCGCTGCCCTGAAAACAGAGGCCAAACTGGTGGTGCCTGATTTTCCGCGGGAAATGGCAGCCGAAATGGCTGCCGCCACACCGACAATTGAGCCTGCCAGCGGTGCGGATGTTCCCACTCAGGAGACATCAATCCTGGAAGAGATCCTGAACAAAATTGGCGGCGCACTCAAGGCCGATACCAAATTGGTGGTTCCCGCCTTTCCGGCCGACATGCAGGCCGCAATGGACCCGCTGGGCAGCGTAGATACTGCCGGGCCGGAAGACGATTCCGCGGAGGAATTCGAAGCTCTGGACCTGAGTTTTGGCGATTTTTGCGATGCCCTGCGCAAGGTACAGCAATTCCAGACCCAAAAGGATGCGCAGGGGTATCAACAGTGGTTGAATCAGGAAGCCAGCCCCGGGACACGCATCGCGCTCGGTATACGCAAAATTGATGCTCGCCTGCAAAAAGATCCCGGATTAAACCGATCTGAAGAACTATACAACCTGGCAGTCACCAATGAGGCCAGCCTGGAGCAAACCGAGGAACTGCAGCAGCGATTGCAGCGCTATCAGCGGATGTACCAGCTGCAAAATCAATTTGTGGCGCGGGTTAAAACCCAGCCGCCGGTCGTCTTGCAAGCTTTTCAGAAGATTTGGCCGCAGGTGAAACTGATTGTGGATGATGAAAGCGAACTGGAAGGCCGTATGCAGCGCCTCAAAATCCCGATGCTGCAAATTACCAATCCGAAACTCAAGGCTGCTGTGACCAACATGCTCAAGACCTATTTCACCAAATTGGGCGAGTTCGAGAATGGTTAGGTTATTCTACGCTACCGCGTAGATCTTTGGCCAGCTTTTTGGCCATGATTCGTTCCAGTAGACCCGGCGCAAGGGTGCGTAGCCAGTACACGAAGCGACCGTTGGTATCGGTCAGCAGCAACCGTTTATTTTTAATAATACCGTTTATAATCTGGACCGCCATGTAGTGCGGGCTTTTGGCCTCTTTGGCCTGCTCTTCCTGAATCGTGTTTCCCTGACCGTCGAGACCGCTCTGGCGCAGCGCAGTCCGGGTGTAGCCCGGGCAAATGATATTGCACTGGATTTGATCCGCCTTTAATTCCTGGCGCATGGCTTCCATCCAGACATGCCCGGCGGCTTTGCTGGCACTATAGGCAAAGCGGCCGGGAATACCGTATAATCCGGAAGGAGTGGAAACCAGCACAATCGATTTACGGCCCCCGGTCGGCCGGGCGGATTTTTTTAGTAACGGCAGCATCTGCGCGGTGAGCTCAACAGCCGCGAAAAAATTGATCTCCATAGTGCGTCGTAAGACATCCGACTGAGTCTCGTCAAAGCGCGCATGGCTGGTAATGCCAGCGTTGTTGATTAAAATATGCAGCGGCAATTGCTTTTGCTCCAGGAAATCCCGAATCCGTTGGCGGTCCATGGCCGCGGTCACATCCGCCGGGATACAATGAATCTCGGCGGTGGATTCGCTGGCGCTGGAGCGAATCTCACGCTCTACGCGTTTGAGTTCCATTGCTCGGCGGGCCACCAGCACCAGGCTGGCGCCCCGGGCCGCCAATGCATGCGCAACGGCCGCGCCAATACCGCTGGATGCGCCGGTGATCAGTGCGGTGTGGTGATGGAATTCCGGTTTCATGTTGATACCTGCCAACAAAATGCTGCTTTCTGTCTGGCGCACAAGTGATATTCCATCAACAAGCTATTTATCCGCCAGGACGGTTTAGCCATGCAGCCTTGCCAACGTCAGTCATGCTTTCAGTTCCGGGGCCATAACCGTGCGCCGAGTTTAAACAGCGGTCTTAGCAGCAAAATCATACTTATGGAGACCAATGCAAATCCGCCAATCAGTTTCAGGTTGTAAACCGACTGCGAATGGACATAAAAAACAAGCAGCAGGCCAAGGGGCAAATTTAGCACAAGGCCGGTCAGCAGACCGGGAGCATAGCGGCGCAGAACCACACTGGCTATCAGATGCGGAAAAATTGCGTTCATGCTCATCATCAGCACGAAGCCAAAGTAAATATAACGCAAGACCTCCAATTGGCGGCCAAAAAGTAAAAATGCAGCTGTCAGCAAGTAACCAATCGCTGTCACCACCAGCAAGGCGAAGTGAAATGCCGATCTATCAACCTTTGGATGGAAACGTCCAGCCTGATGCGACCATGGCCCCAACCAAAGCCCTGCTTCCAGGTTGTGCAGACTAAATACCCGGTTGAAATCGCAGTTCGATCAGCTACCCGACAATCCGCCAATGCACCTGTTCATCGGCCCGCAAGGGCACCAGGGACTCGGAGCCAAAGGGATAGCTGACCGGAACGGTCCAGGATTCGCGCTTGAGGGTAATGCTGCCACTGTTTACTGGCAGCCCGTAAAAGGCCGGACCATTCAGGCTGCTAAAGGTTTCCAGCTGATCCAGGGCAGCCACCGAATCGAAAGCTTCGGCGTAAAGCTCGATTGCGGCGTGAGCGCTGAAGATGCCAGCACAACCGCAGGCACTGTGCTTGCATCCGGTTGGATGCGGTGCGCTATCTGTGCCCAGAAAAAAGCTGCTTTGACCTGGTGTCGTGACTGCCTGGAGCAGGGCTTTGCGGTGTTCTTCGCGTTTGAGGACCGGCAGACAATAATGATGCGGCCGCAGACCACCGGCAAACAAGGCGCCGCGGTTCAGCAACAAGTGCTGTGGAGTAACAGTAGCGGCCGTCCGGGGCCAGGCGTTCACAAAATCGACCGCGCTGGTGGTAGTCGCATGCTCGAGCACAATACGCAAGTCCGGAAATTTCTGCCGCAACGGCAGCAGTTGTTCTTCAATAAAAACAGCCTCGCGATCGAACGGATCCGTGTGCGCTTTATTGTCTTCTCCATGCACCTGCAGGACCAGATCGTGTTCCTGCATAGCTGCAAAAATATCATCCAGGCTTTTGAGACTGCCGACCCCGTAATCGGAATTTGTGGTGGCACCGGCGGGATAGAGCTTGACTCCATAAATATGCGGGTGGGCGGCCGCAGCGGCAATCAGTTCCGGCGTAGTTTCGGGAGTCAAATACAGGGTCATCAGCGGTTCAAAAATGGAGCCGGCCGGCAGCAAGGATTTAATATTTTGGTAGTATGTCTCTGCGCTTGCGACAGCAGCCACCGGCGGCTTTAAATTAGGCATAACAATGGCACGCTGGAAGCAGCGGATCGTAAAAGGCAGTACGGCCGCCAAAAACTCGCCACTGCGCAGATGCAGGTGCCAGTCATCCGGTGTTCTGATCTTGATTGTGTCCATCTCTGCCTCCCATTCGGCTGCGGTAGTCTGATACCTGTTTGGAGCCGCCTGGTTTAGCGGCGGCCCTTCAGCAGTTTGCTCTTCTTTTTACGGCCAGGGCCGCTGTTTTGCGTTGCAGCGGTTTTTTGCCGGCCCTGCTTTTGAGTCCGCCCGGCACGCGGCTTTGGGGCCGGGTTTTGCGGACTGCCATAAAATGGAGTTTCGAGAAAATGCTCATCACCATGCAGACATTCTAGAAATTCTCCCTGTTTTGTTGTCCGCTCGAACAGCAAAAAGGCCCCCCAGGCCATCGTCGGCAACAAGCGCGCTAGCGGCTTGCTCAAGAAAGGCGGCAGTGGGTAAAAGTTCGATCCCCGGAAGGCAACCAGGCGAAAAAAATCACCGGTCTCGCCGAAGCGACGCAGATCTGGTTTGGTAAAACCCCGCACATGGGCGCTCATGGACTGGATCTGGGTCGGCTGCTGACCGAACATCAGCAGGATGCGATTGTGAAAGCTGGCCAGATTCGGAACACCGATCATAAAATGTCCACCAGGTTTCAAAAGCCGGTCGGCTTCATTAAAAATCCAGAAAATCTCTTTTGTATGCTCCAGTACCTGGTTGGCAACAATCAGATCAAAGCTTTGGTCTGCACCGGGATAACGGTCGCGCTCCAGATCAGCCTGCCAGGTCTGGATACCGAGGGCGTTGCATTTCTCAATATTAGGCGGCCAGGATTCGAGCCCATGCATTTCCAGCTGTAGCCTCGATTCTGATCCGGCACCTTCTGCGGCTTTGATTCGAATGTTGTCTAAATCAGTACCAGGACCGCAGCCCAGGTCGAGAATGCGAAATGGACGCGCAATACTGTTGGCATACAATTCAGCACCCCAATCTGCAATAATATGCCGGCCATAATTTAAATGCTCCGTACCTTCCTTGAGTTGCTGAAAGAAGCGGCGCATGGTTCAATCCAGAGCATCTGGCCAGGGCTTCAACCAAAAAAAGGAATCCGGCCGCTACAGCGCCGGCAGTGTGCCGCGTGCTTCTGCACTGCTCAACCATGCTATTGAGAACGCAGTCCAAATCTGATCGACCCCGGCAGCGCCCGTCCTGTTCCGCACAGAAGAAAGGGGTCGGTTAATTGTCGATCCATGTCTGATCCTGGAACGCTTCTGACATACAGCAGCCCGACGTAAATAACCTGAATCCGGGCCAGGCCGCCAGGGAATCGCACACCGAAACGGTCCCGGCGCCAGTTGCCCGGAACATAAAAGATCTTTACGTTTCGTTTGCGCTGATTATTCTGATTTCAGCTATGTACCTTGATTTTATCAGCTTTCTTTCACTGATAATCACACTGGCCGCAGCGGGTCTGATGATCCTGATGGCCCTGGGACAATTAATGATCCGCCCGCTCAGCAAAGGCCGGGTGATGGGAGCTGTATTGTTTGTCTGGGTTAGTATTTTTTTGCTGAATATTGGCCTGGGACGCAGGTGGATGATCGGGCATCTGCCTTATTTGTATGCTACGCAAGTCCCTTTCTACTTTTTGGTCGGACCATTAATGAAAGCCTATGTCAAGGGTCTCTTGTCTCCCCGTTTAGTTGGTCCAACCTATGGCAAGCTGCAAAGCACACTGGCCCTGCCGGGTATTCGGCAGCTTTGGCTATTCAGTCTGATAATCATTTTTTATATTCCGCTTGTTCTGATGTCTGGCGAAACCAAATTGGCCATGCTGGAACAACGTACAGGGAGCCTTTATCTGAGCTGGTATCAGTTTGTGCTCGTCTGGTGCGGAGTGTTCGGATTGTTGAGTGTCACCTTTGCCTTTCTCAAGCTGTATTTTGATCTGAAAATCTACCAGTTTTTTCGTAAAACAGAAAAGAGTCCAACTCTGTGGCATTTACGCATTCTACTGTTGTGGATTGCCTTAATGGCCGTCCTCGGTTTATTTGCAATTTATAACGATGAGTTAGCAGTCCGGCGCTTTGTTGTGAGCCTGGTTGCCCTGGGTATCCTTTGGCTCTACCTTTTGGACTTTCGCTATCCTGGCTTTTTTCATCAGTTGGAACACCAGTTCCGCATACAGCAAAGCCTGGAGCGCTACAGTAAATCAAAGATCGGCAACCTCGACATAGCCAAAACTCTGACCGCACTCGAGAAGGTTATGGTCGAGCAAAGAATGTATGCGGATGAGGAGCTTAGCCTGCACAAGCTGGCCGGCATACTTGACATACGACCAGGTCAGTTATCAGAGCTGCTGAACAGTGTATTAGGGGTAGATTTTCGCAAATACCTGACAGACTATCGAGTGGCAGCAGCCCGGCAAATGCTGCTTGCGGAAGAGGACCGCAGCATCCTGGCCATCGCTTACTCTGTAGGCTTTAATTCCAAAACCAGTTTCAATCGAAATTTCAAGGCCATTGTCGGCGAACCACCAGCCGAATTTCGAGCCCGTCGATTGCATCAAGTGAAAATCAAGCCCGAGCTTGCATCCTGAAAATATTTCAATTCCTGTAAAAAAACAGGTGCCAATACATGCGCCGGGCCGACAAGGCAGCGGTTTTCATGCTATCTTGCTTCTGTGCATTGAATGCCTTTACTGTAAGGGAGGCTTGAACTGACTCATTAACCAGTCGGGATTGCAGCTTCCTGGATTTCGTGTATCGCATCGGGTCCTCTTTCTGGGCCAATGCAGGTACAAAAAGCAGGTTGCGTGCAATCAATCAGCATATTTTGTTTTTTTATGCCTATTAAGAATAAGGATCTTAGCGACCGTATGCAAAATTAAATAATTTTTATGATTGAAAATTTTTTTTATCAAATTTTGACCATATCGCAGGCAAGGCTTTGTATATGTTTCCATCACTTCAAATTTGAGAGGATCAAAATGAAAACTAAAAAAATAACACTAACCCTGTTACCATTGCTTTTGTTCACAGCATGCAGCAATGTACTCAGCATGCTTGGACTGGCCGACGATGAGGATGACTACACAACCGCCTATGCCCTGGCCGCCCTCTGGCTTTCGCAGAGCTCCAGCGGTTGCACCTACAACGTTCAGTCCACCACGACGACCACGACATCCGGCAACTATGCCGTTGTGGATACAGCGCAAACAACCTGCTATGGCACAAATAGCGGGACCCTGGCCTGTGCAGACAGCACCACGGCAGCTCAGGACGGCTTTTATACCCGCAATGCGCCGAGTTATACTGTCAACAGCGACGGGGTGACAGTTAGCGACAACAACACGGCGCTGATGTGGACGAAAAGCCCCGATACAAATGGCGATGGCTCCGTAAATTCCAGCGACAAGTTGACCCAGCTAGCCGCTTATAATTATTGTGATTCACTGACCAAGGGCGGCTTTTCTGACTGGCGACTGCCTTCGGTAAAGGAGCAGTATTCCTTGATGAATTTTGGGCAGGGACGCGATCCCAGCAGCTGCACCAACTGCACGTCGACCTTGCTGGCCAACAAGACCTTTATCGATGATTCCAAATTCACAGTCGGCTTCGGTGATACCAGTTCCGGGGAACGCTTGATCGACGGTCAGTACGCCACGACCAATGTATACGCCGGTAAAATCTTTGATACAGATTGGGGCGTTTTCGGGGTTAACCATGTGGACGGACGCATCAAGGGCTACGAATGCAGTTCGACCAAGACCTTTTTTGTGATGTGCGTCCGCGGTAACACGAACTACGGACTCAATAATTTCACCGATAACAGTAATGGAACTGTGACGGACAGCGCCACCAGCCTGGTATGGCAAAAGGCGGACGACGGCAATAGCTATACCTTTCCCGGCGCGATCAACTACTGCAACAGCTTGAGCCTGGGCGGCCAAAGCGACTGGCGTGTGCCGAATGCCAAGGAACTGCAAAGCATTGTGGATTATTCCCGGGCGCCGGATTACAGCGCCAATCAGGGACCAGCCATCAATTCCATCTTCACCACATCGTCCTTTACCAACGAGGAAGGCATCACTGATTATCCGTGGTACTGGAGCTCCACGACGCACGTTACCTGCGGTGACAGTAACTGTACCACAGACGATGTGAAATACGGCGTTTACCTGACTTTCGGACGTGCTTTGGGTTATTACACGAGCGCAATTCAGGACGTTCATGGCGCCGGAGCCCAGCGCAGCAATGACAAGGACGATGTGTCCAGCACTGCCGGCGCATCCACGGCCAACGTCGGCGGAGGCACATTCTATTACTGGGGACCCCAGGGTGATATTCTGCGGGATGGCAGCAACACCGCCAATCGCGGCAAAATGTACGTGCGTTGCGTCCGCAACTAAAGCGCACTTGAGGCTGACAGCATAATCAGATAAAGGCCCGCCGTTGGTTACGAATGAAATCCAATGGCGGGCTATAGCGGTCACCTATTTTTAAAATTGTTCCAATATCGGCAACGATGCAAGGCCGGTTTTCGGTCAACTGGCCGCAAGCCGGCCTTTCTTTTGGAAGATATTGTATACATAGTCGGGAAACTCGATAGCACCGTGTGCGCGGCAGGGATTCGTACTATTACGCCCTTGCTGAATACTGCTACAACTAGTAGCGCGCCGGTGCAGCGCAAGCTCCTGCGCAAGGCCACTGCGACCCTGGGCCTAATCGACCACAAAAGCAAGCAATTCTGGAATTACAAGCCCGCGACGCCCGGGACGAAAACTGACATGCGCCGATACCATCGGGACGAGCACAGTTCGCTCGCGATCCGCTAATTGAACTTCCAATACGCCATGCGCGCCATTATCAAAGAAATGGATCACCTGACCTTGCTGCCGGGCGTCTTCCGCCGCTGCGGTAAACACTGGTTGCTCCAGTAATTCAAAAACAAAATACTCATCGTCCGAGCGAGGGCGCAATTGGCTAACCGGCAGACAAATCCACCAACCCTGTAGATTCTGGGGCAATGCCGAAGTCTGCTGCGGCAGGGTGGTAGCTTCGTCCTGCAAGGCGCGTAATCGGATGCGGCCTTTTTTGGGCTGCAATCGCAAGTCGACCGCTTGCATCATCAATAAATCAGCCCCTTGCGGGATCGGTTGCAATGCGGTTTTCAGGATGGTTTTGAGGTCGGAGCCCCTGTAATCAGGTTGATAGAGGCCGACATCGAAGGGGGGGTGCAGGTGACTCAGAGCGTCGCCCCCGGTCGTCAGGGGCCACAGTCCGTAACGATTTAGCGGACCGCTAATACGCGCAACCGCCAGATAGCTGTCTTCAGCAATCAATCAATTACTTCGAGTTGATAATCTTTGCCTTTCCGCGCTCCAATTGCGGAAACCATGGTCCGCAGGGCACGGGCCACGCTGCCGTTCTTGCCGATCACCCGACCAATGTCCTCGTCATCTACGCGCAGTTCCACGATCGTTTCTTCCGAGGTTGGTATCTCTTGAATGGACACTTTTTCCGGTTTTTCCACCAGACAACCGGCCACGTATTGTAAAAATGCTTCCGGCATTGTTCAACTCCGGATCAGGCCGTAACCAGGCCGTTTTTCTTTAGAATGGACTCTACTTTCTCGCTGGGTTGCGCACCGTTGCCCAACCAGTATTTGATCCGGTCTTCCTTGAGCTTGATATCCTCGCGCACATTGGCGGGGTTGTATGTACCCAGGATTTCGATGAAACGACCATCCCGCGGGGAGCGCTGATCGGCTGCTACAATGCGATAAAAGGGGCGATTTTTATTGCCCAGTCTCTGTAAACGTAAACGTACCACAGAGCCAAAAATGCGATCCTGCGCTTTCTGTCAACTTTTTTGAGAAAACCGGCTTGTCGGCGCGCCTGATTCCCACTCACTTCAGTTTGCGGATGGCGTGCCGAAAATAGCTGCTCCAGTACAAGGCATTGCCGTCGGTTGTCAGGTGATTGGGGCCATGCAGGCGGGCCGTTGTCAGCGCATCCCCATCCACATAACCATTGGTACCGTTACCAGCAATCAGACTCAGGGTTCCGCCAGTGCTGAGTGAATTGTACATATAAATTCTAGCGTTCAAGGCATGCGAAATATACAAATTTGTACCGTCAGTCACAATGCCATAGGGCTTAAAGGCCGTCGCCACCAGATTCAACGCTGCCGCTGTCGTCATATGAATCTTTTTGATCCGGTTATTATTGCTCTCGCCAACATATAGGTATGTCCCGTCGTTCGTGATGCCATAGGGTGTCTGGATTAGCGTGGTATCGCCATCTCCATAAAAGGTGTCCGTCAGACCGCTGGCCAGGGCCACCCGCCGAATGCGATTCGATGTTTCATCACTGACATAGATGTATGTTCCGTCGGTGGTTATACCCTGAATATGGCGAAACTGGGCGGCTGTGCCGGTGCCCTCCAGGCAATTGGCAGTGTTGGAGCCTGCGCAAACCGTGCCGCCACCGCTATTGCCGCCAGCCAGGGTAGCGACGGCGCCGCTGGCGATCGTATAGGCATAGAGAATCTCGTTCGCAGCATAGTAGAGCCGATTCCCGTCGGTAGTCATCCCGGTGACATTACTTGTACCGGTTACAATCGTACTCACTGTTGCGCTAGCAATTTCGAGCTTGCGGATGCGATTATTGCCATTGTCGCTGATAAAAATATTGGTGCCATCCGTAGTGATGCCATCGGGTCCGTTAAAACGGGCAGCGCCACCAATCCCGTCTGTATTGCCGCTGCTCGATCCGGGAGGCAGGTCGCCGGCAATGGTCGTCACCTGCGGGGTGGGATTAAACACCGGCGGCGTCAGAATAGTCCCGCCAGTCCCGAAGGTGCCACTGACACAATTTACATTCACATTGCTGACATCGGCTGTAGCGATTGTGCCGCCGGCATTATTCAAACTGCAGGAATAGCTGTCCGATTGGGTCTGGATCTGAACGGCATAGGTGTACAAATCGGTGTAGGGGATGGTGAAACTCCACACACTGCTGCCCGCTGTGATTGTGGCGCTTTGACTGCCATTGGCCTCCAGGAGTCCAAGATCGGAACCGCCAGCAAAACCGCTGATGGAACCGCCCAGGCGATAGGCCAGGCCGCATTGCGCAGCAATGGCGGTAACACCATCCGCCGGCATCACCCCGCTGCCATTGCTCACTGTGCACAAATTCGTCGGCGATGCCGGGTGCTGGCTGACAGTGACGTTATATGTTTGACCGATGGCCAGTCTGACCGGGAACTGATATATGCCGGCCGTATTCACAGTTACGGTATCACTGCCATTGACCAGCACCAGACCAGTGCCGCTGATGCCGGACACTGTTACCTTGAGGGGCAGCCGCGGGTCGGAATTCAATAGCAGCGCTGCCAGGAGAGATGGTTCCGCCGTATAGGCCGCGCAGCCGGCCATGAGACCGCCCAACAGCAAACACAATGCAATCCGGCTGCGATGGTGCCAATTGCGTATCAATGAATTATGCCTGCCAATGTGCACACGCATTGCAGAAAAATAACACAGGCTTCTAATATGGCAAACCAAATATTGGCCCCACAGACCCGCGGTTTGGCTGCGCCTGCGCTTTTGTCACCCTGTTCCAGGGATCTTCGCTCTGCTGATGATCAGACCGACCATTTGCAGGCCTCGATCCAGGCGGGCTACTCGCTAAGCGGTTTGTCCGCATCCGCGGACCCCCAGCCGCCGCCGCCCGGAGTCTGGATGCAGAAGCTCTCACCACTGCGCATATTGGTCTCAAAGCAGCCCGGCATGTCGGACTGACTACCGTCTGGATGCACAATGGTGTTGCGGCCGGTCAAGCCTGGCTGACCGCCGGCTGCACCATGCGGAGGCTCTATGCGGCAGCCTGAAAGCAACGCCAGCTGCATGGGTTCCAAAAAACGAATGCAACGCTCCAGCCCGTCTCCGCCTCGATGCTGACCGCTGCCGCCGGAATGCCGGCGGATGCGAAATGTATCCACCAATACCGGGAAACGACTTTCGAGCACTTCCGGATCTGTCAGTCTGGAATTCGTCATATGCGTCTGTTCTGCATTAGCCCCGCACCCCTGGGCGGAAGCGCCGCCGCCACTGGCGACAGTTTCATAGTACTGCAGTGCCCGATTGCCGAAACTCAGGTTGTTCATGGTCGCTGCCGCAGCTGCGCTGAGGTTTAATGCCTTGAGCAGACAGTTTACAATTGCCTGCGAGCTTTCCACATTCCCCGCCACCACAGCAGCCGGGTATACGGGAGCCAAAAAAGAGTCTGGTGGAATCACTAACCGGACCGGGTCCAGGCAGCCGGAATTGAGCGGAATCTCGTCAGCGGCAATCAGACGCATGACGTAGATAACCGCCGCTTTGACCACAGCCAGCGGAGTATTAAAGTTGCCCCGATGCACAGCCGAACTGCCGCTAAAGTCGATAATGGCAGTCGTGCGGCCCGGATCCTGGCTGTCTTTTTCGATTGTAATCCGCACCGCAAGGACAAGTCCGTTGTCCAGCTGCAATCGGGCCTGTCCATCTGTCAGATGGTATAGTGCTTCGCTGACAGCTCTGGCGGCGTTTTCTCGAATAAAATCCATGTAGGCCTGGACCGTCTCAAGGCCTTCCTGGTCTACCAGATTGTATAGTAGCTGCATACCGCGTTCATTGGCTGCAATTTGAGCGGCAAAATCATGCATATTTTGATCCGGATTGCGGGCGGGATAAGCACTTTCTGTCAGGCGCCGGCGGATAGCCTGCTCCAGCAACTCTCCGGCAGCACAAATACGCTCTCCAGCGAAAAGGATACCCTCTTCCTGAATATGCCTGGAAAACGGCGGCATGGACCCCGGACTGATGCCGCCGATATCGGCGTGATGCCCGCGCGAAGCGGTGCAGAAAAGCAGGCTGCCATCCGCATGCAAAACGGGAGTCACGATAGTAATATCAGGCAGATGGGTACCGCCGCCTTGCGCATAGGGATCATTGCTGATAAAAACATCCCCCCGCCGCCAGTTCGATCCAAAGCGCTGAATCAGGGCCTGCACACAATCGGCCATGGACCCCAAATGTACAGGTATATGCGGTGCGTTGGCAATCATGCGGCCCTGGGCATCAAACAGGGCGCAGGAAAAATCCAGCCGCTCGCGAATATTGACCGAAATGCCGGTATTCTGCAGCACGGTACCCATTTCGGTGGCAATCCCCTGGAACTGGCGGTAAAAGATTTCCAGTTTGACCGGGTCACATACTGCTGCGCCAGCGCGTTGATCCACCCGGGGCACCCTTGCTGGCGTGGTCGCGCTCTTATGCTGCCGCAATAGCAATGCACCATCCGGCTGCCGGCTGGCCGTCCAGCCGCTATCAACCACTAGCGTATCGGCC
The DNA here is from genome assembly GCA_020441005.1 of Leptospiraceae bacterium. Taxonomy (GTDB): domain Bacteria; phylum Spirochaetota; class Leptospiria; order Leptospirales; family Leptonemataceae; genus JAGRNA01. The sequence continues at coordinate 13,592 of JAGRNA010000020.1, forward strand.
GTGGAGACAATCAGAGCCGGGCCCTCCAGCTCACCCTGGAACTGACTGGTAGACACCAGCGGCACGCGAACAAATCCCCGCCCAGGGATAAACAGCTCGCAATCGGCTCCGGCTGGTAGCGCCGGTCCCGGTACACGATAACCGGACTCCCTGAATATTGAAAGCCCTGCGCGCGGCTGGCTGCTTTCCAGGGCAATGTATTCCACGAGGACCGCGCGTCCGGGGTGCACAAAGCCGAACAGACGCCGGTGCTCGGTCTCGAAAGCGTCCAGCATACCGCTACAATCGGACCAGGGCACGCCGAGATTGTTGTCACTGCCTTCATATTTCAAATACACGCTGGCAATGTGTTCCAGCTCAGTATGCGGGCCGCCGCGAGACTCCAGCTGTTGACTGTTTTCCAGACGCAGCGCCTGGACAGCATCACCAAGCGCCGGCATTCGATTGGGCTGCAGCCTCAGACCCAGATAACTCTCACTGCGGTGTGACAGTCTGGCATTGCCTATCCCATAGGCGGAAAGCAAACCGGCCAGGGGATGGACCAATATTTCCTGGATTCCCAGCCGGGTGGCAATTGCACAGGCATGCTGCCCACCGGCACCGCCGAAGGCACAGAGCAAGTATTCCTGCGGGTCATGGCCTTTCTCCAGGCTGACCTTTTTAATCGCCCCGGCCATATGAGTGACCGCAATATCAAAAAAACCCTGCGCGGCCAGCGCGCACGCCAGGCGCTCCCGCTTTTCTCCGCTAGACTCTGGTAATTCTGCCATAGCAAGGGCTAGCCGCTCCGCCGGGTAACGGTCCACCACCACCTGCATGGCTGCCCGACCGGCATCCAGGTCCAAAGGCTGGTCCGCTCGAGGTCCAAATATGGCCGGGAAGGTCCGGGTCTGAATGCGCCCCAACAGCAGATTGGCATCGGTCATACTCAGGGGTCCGCCGCGGCCGTAACAAGCCGGACCGGGATTTGCGCCCGCCGACCGGGGTCCGACCAGCATCCGGCCCCGTTCATAGCGCAAGATAGAACCGCCCCCGGCAGCAATGGTTTCAATGGCCAGCATCGGAATCTGCAGGCGCGCACCGCCAATTTCGGTTTCATAGCGATGCTCCAGGGCTCCACGATAGTGCCAGACATCGGTGGAGGTGCCGCCCATGTCAAAACCAATCAAGCGGCTGCGCCCCTGTTCCCGCGCGGCCGTAATACCGCCAATCACTCCGCCTGCCGGACCGGACAAGAGACTATCGCGCCCGCGAAACTCATCTGCGCGGACCAGCCCGCCGTGACTTTGCATAAACAGAGGCATCGTTCCCGGCAGCTCGGTCAAAAGCTGGCCTACAAAGCGACGCAGCACCGGAGACAGGACAGCGTCGACCAGGGTGGAATCTCCCCGCCGGATCAGTTTGATCAGCGGACTGACCGCGTGCGATAATGAAATCTGCTCAAAGCCGACCCGACGGGCAATAGCGGCCGCCTGGAGCTCATGCTCCGGATTTATATAGGAATGCATCAATACCACAGCCAGGCTGCGCAGCCCCTTGTGATACACCTGGCGCAAATCCGCTTCGAGCTGCTCTGCGTCCAGGGCTACCAGCACCTTGCCGCCCGCATCCAGACGCTCGCGCGCGCCGACGACTGTGCGATACAATGGCGCCTTTTTTTTGCTGTGCAGGGCAAACAGATCCGGCCGGTTTTGATAGCCGATTTCCAGGGCATCTTCCAGACCGGCTGTGATCACCAGGGCGGTCGGCTCGCCCTGGCCCTCCAGCATGGCATTGGTTGCGATGGTCGTACCCATCCGCACCTCAAGGATTCGATCGGCGGGTATTGGTTCCGGAGTTTGTAAATCCGCCGCAGAGCTGTTGGCCAAACCGAGGATCTGGCGCATGCCGGCCGTGGCTGCATTGGCGTATTGCTGCGGATTTTCGGACAGCAGTTTGAGAGTACTCAAAGTACCATCGTCTGCCAGAGCGATAATATCGGTGAAGGTTCCCCCGCGATCAATCCAGAAACGCCAGCGCCGCAAATCGGTCATAGCAATCCAGTCCACCCGCGCATGACCGTCTGTCTATTCGAAACGGCAATGGAAGCGGCTGCGCCGCGGCCATCCATTATTCAGACCGGTGCACAAGCCGGTGCTGCCAGGCAGCTATTTTTTACCGGAATGCTACAAATCAAGAATCTGCAGAATCGGTTTTGGCTTTTCGACGCCAGAAAAACCAGGCCCACAAGATCAGACCACTGCAACCAATCACTGCAAATACTGCCAGCTCGTAGCGGCGCGCCTCTTCCAACAAGGTCTCCAGTGCATGCCCCAGGAAATAACCACCAAAGGCAACCACAAAGGCCCAGATCAAGGCGCCGATAGCATTATACATGAAGAAAACTGTCGGCGGCACATCACTCATCCCGGTTACAAAAGGAGCGACCGAACGTAGTCCATACAGGAATCGAAAGGTCAGAATCACTGGCGCGCGATAGCGCAGTAAAACCGATCGAAATTTTTCAGTTTTAGCGGCCCAGGCAGGGCGTTTGGTCAGAAAGGCCGCGCCTTTGTGCCGACCGATATAGTAATACAATTGATCACCGCCCAGACTGCCAATAAAAGCGGTTAGAATCACTACATAGATATTCATGTATCCATGATGGGCGGCGTAGCCTGCTAAAACCAGGACTGTTTCCCCTTCCAGAAAAGTCCCGATCAGGACCGTCAAGTAGCCGAATTTTTCGATCAGAGCTTCCAATGTAAAAAATCCAGGACAGATTTGCCTGACAGTCTGTCCAGTAAAGCCATGGAATCAAGCCCGAATTGCAGCATCAAGCATCCTCAAATTCCACCAATTGATTGCCGCCAGGATGTCGGGCTCTGCCGAGAGCTGTCCCGCATTGTCAAGCCAGGGCTACCATATATTTGCTTGACCCAGCCACAGTCGGCCTGGTATTTTACTGATTGCGCGGCAGGCCCAGGGCCGTCCGGCAGACCTGGTCATTACAATGAAGCACAATACGGAACTGCGTCCCAATGCAGTTGCTCCCTGGTTTTTTTCGGGCGAGTATCCCGAGCTGCAACGCGGATCGAATCCGCTGACCTGGCAAGCCATTGACGGCGCCACACTGAGCAATGACGACCAGCAAAAACCGGCCGGGGTCACAGCCTTACGGCAAGAACATACCGTGCTGGGTCTGCTCACCATGTACACCTATGTCCAGCAGTCGCTCGACAAACAATACTGCATGGTCTGGAATGCACGTATGCAACCGCGCGAGGATCATTGCCACATTCGCGCTGAAGTCTTTCAAGTGGATGCGCTGCAGCCATTGGGCGACCTGCAGACTGTTTGGTCCCAATTCCAGGGCGCCTATCCCGGCTATTTTTTCCATGCCCCGGCTGCTGCCAGTTTCGAGTTCGACGTGCGAGCCGGCCAAAGCGAGCAACAGCTGGCTTTTGCGGATTTGATCCAAACGCAATTTCCGCAGTTTTTAATGCCCGTCAAGGTGCCCGGCCTGTATGCGCCCGCACAAAAAGCGGCCAGCAATACTGCCTTGCTGGAATTCTTTACCCGGCAAGGACGCGTGCGCCTGATACCCCAGGACTGGTTCAATCTGGGCCAGTGGGATTTTGGCTACCAGTGGATTGCCGGCGGGGCGCGCCGCGCCGACAACGGACGCATTACCATTCAGGGCATGCGTCTGCCCTATTATGTACTCGATGAAACGGATCGCAAACTGCCGCCGGAACAGGCCTCCTGAAACGGCTTCACGACAAGGACCGCTGGCGCAGCCAGGCCTTACGCTCGGTCAAATAATAGAGAACCGGCACCAAAATCAGGGTCAGACTGGTTGCAAACACCAGGCCCCAGGCAAAGGCCAGGGCCATCGGCACCAGAAAGGGATCATAGCCGCCCAGCCCATAAGCCGTCGGTAAAAGTCCGAGGGCAGTTGTGATTGTTGTCAGCAATACGGCTCGCAGCCGCGTCGAACCGGCCTCCACCAACAGATCGATCAAATCGCTGCCCGGTTTATCGCGGCGCAGCTGATTTACGTAGTCGACCAATACAATACTGTCATTGACAACGACGCCCGCCAGTCCGACCACACCCATGATGGCAAGAAAACTTAGCGGTTGGCCATGCGTTAAAAAGGCGACAATCACACCGGCAAGGCTCATCGGAATGGCAGCCAGCACCACCAGGGGCTGCTTCAGAGAGCGGAACAAACCGGTCAGGAGTATAAAATTCAGCATCAAACCGGCGGCAAAGGCGTAGCCCAGGCTACTCATCGAATCCTGGGTATCCTGGAATTCACCACCCTGTTGCACACTGGTGCCCGGATACCTGGCGGCCACACCGGCAGAAATCTCCTTTAGCTTTACATTGGCGCCGGCCGAGCTGATCTTTTTCTCGTCCACATTGGCCGTCACGTACACAATCCGCCGACTGTTAAAATGATTGATCACTGTGCGGCCGCTGCCCTGTTCATACGAAGCTAAAAGGCTCAGCTTGACCAGATTCCCATTGCCATTCAGCACCTGGATACGGTTCAACAATTCGGCAGCTGATTGGCCCTGGTTTTGGTAGCGCACGCGCACATCCACCTCTGAGTCCGCGCGCCGAATGGTCGTGGCCACGGCCCCATCGATCGCGCCATAAACGGTGTTGGCAATCCGGGCGGCGTTGATACCGGCCTGGCTGGCCAGCTTTTCATGAATCTTGAGCCGGATCTCGGCCGTCGTATCACTGGCATCATATTGAATATCCTGCACCCCGGGGATGGTCGCCAGCAGCCTTTCGTATTCGGCACTCATTTGCGCCAGTTGCTTTAAATCGTCGCCCATCAAGCGCAGCTCCACCGCCTTGCCCACCGGCGGGCCGCCGGCAATTTTATCGATTTCGAGCTGCTCCAGCTGGTTGGCCAGCGCCTGCCAGCCCTGAGGTGCCGGCGCAAGGTGCCCCGAGTCTAACCCGCTCTCTTTCAGTAGTCGGCCCCGGGATGCGGGGGTTAATAACCAGGCCGTTTTTTGTTTTAATTCTTGAATAATCTGTTCGGTGGAACGATCACGCTTGACTTCCGGCGTTAAATACACAATCAGCATGGCGTAGCGGTTCCCGCGCCGGGTAGCGGGATCATTTTGATTCTTTTGACTGATCCCGACCCGCCCGCTTATATTCTCCAGCTCGGTCGGCGGCAGCTTCAAAGCCTCGTTCTCCAGGGCCTCCAGGTAGCTGCGGGTCGCATCCATGGTCGTCTGGGGCGGGGCTGCCACCTTGATCAGCACCGCGTCCACGGCAGAGGGGAACAGTTTGAAGCGCCCAAAGGCCAACTGCAGGCCAATCCCGGTCAGTAAAACAGCGACAAAGACTGCGCTGACCCGCCAGGGGTGATGCAGCACATAGCGTAAAAAAGGCTCATAGGTGTTGACCCGCAACCGGCGAAACCAGTGGCTCTCATCGCGCATCGCACTTTTGGCCTTGCCGCCGGCCAACCGCCGACGCTGATCGGGTCCTTCTTCGATAGAAAAAATATGGGCTGGCAGGATGAGGAACGCTTCCAGTAAGGAAATGGCCAGCGCCAGAATAACGATCAAGGGAATCGACTGCAGAAACTTGCCAAAAATGCCCGAAGCAAAGAGCAACGGCGCGAAGGAAAACACAGTAGTCAACACCGCGGCCAGCACCGGAGCCAGCACCTCGCGTGTGCCCTGGATAACAGCCGCGCGCAATTCCAGGCCTTCTTCGTAGAGTCGATACACATTGTCACAAATCACAATCGCGTCATCGACCAGCATACCGACTACGATGATCAGGCCGAACATTGAAATTAAATTCAAGGTCAGCCCCAGAAAGGGCATCAAGAGGAAGGTCACCGCCACCGCAAAGGGGATGCCCATTGCAGTCATCAGGGCCGGCCGCCAGCCCAGGAAGATAAACAGCGAAGCGAAGACCAGAAAAAAGCCCTGCAGGGCATTGGCGCTTAAAACCCCCAGCCGGCGTTTAACAAAAAACGACAGATCATTCACCACGGCAGTCTGCAGCTGCCCCTTGTGCTCGGCTGCGAAGGCTGTTGCGGTGTCGCGGGCCTGATCGACTACCGTAATGATATCAGCGGAACTGCGTTTTAAAACAATCAGACTGATCGAGCGCGCCCCGTTGGTGCGATCCAGCACATCCGGTTTCTCAAATCCATCATGAACGGTCGCTATTTCATCCAGCCGCACAGCCTGGCCCACATCGTTCGAACGTACAAAGACCTGGCTGACCTCGCGTGCCAGATCAAAGGCGGCATTGGTGCGCACAACGGTTTCCTTGCCCTGGTATTCGACCAGACCGCCCGGCAGATCGATGTTCTTGTCATGCAGCGCGGACGTAATTTGATCCATGCCCAACTCCAGCCGAGCCGCACGGGCCGGATCCACATCGACCTGGATTTCGGCTTCCCGCCAACCGCGCCGCTGAATGCGGGCCACACCCGGCAACAGCTCCAGACGGTGCTCCAGTTCTTTTGCGTAATTATAGAGCCGCCGGTAGGCCTGGTCGCTGTTGTCATCCTTACCCTGCAGGGTCAAGGCCAGCTCGACCACCGGCTGACGTTCGGTGGTCAGCTCCAGCACCAGCGGTCGGTCCACCTTGTCGGGCAGGTCTGTGGTGCGGTCGACCGCTGAGCGGATATTCTCGATGACGCGGTCCTTGCCGGCCGCATCAGGATCAAGCACAATCACAATCCCGGACTGGTTTTGAATCGAGGCTGATCGGTATTCCTTGATGCCGTCGACTTCTTTCAGGTTCTTCTCGATCGGGATCGTAACCAGCTTTTCCACATCTTCGGGACTGGCGCCGGCGTAAACCGTGCTGACCGTCACTGTATCAAAATCGATGTTCGGGAAAGCTTCCCTTTGGGTAGAGAGCAGCGCGACCACTCCGCTGCCAAACAACAACAAGGTAATCAGATGAACCAGCGATCCACGGTTCAAAAAAAAGGAAAGGATTGATTTCATTGCGGCCCGACTCCCCGGGCAATATACTAGTGAAATAAGCCCGGCAAATTCGGTTGGTCAAGCAAATTTGTCTCATCGGGGGGCTCCCCCTGCGGGGCCGGGCCCTCCGGCTTATGCGCCCGCCCCGGCGTGCTCATAGACACGCGGTTCCTGAGCTTCGTCGAAGGATCGGTCCCTGGCGCGAGCGAACCAGCCATCCTGGTCGGTTCAAAATGCCACCGCCGGCTATTTCATCGTGCGGATAAAGCACTGCCGGGGACGCTGCTGTTCTTTGGCCGGGAATGCGAGACCAAGGGCTTGCGCCAGCCGGAAGGCTCTCTGGCGATTGCCTGTCGGGTTATAATGGACACGGTCCTCCTTGAACCATGCGTCCTGCACTTCCGACGCCCAGTCATACACAGCGATATTTTTGTAACGGTTGCAGGCCCGGGCCAGTGCCGTGTTCCAGTTTTGCATATTGGCATTTTGATAGCGGCCGCTGGCAAGCAGGGTTTTGGAGGTGGTCCACAGCACCGGATAGCTACCGATAATTTTCATAATCGTGTCAATGCGGCGGCTCAACATTGCGATATTACCCCGGGTATTGGCCGGGTCATTGGTACCCAGGGCCAGCACCCAGCAGCCCTGGTAGCCGGCGCGCATTTTCTGCCGGATGATCGTGGTCGCATTGGACTCATTATTCAGCGTCTCAACCATGGAGCGGGCTCCGGAAATTGCCGGTGCAAAACGGACGACTCCAACCCGGGTATAGCGAGCAGCCAGCCGCTCGGCCGGTTCTGGCAGCTCAATGGCCGAAATCAAACCGAGCGAGGTCGAATCGCCCACATGGACCAGCTCCCTGCAGGCAGTTGCGACTACCGGAATGTCATCAAAATTAGTCGTGTCCGATCCGGCGGCCGCCCCGCCGGCATCCGGGTTTGCCTTTCCGTTCTGAAAGTATTGTAAGGGCTGCATCAGTGTACAGGAGACAAACACCGCCACGGCCAATCCAAGAACCAGTGTATAATGCCAGGCAGTTTTACCGACCGACAAATGTTGCGCCCTTGTCTTTTCTGGCCGAAAGGCGTATTGGCGGATCGGGTTTTCCACAAGGGAGTAGGAAATGGCGGCCAGTCCGAATGTCAGTAATAAAACCAGCAGGCTTTGCTGGATGGAAAAACGGCCGCCGGACTCATCGGCCAAAAATGCAATCACCGGCAGATGCCATAAATAGATACCATAGGACCGGCGGCCCAGCCAGCGCAAGGGAGCCACAGACAAGGCGCGGCCAGCAATCGTATGCGCATGTGCCGCACCGATCACCAGACCGGCGCTGCCGAGTGACAGAAGCAATTCACCGCCATAATACAGAAAGTCCGGTTCCGAGTCGGCCGCAATCAGGCAGACCAGAACCACGAGCAAGGCCGTGAGGCCCATGAAATCGGGCCAGGTCCGGCCACTCCTGGCTGCTTGTTTGATTTGATGCATCGGCCAGATAAAAGCAAACAAGGCACCCATCAAAATCGATGCCGCCCGGGTGTCCGTCCCCTCGTAGGCCCTGGTATTGTTGATTGCCAGCGGATCATAGTGCAGATATAAAGCCACTGTTGAGCCCAGAATCAACAATCCGGTCAAAACCACCGCCGGCCAAACAATGCGGCTGGTTCGCCGAACCCTGGCACTCAAAAACAAAAGAATAAAACACAAGGGCGGCCATAAAATATAAAACTGCTCTTCAATGGCCAGCGACCAAAGATGATCCAGAGGACCAGGGGCGGCAAAGCGCTCAAAATAATCATCTCCGCTCCAGATAGCAGCCCAGTTAGCTACATAGAAAACTGCAACCAGCGACTGCCAGCCGAGGTCCCGCAGGGCGGCGGGCCGGACAAGTGCCGCGGTCAAGAGCACAGCCGGCAGTAGCAGTGTCAAAGCCGGCAGCAGCCGGCGGATACGGCGCAGCCAAAAAGCCTTCAAATCCAGACTACCGGTTTGGGCAAATTCTTCTATTAAAAGCGAAGATATCAAATAACCGCTGAGGGTGAAAAACACACTAACGCCCAAAAGACCGCCTTGCATCAGGGGCACACGCAAATGATACGCGATCACAGCACAAACCGCGAGCGCCCGGATCCCGTCCAGTCCCGGATAATAACGCCTGTCATTCAACTTGTATACTCATCTGATGCAAAAGGATTTAAAAACCGGTAGCCGTGCTGCCCTTGTTTGATGCAAGCAGCCCAATTCAACTTTCGCGCACAGTCAACCGGCTGCAGCGCTGATCGATCAAACATTGTCAGGGTTCGGGGCGGAAAAGCGGCGGCAAGCTCAATTGCCAGGCTACAGACGCACAATGTAGTGGACTGGTCATTGAGTAATTGCAAATTGATCCGGACAAGCTGGTCCGTGTACTTATGCTGCTGCGTTTAACTGCCCTGATCCTGTTCCTCCTGAATACTGCTCATTCACTGCATGCCTATGTCGCCCGGGATGTGGAACAGCTAAAAACGACCAACCACTGCGAGAGTTGTGATCTGGAAAACGCTAATCTGAGTTTTGTGAACCTGAGCTATGCCAGATTACGCGGCGCGAATTTAAAGAATGCCAACCTGCAATCAGCGAATCTGGAAAGGGCAGACTTGAGCCAGGTCCGCCTGGAGGGTGCCGATTTAAGTCGGGCCCGCTGGGTCGACGGCCGCCGCTGCAAGACGGGCTCCATCGGCACCTGTATTCTGGACTAATGCGGGCAACGTCTGTTTTCTATTGCACAAATAGCTTCTGCCAGTTAGTGGTATCAGCGTTAGCATGAACCGTTTGATTCTTTTACCGCTGGCTCTGCTGCTGTTGCATTGCGCGATGTCGCCGCCAACAGGCCGCAGAACAGACCACAAAGACTTGCAGATACTTTTGGTTGGTGACTCCCTCATGGGCGGCCACCTGGGAAATTTTTTGTTAACCAGATTAAATTCGCAATCCGGCATCAAGGCCGTCCGACACTGGAAAATCTCCACCGGCCTGAGCGGCATTGATCGTTATAGCTGGATCGAGGCAGCTTACACCTATATTCAAATGCTGCAACCGGATATCCTGATCGTCTGGATCGGCGCCAACGACAGCTATTCAGTCAAGACGTCCACGGATTCATCTTTCAAAATCGTTGGCAGCAAGGAATATAAAGAACATTATGGCTTAAAAGTGAAAATGTTTTTGCATAACAGCAGCCCTTTTGTGCAGCGAATCTACTGGATTGGACTGCCAGCAGTAGACAATGCCAAATTTAATTCCCGCTACCCGGTCGTGAATTCCATCTTTCAAGCAGAATGCAGCCAGGTCGAAAATGCCGTTTTTATCAATACCTGGGAGCTTACCAGCCGGGGCGGGCAGCCGCTGCAGTCCATGACGGACAAAAACGGCCGCACCGGACCAATGTTCTGGGACGAGGTGCATTATTCCAGTCATGGCGGCAAAGTGCTGGGTGAGCTGGTTCTGGATGTGATTTCCCGTGATTATCCCTTACCAGCTCTGGAATAACAATGCCGCAGCGCGTCACCGACCGTTCTTATCAGCATCTTGTTGCTCTAATTGATTCAACCACTTTAAAATTTCAGGCGCTATTTCCGCTTTTGCTGCCCGGCCAGCTGTATTCAGGATGAGACGGCGCGTAGTGCCTGACTGTTCTGAATCGCAAGCAGGATCGAGATAATGAAATAATTCCAGTGCCCGGCGGCTGCGACGGGATGCCGCTGCCTCATTGCCTCGCAAAGCCTGCAGTTCACCATCTGCCGCCAGGATTTCGGCCAGCATCCGCAGCCTTTCCTGGCCGGCGGACTCTTGCCGATCCACCACAAATTGAATCACGCTTTCCAGAGTCATCTTGTGCACTAGCGCCGCCGGCAAGCCATAAAAGCGTTTGTATGCGGCTTCAATCTCGGCCTGCGCAACAGCAAAGTCGCGCTGTTCTATTTTATAGATGATCGCGGCGATTGCATGAAAAAACTGTTCGATCAACCGGATCAGGTAATCCTTACTATACATATGGAATTTGGCTAGTCAGCTGCACTTAGCGCATAAATCCAAAATCAATACTGGTATTTAGAATACCGGAGCGTCCAACCCGAAAAGGCCTGGTGGCAACACTGCCATAGGGCGTACCCAGCTTGTGCCCGGGGCCGCCGTTATCATCGGTGGTGTTCAGATCCTCAGCCAATCCCTGACCGGGGCTGTTTTGGAGTTTGTAAAGCGGTCCGCCCGGCTTGAAATTATCCACCTCCCAGACAAAGATTTGGTACACACCCGGCTGCAGGTTAAACCACTGATACCGGCCCGCGGCATCGGTTGTGCGGGAGCCATGAAACGATTGATAATCCGGTTTCCCGTCGCCGTTGGAGTCACCCCACATGATCAGTTTGACCCCGGCGATGCCTTTCTCACCTGGATCCTGTCGACCGTTGCCATTGGAGTCGAACCAGACCCGGCCGCCGAACTGCGGCCGCTTGATCTTGTTGTAATCACGCATGCCCGGATACCAAAGAGAAAGTAAACGCGGATTGGCCGGCAGCCCATTACGAGCCAGATCCGGCGTGTGAAAGATTTCGATCCGCTTGACCGGCCCGTCACTCTGCGGCACATTGAGCGCCCAATACCTGAGTTCAAAGAAACTGGTCGGCTTTTCTTTTGTATTATAATCTGACCACAGACCATAGTGGCGGGTATGGCTGCCCTGGGTTACTTTCGCAGTCAAATTACAAGGCCGGCAGAACCCGCTTTGGCGCAGCTCTTTCATCCCATTGACCGGATCATAGGTCGTGATCAGATTGCCCGTGTATGCCAGCGGTTCATAAATATAGTTGGCATCTTTTATCTGACTTGCGGAGCCGAAGAGAGTATACACCGGCACGTTCTCACGCACTGGAAACTCATAGGCTGGCCGGGTGGAGGGCTGCCAGCCGCCATTGCGCCATTGATAATAGCGGCCGTCGGTGCCTTTTTGATCGAGCTGTTTTTCCATATATTCGCGCATCAGATGCGTGTTGTAATCCGAGTAGTGACGCAGCAGAAAGCCTTCTTCCTGATCGCCGGCTCCGCCGCCCCATTGCGGATCGCGTTTGAAACGCCCGATGTGTTCGCGGTTCCCGACGGCATTTTTTTGAATTGTGGCCGGGATAAAGTACTTCCGGAAGGGATCATAAGCCCAGGTCGGTCCGGCATGGATATCGTACTGGCTGCGGTTATCACCCCGATAGGGATACTGCTTGTTTTCATTATTATGAATCAGGCTGTAGGCGTGGCCCAGTTCGTGCCAGAAAACACCCGGATGCATAATACCGGCAAAATTATTGCCGCCGCCCCAACCGCCCCCGGCAACAGACATGCCGCCAATGTAGATTGTGGTATGATACTCACCATTGGCATAAGCCATGGCCCGCAGGGTGCGCATGGAAAAGGTCATACTGTGCCAGTTATCCGGCGTATCCACTCTGGCGATGCGCGGCCGCTCATTCTTGTAGGCCAGGATCGCCACCTCGGGCAGTTCAAAATCTCCGCTGTCAATGAACTCCAGACCGCGCACGGGTAGCTTGGCCTCTAACTCTCGTAAAAGCTGCCGGCTCGGCCGCTCAATTTTGTCTTTCACACCAAACACTTCAAAGCCCAGAAAGCGCAGCCGGGCAATATGACCGGCGCCCACGGCGGGTTTCAGCAGCCGCGATTGACTGCCCAGGTTGATCCGCATTTCCAAACCTGGTTCCACCAGAGCGGCCGGAATCACAGCTGTCCAGGAATTGTCAAAGCGATGCTCATGGGCGTCCACAGTCCGGGGAAAAAGGTCTGGACCACTGAGAACCAGCCGGTGTTCGTAGCGCGCGTTTTTTATCAGGGCAACAACCGGGACTGCCGGGCCAGCCTGGGGATCAATTACATTGACTTTGATGAGCACTTCCCGGCCGCTGACCAGTTTGAACCAGGGACTATCCGGTGTTTGCACATGAGTCTGCGCCAGGTAGACCGCATCGATACGGGGTGCAGCCGCTAAAGTGACACTACCAATCCATAGCATAAATGTCAGCAGTGGTTTCATTTTCACCGGAACAGTTTGGAAAGCGCACAAGCTTTCAGCCAGCAAAAAAAGGTTTTACCGAGTCTGACCGACTACGCATTTTGGACAGAATTATCGCCAGCGGTAACGACTCGTGATTCGAGAGACAGATAAAAAAAAATTACAGCGTGAACTGGAAGACTGGTTGCAAGAGCATCAAAATCAACTCCACCGCTGGATTGCTAAAAAAGAAGGCGGCCGCTTTGTACTTTCCTTTGATGCCGAGCTGCAACCTGGCGTGTATGCGGCCGCTGGAGTACCGCGCTCGCACACCATCCTGTATTCCTTTCCGGTTCAATCGGAAATCCGCCGCGCCTGGAACCTGAATGCCAGCCAGAGTTTCCACCTGGATGAAGATATTTGGGCAGCAGTACTTTCAGCAATACCGGATCAAATCCGCGCCGCTGTGGATGATGCCTAGGACTGTTTGCTGCGGTATCCCTGGCCGCTCTACAACGCACAACTTCTGACAGCCGGCTGGTTTGCAGAAAGTTTACAAGCCGCTGGATAGCAACACCGCCTTCCCTATCCAGATCCAGCTCAAGATGCGGTTGATTTTCATCGTCAAGGCAGGAACGAGAAAAACTCCTGGACTGATTCCAGGCATTGACCTTGACTATTGTCGCATTACCGTCATGGAATGAGGCTAGGTCTTTTGCACCATACAAACGATCGGGCACCCCTGAAAATGCCAATAATTGACGCTAAAATGCATATATTAACCGATTTGAGGCAAAAAGAATAGATTTTTGGGAATGCCCTATAAAAATTTTGGAAAAATGTTGCATTTATGGGCACATCAAAAGCTAATGGAGAATTATTACTTTTAACCAATGGAAAGAATTAATCCCCTGAGAGTCCGAGCGGCCAGGGAGCAAGTAAAAGTGCCATTGTGGTAACAGGAGAAAAAAAGTGAGATCATTGATTGTAACTACCGGAGCCTTTTTATTACTAAGCATGGCTCTGCATGCCGAAGAAAGCGCATCGACCGACTTGTTTCGTCAAGGTGAGGTTTTCATCGAATTGAGCGGCGGCCTGGCCAAACCCTCGGGTGATGCTGTCAGAGCCTGGGAAAACGATGCTGGAGCCATGTTGCTGAGTGCTAGTATGCTGGTCTCATCCAATAACGATCGAAAACTGTACGGCGCATATCAATTTTCCAAGATGGGCGATCCTGAAAGCCAGTCAAAAAACGCTCGCTTTGGTGTTGAATACGCAGTTCTGGATTGGCTGGGTCTGGGTGGCAGTTTTCAGTCCACAAAAGTCGAAATCCGGAATGCCTTCGTGAACTCGGCCGATCTGGCTTTTTTGGCCCTGTTTACGAGTTCGTATTCCTCCTATTATGGTAGCAGTGGCTTGTCCCTGCTCGACATCATGGCGTTTCAACAGGGGACAGTGAAATTTGCGGCATTCAATACTGTTAATTTCGATATCTCCTTTCATTTGCCCGGTACGGAATCCTTCGACCCCTATATCAGATTGGGTTTTGGTCCCGGATCAACATCGGGTGGTTCCGTAATGCGAGCGGGAGCAAGCCTTGGCTTTCGTTATGGCGGTCCGGTCTATGTGGGATTGGAGGCCTTTAGTAACGCATATACAATTACCCTGACAAGCGTTGGATCCACTACCATCCAGGAATCCGGCGGCCGTGTTAGTCTGGGAGTTGCTTTTTAAGTCTTAATCCGGGATCATGTTATTCGCACTCGGATCATCGGGTGCCGCCAACCCTCTGGCGGACACCCTTTCCCCGAGGATCTTTTTTCCGGATACAGGGCCGGAATATCTGGTGCTAGGTTAAGGCGCCGCTATGCTACTGTCCGTTCCGGCAACCAGATTCTCAATTGCGAGCCTGCGCCATTCCCGATCCAAATTTTGTTTGAATTTCGCCAAAAGTCATATAAACTGGACGTATGATGATGCATGGAAATCTCCGCAAACCGTTTTCTTTAGCTATGATCAGTTTGCTCTGTGTGCTTGGGCTACAGTGCCAGTCGGCCCCGGCCTGGGCCAAAGATGCCTGCGATCCGGTCGCTAGATCCAGCGCGGCCTGCGATGGTCAAGCAAGCCAGATTCTGGCTCGTCCAGCCAAAATGGTTCTGCAGCATCCCATTGTGGCTCCCCTGGGCTACCAGCAGAGCTATTGGGATACAAAGCTGGGTCAGATTATTGTGATGGAGAAAGAGGGCGCTCCGGTTCAATGTTCCACTTCCGTGCGCCTGTTTGGCACCTGGCAGAGCCGGGTTGGTCCCTGCGATGCCAGTGCCCAGAATCGCAATCAATACTGCGGCATGGCCATAACAGTAAAAAAGTTTATCTGTTTGTAAACAGGTCCGGCTGCGGCTGGCTGGATCCATACTGTTGTAAATAGCGGTCCATTTTCAGTTTGCGGCGCGTACTGTCCGAGGTCATGTAGCGCAATTTGCCGTAAATCGGTCTTTCGAACCAGGCGCGGTCGAAGCGGCCTAGCACCCAGAAGATACCCGAATAGCTGTTGGGGTTGCGGCCATCGAGGGCATATTTGTTATTCAGCTCAATCATGGTTTGCAAGGCAGTTTCGGGGTCCGGGCTCCATTCCAGAATTTTTTTGCCCCACAACATACGCAAATAATTCTGCATAAATCCGGTCGCTGTCAATTCACGCTGGGCTGTATTCCAGATTTCATCATGAGTTTGGGCCGTTTCGAGTGCGGCCATATTGTAGAGCCAGGGCCTGGGGTCTCTGCGGTGGTCATGCAAGGTTTTTAAAGCCCAGTCTGGTAGTGACGACAACTGATCATAATCCGGCCGATGAAAGGCATAGTGATAGCCGATTTCACGCCAGGTAATCAGCTCGTCCAGAAAACTCTCTACATATTCATAACCACCAAAAAATCCGCGGTTCTTGCCGGTAATCCGAGCGCTGTAGACCGGCTGCCAGTCGCGAGGCTGGCATTGAAAAACGCGCTGCACGATTTCAAAACTGCTGATTTTGCCGAAGTGCAGCCATGGACTGAGCCTGGAGGCAGCATCAGCATCCGGATGATTGCGTTCTTTTGCGTAGCGCTTCAGTTTGTGATTGATAAAATCATCGAGCAGCTCCAGTGCTGTTTTACGCTCACCGCTGATCATGGCTGGCCGGACCTGATGGTCGATGGGCAAAGACTTACAGAACGAGGCCGGATTTTGCCAGGCCTCTGCTGGTGTCGGCCAGTCGGCCGACAGCTGCTCCAGATCCAGAGCCGCACCACGATGCTTGAGTTTGGCCAGCGGATCGGCCAGCGGCGGGTTCTGCCAGGCCTCCCAAAAATGGCGCTGCACCAGCTTGCGAAAGATAAAAGCTGACCAGGAATCTTTGGCTGAAAGACGCATTGGCAGAATACCGTTGGCATCAATGGTATAATAGGGGACCTGTATCCATTGACTGACCCGGCGGTTGTGTTCCGGCATAATGAACACCGGAAATTCATCACTAACAACCAGAGCTGCATCCCGACTCAAACGGCGAACAAGGCCGCGCCCCTGACCAGCAAATTGTTCGGCAAAGCCGAAATAATTCAGCTTGCGCCGGCGCATGGCGGCGCGGTTTTCAGCCATGCCCTGCAGTATGAAGGTGTGCAGCCGGTCACTCGCCCAGGGGTAATCTGTCCGTAGTCCCTCGTAAATCAGGAGCGGCAGCTGCAGCTGATTGGCCCGCGCCACAGCATAATCCAGAGCATGATTATAGGCCAGGCGGCGGTTGATTTGCATCCAGTAGAGGACATAGCGGCCGTCGGGATTGACCGGACCCGGGCAGCGTTCAAATACCCGTAGTCCGTTAAATTGCTGGCTGGCCTGTTTCAGATAAACCCTGCTTTCCTTGCCGCTGATCGCAGAGCAGTCTGCATGCTGATCGTCATCGATGTATCTCCAGGCGGGTCATTGGCCAGTTTACTGGATTTCAACAGAGTTGATCAGTTCGACTGTCTCAGTCGCACTGCACTCCGGATCGCCCTGGCAGGAAGCCGCGGCAACGCTGCCCTTGATCGTTGTAAACAGGATCCGCTTGCCGACCAGGTCCATATCGCACACTTCAAAGTTTGCCATTTTGGATTCCTTGCGGCCGTCATAGTCCAGATCAACATAACAGGCAGTATCTCCAGCTTGCAGGCTGGTGACGATTGGTGCCCTGGGTTTGGCCGGTACATTGGCTGTTAAAAAACCGCCAAAAACCCAGCCCTGGGTGCCCTCAAAATCAATTTGGGTCCAGCGGCCATGTTTGCCGCCGATGCTTACCTGATCCGGGGCCTGTTTGACTACATTGACCTCCGATCCAAAGGGCAAAACGCCCAGTTTTTTGCCCTTGGTATTGGGTGCATCACGCACCACCAGACCGCTGTTCGCGGCCACAAACATGGAAATAGAATTGGAGTCTTGATTGGACTCTGTTTGGCCGCATTGATTCCACAGCAGACTGACGAGCAGCGCTGCCAAAATGATTCGTAAAGTTTGCATAGTGATCTCCCGAGTCTGACCGCTCACTGGCTGACTCGGCGTCCAGTAGAGCCAAAGGGCCTTTTGTGTAAATGAAAAGCGGATCTGTTCCGGGGCGGCTGGCCCAATACAGTCCCCCCGGGTTGAGGCGCATCTCAGCGTTCCCGTTTAAAACGCTGAGCCTTGATCACAGCTTTCGCGCAGCCGATCGAAGGTGTAGACACCGCTGTCATGGCCATCCGACCAGACCAGCCGCAGAGCATAGCGGCCGACCTTGCTATAATCGCTCAGCTTAATAGATTGAATACTGCCCGTGATCGGGATGGAATCTGCACTATGCCCGCCCCGGCAGGTTGCACAGGGGCAGGCGCGCCGCAGTTCCAGCAGCTTCCAGCTGCATTCCCGGCCGTCTTTCCAGGTGATAAACAAATGCTCCTGGTCAAAATGAATCTTGTCTGGGATCGAATGCAGCATTGTATTTGTCCGTGCGGTTGGGAGCAGTAT